>NZ_JASCOZ010000132.1 GCF_029960115.1 Stenotrophomonas sp. PS02289
GCCCACGGACCGCCTGGGCCGGCCAACGGCCGGCGCTACCGCAAATCGCTATCGCGATTTGCTTGCACGCAAGGCCTGGATGCGCGCGGGCGGCTGGAAGGAATCGCTTCTGGCGTCGCCCCAGAAGTCATGGAACACCGCGTGGTCGGGCACCCGACGCAGCAGCTCGCCAGGAGTGAGATAGCGGTACAGCGAGGCCAGCGAGCGGATCTCCACCGGCGAGACACGACGCAGGATGTGCTCCGGTCCGAGCTCGGCGGGATGCTGCAGCCCCGCTGCGCACAGCAGGTCGCGCAGCGCGCGCAGGGTGTTCTCGTGGTAGCTGTGCACGCGGTTGGCTTTATCGGTCGCATCCAGGTGCCGCCAGCGGCTGGGATCCTGGGTCGCAATGCCGGTCGGGCATTTGTCGCTGTGGCAGCTCAACGACTGGATGCAGCCGAGCGCGAACATGAAACCGCGCCCGGCATTGCACCAGTCCGCGCCCAGCGCGATGGTGCGGGCGATCTCGAATGCGCTGGTGACCTTGCCGGCCGCGCCGATCTTGATGCGGTCGCGCAGGTCCAGACCCACCAGGGTGTTGTGCACCAGCAGAAGCGCTTCGTGCATCGGCACGCCCACGTGGTCGATGAACTCGGCCGGTGCCGCGCCCGTGCCCCCCTCGGCCCCATCCACCACGATGAAGTCCGGCAGCAGCCCGGTCTCCTGCATCGCCTTGGCGATGCCGAACCATTCCCAGGGATGGCCGATGGCCAGCTTGAATCCCACCGGCTTGCCGCCGGACAAGGTCCGCAGCCGCTGCACGAACTGCAGCAGTTCCACCGGTGTGCTGAACGCCGAATGCTTTGACGGCGACACACAATCAATCCCCATCGGCACGCCGCGGGTCGCCGAAATCTCCGCGCTGACCTTGGCCGCCGGCAGCACCCCGCCGTGACCGGGCTTCGCGCCCTGCGAGAGCTTGATCTCGATCATCTTGACCTGGTCGTGCGTGGCATTGGCGACGAAGCGCTCTTCGCTGAAGCCCCCGTGTTCGTCGCGGCACCCGAAGTAACCCGAGCCGATCTCCCAGACCAGATCGCCGCCGTTCTCACGGTGGTAGGGCGAGATCGAACCTTCGCCGGTGTCGTGATAGAAGCCGCCCCGACGCGCGCCTTCATTGAGCGCGCGGATCGCATTGGCCGACAGCGAGCCAAAGCTCATCGCAGAGATGTTGAAGACGCTGGCCGAATACGGCTTCTCACAGTTGGGTCCGATCAACACCCGGAAGTCGTGACCTGCCACTTCGGTGGGGGCCAGCGAATGGTTGATCCACTCGTAGTCCACCGCGTACGTGCTGCGCAGCGTGCCGAACGGCACCACATCCATCTGGTTCTTGGAGCGCTGGTAGATCAGCGCGCGCTGCTGGCGTGAGAACGGGACGTCCTCCAGGTCGCTCTGCACGAAATACTGCCGGATCTCCGGCCCGATCGACTCCAGCCCATACCGGAAGTGCGCCATGACCGGGTAGTTGCGCCGCAAGGTGCTGCGCTTCTGCAGCAGATCCCAGCTGCCCAGAATGAACAGCGCGGCTGAAATGCCCACGCCCCAGTACCAGGCGGGCCAGATCGTGGCCAGCCACAGGCAGACCGGGAACAACAGGATGGCGAGCAGGTAGACCAGGTACCGGTGCATGGCGTTCCTCATTCAACACATGCGCCCCAGTCTACCGCTGTCCGGGTCTACAGCCGGTCGTCAACCACCTCGCGAGGCCAGACCGACTTCACGTCATAGACCACGCCGTCCGGGCGCAGCAGCGCACGGATTGCCGCAGGGTCCATGTGTCGAAAGTGGTCGTGCGCGACCGCCAGTACCACCGCATCGAAGGCGTGCGGCTCGGGGGCCTCGACCAGGTGCACGCCACTGTCCGCCAAGGCCGCCGGCCCGACCCAGGGATCCTGCACCTGCACCTGGGGACCGGCTGCCTGCAATGCCTGGGCCAGTTCCAGCGCGCGGCTGTTGCGCAGGTCCGGGCAGTTCTCCTTGAAGGTCACCCCCAGCACCAGCACGCGCGCCTGCGAACGCGGCGTGCCACGCGCGTCCAGCAGTGACAGCACGCGTTCGGCCACGTGCGCGCCGACCCGGTTGTTGACCTGGCGCGCGGTGTGGATCAGGTCGGGGTGATACCCCACGCTCTCGGATTTGTGCAGCAGGTAATACGGGTCCACGCCGATGCAGTGCCCGCCGACCAGACCGGGACGGAACGGCAGGAAGTTCCACTTGCTGCCGGCCGCGTCAAGCACGTCCTGGGTATCGATGCCGAGCCGGTCGAAGATCAAGGCGAGCTCATTGACCAGCGCGATGTTGACGTCACGCTGGATGTTCTCGATCACCTTGGCCGCTTCGGCCACACGCATCGAGGGGGCCGGCCAGGTGCCGGCGGTGATGATGCGCGCATACAACGCGTCGACCACGGCGGCGACCTCGGGCGTGGAACCGGAGGTGATCTTGCGGATGTCCGCCAGACGCCGCTGGCGGTCACCGGGGTTGACGCGCTCGGGGCTGTAACCGCAGTGGAAGTCGTGGTTGAAGCGCAGGCCCGAGCCCGCTTCCAGCAGCGGCACGCACACTTCCTCGGTGGTACCGGGATAGACCGTCGATTCGTAGATGACCAGATCACCCGGCTTGAGCACGCTGGCGATCAGCGCGCTGGCGCTGCGCAGCGGCCCCAGGTCGGGTTGCTCATGGGCATCGATCGGCGTGGGCACGGTTACGATGTAGACCGTGCAGTCGGCCAACGCAGCGGGATCAGCGCTGTAGCGCGCATGCACGGCGGCGGCCAGCTCATGCGGCTCCACCTCCAGCGTGTGATCACGGCCCTGCTGCAGTTCCAGCACGCGCGCGGCATCGATGTCGTAACCGAGCGTGGGCAGATGCTGGCCAAAGGCCACCGTCAGCGGCAGCCCCACATAGCCCAGCCCGATGACGCCGATGCGGGGGTGAGGCGAAGGACGATTGGGGGTCATGCGCAGCTACAGATCCAAAGGTGTGAATAGCCTAGCGCGACCGGCATACCACCACAAAGAACAAAGCCGCCGCCCGCGGAGAGTACGGACGACGGCCAACGAAAGTGGTCCAGCTGCGGTTACTACCCTTTCAGACAACTCCGGGGTTGGCCCCGGAACCGGTCACAGCTGGTAGGTGCAGACTACGCCCACTGACGTGAGATTCATGTTACGAGCCCAGACTCAGCGCAGCCGGTTCCAGTTCGCCGGAGACGCCGGTCCACAGTTCCAGCAGACGGGCAAACCCGATCCGGCGTTCGCCGGTGACCGGTGCCGCGGCGGTGAACCCGTCCCACGGCGTCTCGGCGATGTCGCTCAGCACCTGCGCTTCGATCCGCGCGGAGGCCATGGTCCAGCGTGGAAACTGGCGGGTCGGCACCTCGCCCTGGGCCAGCTCACGCAACTGGTGATGGCTGCGGGCATTGAGCACGCGCGGATAGACCGAGCGCATGCCGTCATCAGGGCCTTCCAGGTACTGCAGGAAGCGCACCCCGTCGAACATCAGCACGCTGGTCACGCCGGCCATGCGGTTGTGCGCGGCGGCGTCGGCGAGTATGCGATCGATGTCCGCACCGCCGATTCCTTCGACTGCTTCGCTGACATAGGCGACCGCCCGCAGAGACATGCGCGTACTCCCCCGTGAAGTGGAATCGACTATGCCATGAAGTCAGCAGGCCAGAAAAGCACCGTGCGTGCTGCGCTGCAAGACTCAGGGGACCTGCACGCTGTAGCCCGCCTGCTTCAATCGTTCCAGGTAGCCATCGGGCGAGACCAGCAGATAGACCGGCACTGTCGCAAATACCACCTTATGCTCGGTCAGGCTTTTCCGGGCGGCGGTCATCCAGGTCTGCGCCGCACGCGCATCCAGGTCACCGAGTCCGCGCCGCTGTCCAAATGCGCTGCGCGTGATCGCGCCCACGCAAGCGTCGTACGGGCCGGTTGTCGAAAGCCGCTGCAGGGCCTCAACGTCGCCCACCGACCAGGCATTGGCCCGCTCCACCAGCTGCGGCAACCCGTGTTCCACCCGGTCCATGGTGCGCTCCAGGCACTGCACGTCATCCAGCGCATTGGCCTGCATTTCCTTCAGCGCCCTGCGCGGATCGCCCACCTTGATCACCACCCGGGTTTCCACCGGCTTGAGACCGCGCGCCTTGTAGGCCTTCTCCAGCACCTTGGTCACCGGCGAACGCTGCTCGAGCCCGACCTTGTCCAGCGCCGCCGCGTACAGGCGGGTGGCCGCCACCAGCGGCCGGTCCTTTTCGACGCCACGATCACGACCCAGGTACGGCTGTTTCAGGCGCAGCCAGCGCGCGTAGACGTCCGGCGGCAGGATCTGTTCCAGCCGACGCCCTTCGGGATCATGCGCAGCCTTCATCGCCGGACGGATCAGGGTCAGCCGGCCAAAGAAGCCGACGTCGGCATCCACCGTCCAGCCCGGACTGGAGAGCACGGCATCGGCGCTGGCGATCACCGCCTTGACCTCGTCCGCGCGCCAATCAATTTTCTTCGGCAAGGGCGTGACCGTGCCCAGGATCCACAGCGTGTGCCCGTTGGGCGCGGTGACCTGCCACAGGCCTGGACCCGGCTGCACCCCGGAAACGACCACCGGGGCCAGGTCGACCACCTCGCCCACCGGCGGCGCTGCCGGCCGCTGCGCCGAAGCCGCCCCGGCCGCGCTCCAGACCCATGCCGCCACCATCCACCCTGCCATCCTTCTGCTCATGCCCTGCCTCCTGTCGTGGGTGATGCCGGCGCGCTCAGGCCTGATCCTGCTCGCTGCGATACGGCTCCTCGAAGGGCCGGAAGTCATGTTCGGCCAGTGCCCCGGCGATCCACCTGCTGACGCCCGGCAGTGCGCGCACGGCATCCATATACTGCTCCACGCGTGGACCCACCGGCACGGCGTAGGTCCCCAGACGCATCACCACCGGCGCATAGAAGGCGTCGGCAATGGTGAAGTGGTCGAACAGCAGCGGCCCCTGGTGTCGCGCCAGCAGCCGCTCCCACAAGGCCAGCAGCCGCTCCAGGTCAGCCACCACGGCGGGCTGCTCGCGCAGCACCCGTGCGCCGACCTCGGGCAGGTGCGCTTCGATATTCATCGGGAAGTGCTGTCGCAATGCGCCAAAACCGGCATGCATCATGGCGGTCACACTGCGCGCAAGTGCTCGCTCGGTCGCATCTTGCGGCCATAAGCGACATTCCGGAAAGCGCTCGGCCAAGGTCTCCGCAATGGCCAGGGTGTCCCAGACCACCTGGGGGCCATCCACGAGCACCGGCACCGTACCGGACGGCGACAGCGCCTCGGCGGCCTGCTTGAACTGCGAATCCGGCTCGAAACTGTCGAAGCGCAGCAGGACTTCCTCGAAAGGAATCTCGGCCTGGGTCATCAGCACCCACGGGCGCATCGACCACGACGAGTAGTTTTTGTTGCCGATGTGCAGCTTGAGCATGGCCTCTGCGCCGTTTGGGTTGATGGCGACATGCTAGCGGGAAAGTCGATCGGGAACTTCTACCCGGCGCAGGGTCAGGTTTCCGCTACAATTCCCCCCGTCAGACCGGCCCGGATGGCGAAACTGGTAGACGCATCGGACTTAAAATCCGCCGACCGCAAGGTCATGCCGGTTCGATTCCGGCTCCGGGCACCACTTCTCGTACGTTGCAACGTTTTTCATTGCATTCGAGCTACCGCCGCACACCGTGCGATGAGCCGCAAAACCCGGTTGAACCCTGCGCTTAAACTGCGCCGATTCCACAACCGAGGTTCACATGGTCTCAAGGCACGAAGCGGAAATGGACAAGCTGAGGGCGGAATACTTCAGGACAATGGAAGAGGTCCTGAAGACCCGCGAAGAGTTCCATAGGACCCAGGCGGAGACCGACAAAACCGCCGAAGAGATACGCACCATCCAGGCAGAAGCTCAAAAGATCCAGGTAGAAATGCTCAAGGCGCAGGCCGAAGCCCAACGCGCGAACATTGAAGCGGCCAAGCTGCTCCGTGAGCACCGTTGGGCCCCCATCATCCTCGGCACCGGCATCATCGTGTCGCTGTTGACCGTCGCCGTTGCCCTGCTCAAGGCGAGCAGCTGAGCCAACAGCGCATCAGATCGCCCGCGAGTAGCGCGCGGGTGACTCCACTTTGCCGAGGTAACGGTCGAAGCACATCGCCAGCAGACGCAGCAGCGGCCTGCCCTGTTCGGTAGCACGCACCACGCCGTCAGCATATTCGGCCAGCCCATCATGCTGCAGCGACTGGAGTGCGATCAGCGCATCGCTGAAGTAGCTCTCGAAGTCCACCCCGTGACGCGCCGCCAGCGCATGCCCGTCCACCTCGCCCTGGCACATCAGCTGGCCGATCAACTCCGCGCGCAGCGCATCGTCGGCATCCAGGGTCAGCCCACGCCACACCGGCAGGCGACCCGCATCCACCGCGTCCTCCCAACCCGGCAGATCGCGCGGGTTCTGGCTGTAGCTGTCGCCGATGCGGCTGATCGCACTGGCCCCCAGCCCGACCAGGTCGGTCTGCGCATGCGTGGTATAGCCCATGAAGTTGCGGTGCAGCTGACCGGCGCGCTGTGCCCGCGACAGGTCTTCTTCGGGTAGCGCGAAGTGGTCCATGCCGATGTACTGGTAGCCGGCCAGCGACAGGCGGCGCACCGCCAGCCCCAGCAGGGCCAGCTTCTGTTCCGGGCTCGGCAGCGCGGCATCGGGAATCTGCCGCTGTGCCTTGAACAGGTTCGGCAGATGCGCGTACCCGTAGATGGCCAGCCGGTCCGGCCGCTCGCGCAGCACGGTTTCCAGAGTCTGCGCAAAACCCTCCAGGGTCTGGTGCGGCAGGCCATAGATAAGGTCGACGTTGACCGAACGCAGTCCGAATTCACGGCAGGCGCGCAGCACCTCCAGCGTAGGCTCCACGCCCTGCTCGCGATTGATCGCGCGCTGCACGGTGGGATCGAAGTCCTGGATACCCAGGCTGGCGCGGTTGAAGCCCAGCGCCGCCAAGCCCGCGATGTCGTCGCGGGTCACGTGACGTGGGTCCAGCTCAATCGAGAAGTCACGGCTGGCCGCTTCACTGAACGAGAAGCGCTGGCGCAGCCCGTCGATGAGTTCGCGCATCTGCTCGGCCGCGAGGAAGTTCGGCGTGCCGCCGCCCAGGTGCAGCTGGATCACTTCGCGGCTGGGATCGAACAGCGGTGCGATCTGGTCCGCCTCACTCAGCACGCGCGCCACATAGGCCACGCCCTTGCTGCGGTCACGAGTGATCACCCGGTTGCAGCCGCAGTAGAAGCACGGGCTGCTGCAGTACGGCACATGCACGTACAGCGAGAGCGCGCGCGCACTCACATTGCTGCTGGCAATGGCGGCGCGCAGCTGGTGCTCGCCGAAGCCATCGTGGAAATGGGGCGCGGTGGGGTATGAGGTGTAGCGCGGACCGGGACGGTCGTGACGACGCAGCAGTTCCGGATCGAACTGCCAGGCAAGGCCGGCGGCGGCGGGCGAGAAAGTGTCCATGGGCACAGCCTGCGCGCACCCGCCGGCGCGCGCATTGAGCCAGATCAATCGGCGGCCCGGTCAGTCCTCGTTGGCCGCCCCTGCCCCGCCACAGCCCGCACCGGCCACGTGCCCACAGCCGTCGCGCAGCTGCGGCCGCCCGGCCACCGGAATCTGCGGCCAACGCAGCATCTGGTAACGCCGCCAGAAGGTGTCGCCGATACGGCGGGCGATGTCGTCGGCCAGCTGCTGCATCGGCACGTTGCCACTTTCGGCAGTGGTCAGGCGGAACTGCACCAGCCAGCGGTCGAATAGATCGCGGTCCAGGTGGTCCATCGCCATGTGCTTGGGCATCGGGGCGCCACTGAAGCGCCGGGTGCCGCGCAGCATCGCCGACCAGAAGTCCACCAGCTGCGCCAGGTGCGCGTCCCAGTCGTGCACGCGTTCATTGAAGATCGGTCCCAGCCGGGGCTCCTGGCGGACCCGTGCATAGAAGTCGTGGACCAGCCGGGTCACTTCTTCCTCGCTGCACAAAGCCAGCGACGGAAGGGGCAGCGGATGGGGAGAAGGGTCCAGCATGGGGGGCCTCGGCAGCAGATGCGGCACAACGTCGCGCGGATGATGCGCCCCGCCTTGATCAGGATCAATGTGGCGAGCTGTCGCAGGTCCTAGTCTGCGGCAATGAACGACACCTCCGACACGCCCCCGATGAGTCGCCGCCGGCTGTTGATCCGGCAATGGGGCGCGATCCTGTGGCCCAGCTTCGTGGCCGCAGGCCTGGCCAGCATGGTGTTCTTCGCCTTCGTTGACCCGCTGCGGCTGCGCGATATCACTTTCCCACAGCACGCGGTCAGCCGGGAAATGGGCTACACCCTGGGCTTTTTCATGTTCTGGGCGGTGACCGCCGCCGCCAGCGCGGTGACTTGGTACCTGTTGCGGCCCTTGCGCCGTGACGACGACGACGTGCCGCTGGGTTGAGCATGCCGCGTCGCCTGCACCTTCACCTCATTGATGCCACACCGCCCCCCGCCCCGCCGCCGGCCTCGCGGCCGCGGCTGCGCTGGCGCGCCCTCCTGCCGGCCGCCCTGCTGGCAGGCTTCTACCTGCTGCCCTGGCTGCGCTGGAACGGCCGCCAGGCCCTGCTGTTCGACCTGCCGGGTCGTCGTTTCGACCTGTTCGGGCTGACCCTGTGGCCGCAGGACCTGGGCGTGTTGCTCGGCCTGATCGCGGTGATGGCCACGTCGCTGGTGCTGCTGACCAACCTGGGCGGACGTGTGTGGTGCGGTTACGCCTGCCCGCAGACCTTGTGGAGCGGACTGTTCCGCAGGATCGAGCGCGGCTGCAGCCGTCACCTGCGTACGCCCCGCCTCGCCGCCACGGTCAAGCACGCCGCCTGGGCAGGCGTGGCCCTGTGGACCGGGATCACGTTTGTCGGCTTCTTCAGCCCGATTGACCAGCTGGTAACCGGCCTGTGGCCCCTGAAGTGGAGTGGCTGGGAGATCTTCTGGGTGCTGTTCTATGCGCTGGCGACGTGGGGCAATGCCGGTTTCCTGCGCGAGCAGGTGTGCATTGACCTGTGTCCGTACGCACGTCTCGCGCCGCTGCTCAGTGACGCCGACACCCCACAGATCTGCTATGACGCCCGCCGCGCCGAGCCACGCGGTCCACGCGCCGCCGGCCAGGGTGGCGTCGACGCGCGTGGGCGCGGGCTGCTCGATCCGGTGAGTGCCAGCGACTACGCGTTCCGCGCCGCACACCCGGCCTTGGCCGGACCGATGCCGCGCTTCGCCGACGACCGGCTGGGCGACTGTGTGGACTGCCAGGCGTGCGTGGAGGTGTGCCCGATGCAGCTGGACGTGCGCAACGCCCCACTGCCGGACTGCATTGCCTGCGGAGCCTGCGTGGATGCCTGCGATGCGCAGATGCGGACGCAGGGTTTCCCGCTGGGTCTGATCAAGGTGGCCAGTGACAACGCCATGCAGCAACAGCCAAGGCGCTGGTTGCGCCCACGCACGCTGGCCGCGCTGGTCACCCTGCTGGTGCTGCTGGGCATCGGCCTGCACCACCTGTAACGCCAGTCAGCGCTCGCTGCGCGAACTCCGCGACGGCACCATCTGTGCGCGACGCACAATCCCCAGTTGCTCAATGATCAACGCCAGCTCATTGGTGACCTGCGTGCGGCTCCTGCCCTGGGGCACCAGGCGCTCCAGCACCTGTTGGTAGGTGGTCCAGAACTCCGGGCCGCAGCCATGCTTGCTGTAGCTGGCCTCCAGCTCGGAGCGCACGCCGTCAGCCAAGTCATTAGTGCCGTAGTGCATACGACCTCCCTGAACTTGTCCTGCTTCGGTGACGAGTTGCCCCTGTCAACGCGCCGTGTGGACCACACGACACGCTTCACTCGCGGTTCACCTGAACTTTGCACGCTCTTCGCGACAAGTCAATTGCAAGCGCCAAATTGATGGCGCTCGGGATGAAGCATTCATGTATGTGAAAAATTGTCCAGCGGTGGACGTTTCGGGGTCGAAGTTGCCATTTTGGCACCACTGGCCAAACGGAGATGAAGAGCATTCGATCATTCGCCTGGGCCAGGAGGGCATGAAGCGCTTTGTTGACGCCCTCGACAACCCCAAGCCGAACTCTGAACGTCTCGCTGTCTCTCTGAAGCAGCATCTGGAGACTCGACAGCATGACACTGGAAGTAACAGTAGTTCCGTTCGATGGACGCCCAAGCCACGCTGATTTCGATTGCGGCAACGAAGTCTCTTGCAGTCCCTCAAGGCGGGCAGCCTCGGGGCATGGCATGGAGCCGGGTTCAAAGGCGTCGCCGAGAGCACGCTCCATGGGTACTGCTCCCTGTCTTCAGCGCAGGTCATGAACGCCAAGCTGCCGCAGGCAGGGTCAAAACTGTCACGCGATAATGGCTGCCCATGACCGCCATCGCGACGCTGCTTGATGGATGACGGGAAGTTCGCGCATCTCAACGGCAGGAATTCGTAGAGCCGGGCTCTGCCCGGCTTCTCGACGCGCACGGATTCCGTCAGCCGGGCTGAGCCCGGCTCTACGACAGCCACGACGCAAGCGCGACGGCTGTCAACGCGCGCAATGAGCCACGAACGACACGCGGAAAATGTGCCCGTGAGAAATAGCGGCACCGACGCCACGCCAGACTGTCGTCACGCTCTGTCCATTCTGGCGCGAAATCCGCGCCAAAAAGCCGTTTTTCGTGCCATACGCGTCAACGATGGATGGAGCCCATCGAAATCGCGCCGTATGCATGAAAACAGCCTCTTCTCATCCCTTTGCACTTCCGGCAATGTGGGCCTCGGAGATTAGAAAACTCCGTAATCAGCGATGCTTGGACGTCCCAAGTCGGGAGGGCGGCGAATATAACACCCCCATTACGGGGGGAATAAGCCTGCTCCGTTTCGCTGATTACGGTTTTCTAACCTCCCGACGCCTTTCCCATAGGGGGAAAGGCCTTTCCCGGGAGTCCGTGATGTACGTGTTCTGGGCCTTTACTCATCGCTTCGAGCTGCCCACTCGAGGCCTTCGCTTATGTCTTCCGCGCGCTTGCAGCCGATTAGCGCTGCCCCTTCGCGTGCGCATCCAAGACTGATAACGCCGGGCGCTGCCCCGGCCATCTGATCGGCATCCCGTCGCGCCGTTGCTGCGCGCTGCGTTGCCACTTCGTTGAACTTACTCATTACCCAGTATTGGGAGGATCCCATGTGCGAGCAATGTTGCTGTGCAGGTGTTGTTGACTCTACAAACCCCGAGCGTCCCCAGGGCGCACCTGAAAACGGAGCAGTCGCGCCCCGGCTACTGTTTCATCCCCCAGCGGATGTCCATCCCGGGCGGGTGTTGATGGACGACTATCTACGCCCCAGCGGCATTTCCATTCGTCGTCTGGCCGATTCCATCCGGGTCAAGCGCGGGCGGCTGGAGTCGATCATTGCCGGTCGCAGTGGCATCAGCGCGGAGCTGTCGATGCGGCTGGGTCGCTACTTCGGCGACCCGCCGACGTACTGGCAGGACCTGCAGTCGAAGCACGACATGGAGATGGCGTACTGCGCGTGGGGCGAGGACGTCGACCTGATCCGCCCGCGCGTGCGCTGGTAGGCCAATGAGGATGGGTCGGCATGCTTACGATGCGGCCCAGGTTTTCCATTCGAGCGCAGCCCGGCCGGGAGGGCGGGCTGTTGCGCAGGCAACAGGGGGGCAGGTATGAGCTTGGTGATGGTGCTGGAAATCGAGTCGGGCGTGCGGCTGGAGGATGTTGCGCAGACGTTGGTCAGTCTGGAGGCGACCATTGATCGCAACCCGTTCATTCGTGGCGGGCTGCTGCCCGGTTCAAAGTGTGCTTTCGGGTTGAAGGTGCACAACCTTGCCGTGCCGGTGCGTGCCCAAGATGTGCACGTGGACTGGAAAGTGGGGGTGTCGATGACCTTCCACTTCAGAGCGGCCACGATGCAGGAATGCCTCAGGGACATCTATGCGCTGATTGAGTTGTTCGCAACGCAGCATCGGCATCGGTTTGTGCTGT
>NZ_JASCOZ010000133.1 GCF_029960115.1 Stenotrophomonas sp. PS02289
TTCCGTGTCTTTCCAACGTTCATGAGGGCCGGCCAACGGCCGGCGCTACCGAAACCATCCGACGCCGATCAGCCCTTCGGCGCGTTCAAATAATCCAGGGACACCTGCAACAGCGCCCGCAGCCCCACATCCAGCGCCTTCTCATCGAGCAGGAACTTCGGCGAATGGTTGGCCGGGGCCTTGGCCGGGTCGATCCCTTCGCTGGTGGATCCGACGAAGAAGAACATGCCCGGTACCTGCTGGGCGAACAGCGAGAAGTCTTCCGCGCCCATCTGAAGCGGCGGCTCGTACACGTTGGCTTCGCCCACCACCGCCTGCAGGCTGGGCAGCATGCGCGCGGTCAGGGCCGGGTCGTTCACCGTGGCCGGATTGCCTTCGGCTTCGTAGATCTCAGTCTCGGCCCTGGCCCCGTGCGCCGCGGCGGTGTGCTCGGCCACGTTGCGCAGGTCGGCGAAGATCTGCTGGCGCATGCCCTCGTCGAAGGTGCGGATGGTGCCGACCATCTCGACCTCGTCCGGAATGATGTTGTAGCGGATGCCGCCCTTGATCGCACCGAAGCTGACCACGGCCGGCTGCTTGGAGATGTTGCTGCGGCGGCTGACGATGGTCTGTGCGGTGCCGACCAGGTCGGCGGTGGCGACGATCGGGTCGACCCCGTTCCAGGGAGCCGAACCGTGGGTCTGGCGGCCGATCACCTTGATGCCGAAGCGGTCCGACGCCGCCATCAGCGGGCCACCGCGCACGGCGATCTGGCCGGCCTGGACACTGGAGAACACATGCAGGCCGAACACGGCCTCGGGCTTGAAGTCGGCGAACACGCCTTCCTTGAGCATCAGCGCGGCCCCGCCCTCTTCCGGCGGCGGTGCGCCTTCTTCGGAAGGCTGGAAGATCAACATCACTTCACCCGGCAGGTTGTCGCGCATCTTCACCAGCGCGTCGGCCACGCCGAGCAGGGTGGCGGTATGGGCATCGTGGCCGCAGGCGTGCATGACCCCGACCTGTTCACCCCGATAGGTGCTGGTGGCTTTGGAGGCAAACGGCAGGCCGGTCTGTTCGGTCACCGGCAGGGCGTCCATGTCGGCACGCAGGGCGATGCGCGGGCCGGGCTTGCCCCCCTTGATGATCGCCACCACGCCGTGGTGGGCAATGCCGGTCTTCGGCTTCAGACCCATGGCGCGCAGACGCTCGGCGACCTTGGCCGAGGTACGTTCTTCGCGATTGGACAGCTCCGGGTGCTGATGGAAGTCGCGTCTCCATTCGACCACCTGGGCCTGAAGACGGGCGGCGGCGGCGGTGACTTCCGGGCGTTCGGCCGGGGCGGCGGCAGCCAGGACGGGGCTGGCCAGCAGCAGGGCGGACATCAACAGCGACAGACGGGGCATCGGGCGGGTCTCCACGGCAGACAGAAGGGCAACTACCTGAATGTAGGCCATCTGCGCCGGGATGTGTCGGTTTTGCGCCGCTTGAGGTCAACAGGGTGAGAACCCCTTGGGGAACATCGTCTCGCAATGCAGGTCTGAGCGCACGTCCCATCCGTCATGCAGGCAGTCTCGCGGCAGGCGGGTATGCTTTGCAGCAGCCAACCGGGCCCCCGCCCCCTGCCAGCCTCAGGAGTTTTGAATGTCGCGTTTCTGGAAGATCGTGCTGCTGGTGATCGCAGTGCTGGTGGTGGGCCTGATCGGCCTGCGTGTACTGGGGGGTGGCAAGAACAAGGCAGGCGGCCCGGCGGCCGCGGCCGAAGCCGGCAAGGACGGCGGGCGTGACAGCGCCCCCGTGCCGGTCACCGTGGTGGATGCCGCGCGCCAGGACGTGCCGGTCTATGCCAGCGCGCTGGGCACGGTGTCGGCCATGAACACCGTGACCGTGAGTCCGCAGGTGGGTGGCCAGCTGATCAGCCTGAACTTCAAGGAAGGCCAGGAAGTAAAGCAGGGCGATGTGCTGGCGCAGATCGACCCGCGCACCGCCCAGGCCAGCTATGACGAGGCCGCGGCAGCCAAGCGCCAGAACCAGGCGCTGCTGGCCACGGCGCGCTCCAACTACGCGCGCTCCAATTCGCCGGAGTACCGCCAGTACGTCGCCAAGACCGACCTGGACACCCAGCGCAACCAGGTGGCCCAGTACGAAAGCACAGTGGCAGCCAATGAGGCCAGCATGCGCGCGGCCCAGGTGCAGCTGCAGTACACCAAGGTCACCGCCCCGATCTCCGGCATTGCCGGCATCCGCGCGGTGGACGCCGGCAACGTGGTCAGCGCCGGAACCGCGCTGGTGACCCTGACCCAGGTGCATCCGATCCACATTGTGTTCAACCTGCCCGAGCGCCAGCTGCCGGACGTGCGCCAGGCGCAGCAGGCCGGCCCGGTGACCATCGCCGCGCTGGACCGCAACGATGCGCATGTGCTCACCGACGGCGGCAAGCTGGACGTGGTCGACAACCAGATCAGCAGCGACAGCGGCACCTTCCGCGCGCGCGCCCTGTTCGACAACACCGACAACACCTTGTGGCCGGGCCAGTTCGTCAACGTGCGCATGCAGCTGCGCACCATCAGCGGTGGCGTGGTCATTCCGACCCAGGCGGTGATGCGCGGTCCGGATGGCGAGTACGTGTATGTCGTGCAGGCCGACAACACCGTGGCGATGCAGACGGTGAAGAGCGGCGTCGAAGTAGGCGACAGCCACGTGCAGATCACCGAAGGCCTGAAGGGCGGCGAGCGGGTGGTGAGCGAAGGCCAGTTCCGCTTGAAGCCCGGCAGCAAGGTCACCGCACTGAAGCCGGGCGAAACCCCGGCCGCGCCGACCGAGGCCGAACTCAAGGCCGCGGCCCAGCAGCAGGGCCCGGGTGGCCGCCGTGGCGGTGGTCCGCGCTGATCGCGCACCGCGTCTTTCCGGTACCGGCGTCCGCGCGGGTACCGGCTTTCTGCATTGCCGTCTGACGTAACCGCAAGGACCCGCCCGTGGGCTTTTCGACGATCTTCATCCGCCGCCCCATCGCCACCTCGCTGCTGATGGCAGGCCTGTTGCTGCTGGGCATCCTCGGCTACCGGCAGTTGCCCGTGTCGGCGTTGCCTGAGGTGGACGCGCCCAGCCTGGTGGTGACTACCCAGTATCCCGGGGCCAACGCCACCACCATGGCGTCGCTGGTGACCACGCCGCTGGAACGCCAGTTCGGACAGATCTCCGGACTGGAGCTGATGACGTCGGATTCGTCGGCCGGGTTGTCGACGATCATCCTGCAGTTCTCGATGGACCGCGACATCGACATCGCCGCGCAGGACGTGCAGGCGGCGATCCGCCAGGCCACCCTGCCCTCGTCGCTGCCCTACCAGCCGGTCTACAACCGGGTAAACCCGGCCGATGCGGCCATCGTCACCCTCAAGCTCACCTCGGACACGCGTCCGCTGCGTGATGTGAACAATTACGCCGACTCGATCCTGGCCCAGCGTCTGTCGCAGGTGCAGGGCGTGGGCCTGGTCTCGATTGCCGGCAACGTGCGCCCGGCCGTGCGCATCCAGGTCAATCCGGCACAGCTGTCCAACATGGGCCTGACCCTGGAAGAGCTGCGCAGCGCGCTGACCCAGGCCAACGTCAATGCACCCAAGGGCTCGCTCAACGGCAAGACCCAGTCCTACAGCATCGGGACCAATGACCAGCTGACCAGTGCCGCCGAGTACCGCGACACCATCATCAGCTACCAGAACGGTCGCCCGGTGCGGCTGTCGGACGTGGCGCAGGTCATCGATGGCGTCGAGAACGACCAGCTCGCGGCATGGGCCGACGGCAAGCCGGCGGTGCTGCTGGAAGTGCGCCGCCAGCCGGGCGCGAACATCGTGCAGACCGTGGAACGCATCCGCGCCCTGCTGCCGCAGCTGCAGAGCGTGCTGCCAGCCGACGTGCACCTGGAGATCTTCTCCGACCGCACCGAAACCATCCGCGCCTCGGTGCATGAAGTGCAGTTCACCCTCATCCTGACCATCGGGCTGGTGGTGGCGGTGATCTTCGTGTTCCTGCGTCGCTTGTGGGCGACCATCATTCCGTCGGTGGCGGTGCCGCTGTCGCTCGCTGGCACCTTCGGGGTGATGGCGTTTGCCGGGATGTCGCTGGACAACCTGTCGCTGATGGCGCTGGTGGTGGCCACCGGCTTCGTGGTCGACGATGCGATCGTGATGATCGAGAACATCGTGCGCTACATCGAACAGGGCAAGAGCGGCCCGGAAGCCGCCGAGATCGGGGCACGCCAGATCGGCTTCACCGTGCTGTCGCTGACCGTATCGCTGGTGGCGGTGTTCCTGCCACTGCTGTTGATGCCGGGCGTCACCGGACGACTGTTCCACGAGTTCGCGTGGGTGCTCAGCATCGCGGTGGTGCTGTCGATGCTGATCTCGCTGACGCTCACCCCGATGATGTGCGCTTACCTGCTCAAGCCCGATGCGCTGCCGGAAGGCGAGGACGCGCACGAGCGCGCGGCCGCAGCGGGCAAGCAGAACCTGTGGACCCGCACCGTGGGTCTGTACGAGCGCAGCCTGGACTGGGTGCTGGATCACCAGCCGCTGACCCTGGGCGTGGCAGCGGGCGCACTGGTGCTCACCGTGCTGCTGTACGTGCTCATTCCCAAGGGCCTGCTGCCCGAGCAGGACACCGGGCTGATCACCGGCGTGGTCCAGGCCGACCAGAACATCGCCTTCCCGCAGATGGAGCAGCGCACCCAGGCCGTGGCCGAAGCGCTGCGCAAGGACCCGGCAGTGACCGGTGTATCCGCCTTCATCGGCGCCGGCAGCATGAACCCCACGCTCAACCAGGGCCAGCTGTCGATCGTGCTCAAGCAGCGCGGCGACCGCGACGGACTGGATGAGATCCTGCCGCGCCTGCAGCAGGCCGTGGCCGGCATTCCCGGTGTGGCGCTGTATCTCAAGCCGGTACAGGACGTGACCCTGGATACGCGCGTGGCCGCGACCGAGTACCAGTACTCGCTGTCCGACGTGGACAGCGCACAGGTCGCGCTGCAGGCCACGCGCCTGACCGAAGCACTGCGCCAGCGCCCGGAACTGGCCGACGTGGACAACAACCTGTCCAACCAGGGCCGTGCGCTGGAACTGAACATCGACCGTGACAAGGCCAGCGTGCTGGGCGTGCCGATGCAGACCATCGACGACACCCTGTACGACGCTTTCGGCCAGCGCCAGATCTCCACCATCTTCACCGAGCTCAACCAGTACCGCGTGGTGCTGGAAGTGGCCCCGGAGTTCCGCACCAGCACCGCGCTGATGAACCAGCTGGCCGTGGCCTCGAACGGCGCAGGCGCGCTGACCGGCAGCAACGCCACCAACTTCGGCCAGGTCACCTCGTCCAACTCGTCCACCGCCACCGGCATCGGCGCGCAGAACACCGGCATTCCGGTCGGCGCGGGCAACATCATTCCGCTGTCGGCACTGGCCGAGGGCAAGGTCACCAGCACGCCGCTGGTGGTCAGCCACCAGCAGCAGCTGCCGGCGGTGACGGTGTCGTTCAACATCGCGCCGGGCTATTCGCTGTCCGATGCGGTCAAGGCCATCGAAGACACCAAGGCCAGCCTGGACATGCCGGCACAGGTGCATGCGCAGTTCATCGGCAAGGCCGCCGAATTCACCGGCAGCCAGACCGACGTGGTGTGGCTGCTGCTGGCCTCGCTGGTGGTGATCTACATTGTGCTGGGCGTGCTGTACGAGAGCTACATCCACCCCATCACGATCATCTCCACCCTGCCGCCCGCCGGCGTCGGTGCGCTCCTGGCCCTGATGGTGTGCGGGCTGAGCCTGTCGGTGGACGGCATCGTCGGCATCGTGCTGCTGATCGGCATCGTCAAGAAGAACGGCATCATGATGGTCGACTTCGCCATCGAGGCGCGCCGGGCCGGGGCCAATGCACACGAGGCGATCCGCCGGGCCTGCCTGCTGCGCTTCCGCCCGATCATGATGACCACCGCGGCCGCGATGCTCGGCGCGTTGCCGCTGGCGCTGGGCACCGGCATCGGCTCGGAGCTGCGTCGCCCGCTGGGCATCGCCATTGTCGGCGGTCTGCTGCTGTCGCAGCTGGTCACGCTGTACACCACGCCGGTGATCTACCTGTACATGGAGCGCTTCTCCGAGCGCATGCGCATCCGTCGTGAGCAGCGTGCGCTGCGCCAGGCCGCCGCACAGGACCGCGCGTGAACATCTCCGGCCCGTTCATCCGCCGCCCGATCGGCACCACCCTGCTGGCCATCGGCCTGTTCGTGGTGGGGCTGCTGTGCTACCTGAAACTGGGTGTGTCGGCGCTGCCGAACATCCAGATTCCGGTGATCTTCGTGCACGCGAGCCAGTCCGGTGCCGATGCCACCACGATGGCATCGACGGTGACCGCGCCACTGGAACGCCACCTGGGCCAGCTGCCCGGGGTGGACCAGATGCGCTCGTCCAGCTCGGAAGGCAGCTCGCTGGTCTTCATGATCTTCCAGAGCGGCGTGGACATCGACTCGGCCGCGCTGGACGTGCAGACCGCGATCAACTCGGCGCAGGCGGATCTGCCTTCCGGGTTGGGCTCGCCGATGTTCCAGAAGGCGAACCCGAACGATGATCCGGTGATCGCCATCGCGCTGACCTCGCAGACCCAGTCGGCCGATGAACTGTACAACGTGGCCGACTCGCTGCTGGCCCAGCGCATCCGCCAGATCAACGGGGTGTCGTCCGTCGATATCGCCGGTGCCTCGACACCGGCGGTGCGGGTGGATGTGAATCTGCGGCTGCTCAATGCGCTGAACCTGACCCCGGATGACCTGCGCAATGCGGTACGCGCGGCCAACGTGACGTCGCCGACCGGATTCCTGAGTGACGGCAACACCACCACGGCGATCATCGCCAACGACTCGGTGGCACGCGCGGCAGACTTTGCCAACCTGGTGATCAAGACCCAGGACGATGGTCGGGTGATCCGTCTCAAAGATGTGGCCAACGTCTACGACGGCCAGCAGGATGCCTACCAGGCCGCCTGGTTCAACCACAAGCCGGCCGTGGTGATGTATGTGTTCACCCGCGCCGGGGCCAACATCGTGGAGACCGTGGACCGGGTCAAGGCGCAGATCCCCACCCTGCGCGACTACCTGCAGCCGGGCACCACGCTGACCCCGTATTTCGACCGCACCCCGACCATCCGTTCGTCGCTGCATGAGGTGCAGATCACCCTGCTGATCAGCCTGGCGATGGTGGTGCTGACCATGGCGCTGTTCCTGCGGCGGCTCGCCCCGACCCTGATCGCGGCCATCACCGTGCCGCTGTCGCTGGCTGGTGCCGCGCTGGTGATGTACGTATTCGGGTTCACCCTGAACAACCTGAGCCTGCTGGCGCTGGTGATCGCCATTGGCTTCGTGGTCGACGACGCCATCGTGGTGATCGAGAACATCATGCGCCACCTCGACGAAGGCATGCCGCGCCTGCAGGCCGCGTTGACCGGCGCGCGCGAGATCGGCTTCACCATTGTCTCGATCACTGCCTCTCTGGTGGCGGTGTTCATTCCGCTGCTGTTTGCCAGCGGCATGATCGGCGCGTTCTTCCGCGAGTTCACGGTGACCCTCGTCGCGGCCATCGTGGTCTCGATGATCGTCTCGCTGACCTTGACCCCGGCGCTGTGCAGCCGCTTCCTGAGCGCACACGAAGAACCGGAGAAGCCCTCGCGGATCGGTCGTTTCCTGGATGGCGCGCATGACCGCATGCTGCGCGTCTACACGGTGTGCCTGGACTTCTCGCTGCGCCATGCGCTGCTGCTGTCGCTGACCCCGATCCTGCTGATCGTGGCCACGGTGATGCTGGCCGGCGCAGTCAAGAAGGGCTCGTTCCCACCGCAGGACACCGGCCTGATCTGGGGCCGCGCAAACTCCAGCGCGACGGTGTCCTTCGAGGACATGGTCAATCGTCAGCGCCGGATCACCGACATGCTGATGGCCGACCCGGCGGTGAAGACCGTGGGCGTGCGCCTCGGCAGCGGCCGTCAGGGTTCCAGCGCGCAGTTCAACGTAGAACTGAAAACCCGCAAGGAAGGTCGCCGTGAAACCACCGCCGCCGCACTGACGCGGCTCAGTGCCAAGGCCGACCGCTACCCCGACCTGCAGCTGCGCCTGCGCGCGATCCAGGATCTGCCCAGCGACGGCGGCGGCGGCAACAGCCAGGGCGCGCAGTACCGGGTGTCGCTGCAGGGCAATGACCTGGCCCAGCTGCAGGAATGGCTGCCCAAGGTGCAGGCAGCGCTGAAGCAGAACCCCAAGCTGCGCGACGTCGGCACCGACGTGGACACGGCAGGCCTGCGCCAGAACGTGGTGATCGACCGTGCCAAGGCAGCACGCCTGGGCGTGTCGGTCGGTGCGATTGATGGCGCGCTGTACGGCGCGTTCGGTCAGCGCCAGATCTCCACCATCTACTCGGACATCAACCAGTACAGCGTGGTGGTCAACGCGCTGCCGGAGCAGACCGCCACGCCGAAGGCGCTGGACGAGATCTACGTGCGTGCCGGCAACGGCGAGATGATTCCCCTGACCGCTGTGGCCGAGCAGGTGCCCGGGCTGGCTCCGCCGCAGATCACCCATGAAAACCAGTACACCACGATGGACCTGAGCTACAACCTGGCTCCAGGCGTCAGTACCGGTGAGGCGGATCTGATCATCAAGCGCACCATCGACGGCCTGCGCCTGCCCGGCGACATCCGGATCAGCGATGGCGGTGGCTTCAACGTGCAGTTGAATCCCAACTCGATGCTGATCCTGGTGCTGGCCGCGATCATCACCGTGTATCTGGTACTGGGCATGCTGTATGAAAGCCTGGTGCACCCGGTCACCATCCTCTCCACGCTGCCGGCGGCAGGCGTGGGCGCACTGTTGGCGCTGTTCGTGACCAACACCGAACTGTCGGTGATCTCGATGATCGCGCTGGTGCTGCTGATCGGCATCGTGAAGAAGAACGCGATCATGATGATCGACTTCGCGGTGGTGGCGCAGCGCGAACACGGCAAGACGCCGCTGGAAGCCGTGCGCGAGGCCAGCATCGTGCGCTTCCGTCCGATCATGATGACCACCATGGTGGCGATCCTGGCGGCGGTACCGCTGGCGATCGGCATCGGCGAGGGCTCCGAGCTGCGTCGCCCGCTGGGTATCGCGATGATCGGCGGCCTGCTGTTCTCGCAGAGCCTGACCCTGCTCAGCACGCCGGCGCTGTATGTAATCTTCTCGTGCCTGCAGGGCCATTGGCGCGCGTGGCGGGCACGCCGGCGCGAGCGCAGAATGCTTCGACGCGCGGCGCGCGCGTGACCCTGCGACCGCGCGTCACATGACAATCATTTGACGCGCGGTAACGAAAAGAGAACAATTCGCGGCAGCCACGGTCCTGCCGCGCTTCGCGCCCTGCGCTGATTCCCCGCCTTCTGCGGGCAGTGCCCCGACTCAGCCACCTCCCCCTTTTCCGCCATCACCTGATCGCGGACGGTGTGCTGCTGTCCGCGGAGGACCCTGAAATCATGCAATCCGCTGCACTGCTGCGCCCTACCCTGTTAGCTCTGTCGCTTTCGCTGGCCTGCGTGGCCCAGGCCCAGACCACTCCCGATGGTGCGCCGCGCACGCGCAGCGCCACCGAACTGGACGCGATCACCGTGACCGGCGAGCGTGCCCACACCGACACCGGTGCCCTGGGCGATCGTGCGGTGCGCGATACCCCGTTCGCCATCTCGGTGGTGGGCCGCGAGGCGATCGAGCAGCGCCAGGTGATCTCGCTGGGCGAGGCGTTCCTGACCGACCCGTCGGTGGTGACCCAGGTCAGCGCCTACGCCAGCGGCTGGAGCTCCCCCATCCGCAATCGCGGTATCGACCTGAGCTATGACAGCTACCGTGTCAACGGACTGCAGGTGTCTTCGTGGGGCACCGAGTGGCCGCTGGAAGTGATGGAGCAGGTGGAACTGCTGAAGGGGCCAGGCGGCTTCATGTATGGCTTCGGCCAGCCGGGCGGGATCATCAACTATGTGACCAAGAAGCCCACCGACACTCCCACGCTGTCCGCGCAGCTGGGCTGGCGCGAGCAGGGTGTGGTCAGCGGCCAGGTGGATGTGGGCGGTCGCTTCGGCAACGAGGACATGTTCGGCTACCGCTTCAACGCGTACCAGGAGAAGGGCGAGACCTTCAACGGCGGCGACGTGGACCGCAAGGTAGGCTCGCTGTCGCTGGACGCGCGACTCAGTGACGCCATCACCTGGACCTTCGACGGTGTGTTCCAGGAACGCGATCTGAGTGAGGAGTCGCCGCAGTGGTATTTCCGTGGCCTGACCGAACTGCCGCGCCCGATTGGCGGCGACGTCGACAACAGCATCCCGGGTACCTACTACGACACCCGCTCCAGCCTGCTGTCGACCGCGCTGAACTGGCAGATCAACGAGGACTGGAAGGCCAGTGTGAGCTACGGCTACACCAGCTCCTGGAATGACGTGAACAAGATCTTCGCTTACATCGACGATGTGAACGGCGACTACGACATCAATTCGTACGAGCTGGGCGGAAAGACCGAGTGGAAGCAGGCACAGGCAATGCTGCAGGGCCGGTTCCAGACCGGCCCGCTGTCGCACCAGGTGGTGGCAGGCGTCTCGCACCAGACCGCAACGGGCTGGGATCGCCCGTATGAGTGGAATCTGATCGGCCGCGGCAACCTGTACCAGCGCCCGACGATCCGTCACGACGCGGTGGGTTCGCGGGTGATGACGCGCAGCAGCGAGACGATCCAGCAGGCGGTGTTCGTCAGCGACACGGTGGACTTCGGCCACGGCTGGTCGGTGCTGGCAGGTGCGCGCTACAACGACTTCGAGAACAAGGGCAGCTACCACACCTATCCGGTGACCCCGACCTACGCGGTGATGTACAAGCCGGTGGAAGAAGTGACCCTGTACACCAGCTATGTAGAGTCGCTGGAGGCGGGCAACCGCGTTGGTTCGGATTACATCAACGCCGGCGACGTGCTGGACCCGACCATCAGCAAGCAGTTCGAAGTGGGCGCGAAGATGGAGTATCCGCGCTGGAACGCGAACGTGGCGGCGTTCCGTCTGGAGCGCGGCGCGAACATCGACCGGATCACCCCGGCGGGCCTGCTGCTGGTGCAGGATGGCATCACCCTGTACGAAGGCATTGAAGCCAGCGGCGCGGTGCACCTGACTGACGCGTTCACCCTGGGCGGCGGCGTCACCTGGCTGGACCCGACCTACGACAAGCTGTCGCCGGACAGCGCCAGCCAGCAGGGTAACCGCACCACCGGCGCGGCGCGCTGGAACGGTGTGCTGCACGCAAACTACCAGCTGCCATGGGTGGATGGCCTGGAGGCCTACGCGCTGGCCCGCTACTACGGCGACGTCTACTACGACGCCGACAACACGCTGAAGCTGCCGGACTACACCCTGTTCAACGCCGGCGTGGGCTACCGCACGCAGTGGAACGAGCACGCGGTGACCTGGCGTGCGAGCGTGGAGAACCTGACCAACAAGAAGTACTGGTCGAACGCCGGCCTCGGCCTGCCGCGCACGTTTGCAGTAAGCGTACGCTTCGATCTGTAACCCTGCGGCTGCGGCTGCGGCTGCAACCATCACGTAGAGCCGGGCTTGCCCGGCTGCTGTTGGTCTTTGGCGAACAGCCGGTGGTCGTCGGTTCACTGGTGTTGGCGGATCGGGGCGGGCGTTCCGGGGGACGCTGCAAGTACGTCCATGTAAGCTCGATCGCCGCATCCATGCGGCTCACGCCCCCTCCAGCCCACCCCGATCCGCCATCGACAGTCCATCGGTGGCCATCGAAGATCAACAGCACATCGCTGTTGATCCGGCATTTCTCAATGGCCACCGACCACGTATCGAGGGGCCGGCGGGTGGGGGGTACGGGACCGTGAAGGCACATGGATGTGCCGCCCGAGCCTAACGGGAGATTTAAGGCGTGTCCCGTACCCC
>NZ_JASCOZ010000134.1 GCF_029960115.1 Stenotrophomonas sp. PS02289
GCCGTTGGCCGGCCCACGCATTGCTGAGGGCCGGCCAACGGCCGGCGCTACCGTCCAGGGTCAGCCCTTGAACCGCAGGCCAACCCCCGGCTCGGTAAACAGATAACGCGACTCCAGCGCGGAGTCGCCCAGCTTGTGCCGCAGCTTGCCGACCAGGATGCGCAGGTAGTGCGTGTCGTGCTGATGCGTCGGACCCCAGATCTCGGCGAGGATCTGCGGCTGGGTCACCACCCGGCCCGCATTGCGCAGCAGCAGCGACAGCAGCGCGTACTCCTTGCGGGTCAGCGCCACCGGCGCACCGTCCAGATGCACCTCGCGCCGCACCAGGTCGATATGCAGGTGGCCATCGTCGAACTGCGGCAGTGCCCCGTCCGCGCTCACCGTGCGCGAGCGCAGCAGTGCACGGATCCGCGCCATCAGTTCCTGGATGCCGAACGGCTTGGTCACGTAGTCGTTGGCACCATTGTCCAGCGCTTTCACCTTCTCGGTCTCGCTGGCCCGCACGGTCAGCATGATCACCGGTACCTGGCTCCACTGGCGTAGCTCCGCCAGTACCTGGTGACCCTCGAGGTCAGGCAGGCCGATGTCGAGGATCACCAGTTCGGCGCCTTCGGTCGCCAGCATCTCCAGGCCTTGCTGCCCGGTCTCCGCCTGCAGCACGCGATACCCCTGCGCGCGCAGGCTGATGTCCAGGAAGCGGCGGATCTGCGCTTCATCGTCGATCACCAGCACACGGGCCGGCGGTACGCTCTGGGCAGGCTCAGAATTCATCGGGGTCATCGGCAGGGTGGGGGTGCAGCAGCGGCAGCGTGATGCGGATCAGGGTACCGCGTCCGTCGCGTCCGGGCAGCGCCTGCACCCGGCCCCCATGTGCACCGATCATGCCCTGGCAGATGGTCAGGCCCAGCCCGGTACCGTGCCGGCCGCGATCGCCCCGCTCGACGGTGTAGAACATGTCGAAGATGCGTGCGCGCTCGTCATCGGGAATGCCGGGGCCGGCATCGAGCACGTCGATGCGAAGTTCGCCCTCCACCAGGCGCGCCGTGACCTCCACCGGCGCTCCGGGCGGCGAGAACTTGGCCGCGTTCTCCATCACGTTGAAAACGGCCTGTTCGACCAGCGCCGGATGCACCCAGATAGGGTCCAACGTGGCGGGGATATCCAGCTGCAGCTTCACGTCGGGCTGGTAGCGCTGCAGGCGTCGTGCCGCCGAGCCGATCAGTTCGTCCACGCCGATCCAGTCGCGGTTGATCTGCAGGCCCTCATGGCCCAGCCGGGTCATGTCGAGCAGATTCTGGATATAGCGGTCCAGGCGCTCGCCCTCGACCAGAATGGTGCTGAGCAGGGCGCGGCGGTCAGTGGCGTCCATCGCATCGGCATAGCTGGACAGGCTTTCGGCCGAGCCGATCATCGCCGACAGCGGTGAACGCAGGTCGTGGGATACCGAAGACAGCAGTGCCGAGCGCAGCCGCTCGGTCTCGTTGCTGACATGCGCCTTTTCCAGGTCGGCCACCAGCTGGGTGCGGAGCGCCGCCTGCGCGATGTCGTCCACCATCGCTTCCGCCAACTGCCGCTGCTCCGGGGTCAGCCGCGGCACGCTACGAGGGAAGCGCATCCCCGCCACGCCGATCGGCTTCGCTTCCCCGTCCAGCAGCGGCAGGAACCACCATTGCGCCCCCGCCAGGGTATCGGTGAAACGACCGCTGGGCTGACCGTGCCGTAGCGCCCAGTCCGACGCAGCCAGGTCGGTCTCACCCGGAACACCGCTGCCGCCGGCACTGGTTTCCGGCCCGATGCGCAGCCAGGCCGGAACGTCGAGGGCCTGCTCCAGCGCCTCACGCCCGGCCTGCGCCACCTGTTCGATGCTGGCAGCGCGGGTCAGTTGTCGCCCCAGCACCTGGCGTGCATTGGCATGCCGGTTGGCCGCACGCAGCGCCACCACCTGCATCCGCAGTCGCGAGGCCAATCGGCCTGCGACCAGCGCGGCGGCAAGGAACAGGAACACCGTGATCACGCCCTGGCGCGCGCTGATCGCGAAGGTGAAGCGCGGGGTGATGAAGAAGAAGTTGTAGGCCAGGAAGCACAGCGCGGCCGCCATCACCGCCGCGCGGGTGCGGCTGCGTGCGGCAACCAGCACCACGGCCACGATGAACACCATCGACAGGTCGTACAGCCCGACCCAACGCTCGGCGATGGCGGCCACGGCGCACGCCGCCGCGGTCGCCGCCACTGCCAGCAGCGCGTCGGTCCCGGCGTTCAGCGAAGGCATCGAAAGCCCATGCCGACGGGCATGCGCGCGCGCCTGCGGCGTGCCGATGATGGTGATCTCGTAATGCGCGCCACGCTGCACCAGCTGCTGGGTCAGGGTGCGGTTGAGCATGCGCGCGAACGGCCGCTCGCGGGTGCGCCCCAGCACCAGCGTGGACACGCTGTTATGCGCCGCATGGTCCAGCAGTGCGTCGGCAATGCTGGTCCCGTGCAGCAGTTCGGCCTCGCCGCCCAGTCGGCGGGCGAGGGCGAAAGCAGCGTCGATCTCGCGCCGGGTCTGCTCATCGAAGCGGCGGTTCTGCACCGTGACCACCGTCCACGGCGCGTCACGGCGCTCGGCGATACGCCGCCCCACGCGCACCAGGTACTCGCTCTGTCCGCTGCCATCGATGGCCACCAGCACGCGCCGGCGCAAGGGCAGGTTGCCTTCGCCGCGTGCGGCGCGGGTCTCGCGCAGACTGCTGTCGACCCGGTCTGCCGCTTCCTGCATCGCCAGCTCGCGCAGTGCGGTGAGGTTGGCGGGCGAGAAGAACGCATTCAACGCCTGCGCGGCTTGTTCGGGCACGTACACCTTGCCCTGCTGCAGACGCTCGATCAGTTCGCGTGGCGGCAGGTCCACCAGCACGATGTCGTGCAGGCGGTCCAGCACGGCATCGGGAACGGTTTCGCTCACCCGCACGCCGGTGATCCGCATCACCACGTCGTTGAGGCTTTCCAGATGCTGGATGTTGATCGTGGTCCACACGTCGATGCCGGCATCCAGCAGTTCGCCCACGTCCTGCCAGCGCCGCTCGTGGCGGCTGCCGGGTACGTTGCGGTGCGCCAGTTCATCCACCAGCACCAGCGCCGGACGGCGCGCCAGCACCGCGTCCAGGTCCATCTCGTGCAGGATGTGCTGCTGGTAATCGCGCTCCAGCAGCGGCACTTGCGGCAGTCCGTCCAGCAACGCGGCGGTATCGGCGCGGCCGTGGGTTTCGACCAGCCCCACCACCACGTCCACGCCACGCCGCAGCTGCTCATGCGCGCGGGTCAGCATGCTGTAGGTCTTGCCCACGCCTGGGGCTGCGCCCAGGAACACGGTCAGCTTGCCACCGGCCTCACGCTGCAGGCTTTCCACCAGCGCATCAGCCTGCCGGGTACGGGAGTCAGTCATGGGAGAAGATTGTGCGCGCAATGCCGCCACAACAACATCACAGCCCCGTAGCGCCGGGCTCTGCCCGGCTGCTCGTCGCGCCATCCAACGCCACGTTCAACATCAACACATTCACCCGCGGCTGCCCAAACACCCCCCAGGTCCTGCCTTCGGTATGCGCGGCAACCAATGCCTCCACCTGTTCCACCGTCATGCCCCGCGCCTTGGCCACCCGCGCCACCTGCACCTGTGCGGCGGCCGGCGAAACATGCGGATCCAGCCCGCCCCCTGACTGGGTCACCAGGTCCGCCGGCACATCGGCAGCGGCAATGCCCTCACGCGCCGCGACCGCGTCGGTCGCCGCCTTCACCCGCGCCTGCAGGTCCGGATTGGTCCGCGCCATGTTGCTGCCGGCGGCCGCCATCGGGTCATAGCCGGCAGCCGAGGGGCGTGGCTGGAAGTAGCGATCTGCGGCGAATGGCTGCGCCACCAGCCGCGACCCGCGCACTTGGCCATCCTGCACCAGCAGGCTGCCGTTGGCCTGGTCGGGGAACATCGCGCCGACCACGCCGGTCGTCGCCACCGCATACAGCAGGCCGAACCCCAACAGGCTGGCCACGCCCAGGCCGAGGGCCGGGCGCAGTGCGGCGCGGTCCTGCACGGCAACGGTTGCATCGGCGCGCGCTGCGATCACGCGGGAAGAAGCAGCAGTCATTGAACGGTTCATGCGCCAAACACCATGACAAGGAGGAGGTCGATCAACTTGATGGCCGCAAACGGCAACAGCACGCCGCCCAGCCCGTACACCAGCATGTTCCGGCGCAGCAGCGCGGTCGCGGTGGCCGGACGGAAGCGAACGCCACGCAGGGCCAGCGGAATCAACGCCGGAATCACCAGCGCATTGAAGATCAGCGCCGCCAGCACCGCGTTGCGCGGGCTGGACAGCCCCATGATGTTCAACGTGGCCATCGCCGGCAGCGCGGCAGCAAACAGCGCCGGCAGAATTGCGAAGTACTTGGAGACGTCGTTGGCCAGCGAGAAGGTGGTCAACGCACCACGCGTGATCAGCTGCTGCTTGCCCACTTCCACGACGGCCAGCAACTTGGTCGGATCCGAATCAAGGTCGACCATGTTGCCGGCCTCCTTGGCCGCCTGCGTACCGGAGTTCATCGCCAGGCCGATGTCGGCCTGGGCCAGCGCCGGGGCGTCGTTGGTACCGTCGCCCACCATCGCCACCAGGCGGCCACCGGCTTGTTCCGCACGGATGCGGGCAAGCTTGTCTTCCGGGCGGGCTTCGGCGATGTAGTCGTCCACGCCGGCTTCAGCTGCAATGGCCGCAGCGGTCAGCGGGTTGTCACCGGTGATCATCACCGTGCGGATACCCATCGCACGCAGCTGGGCGAACTTTTCGCGCATGCCGTGCTTGACCACGTCCGAGAGTTCAATCACCCCCAGCACATGACGGCCTTCGCACACGACCAGCGGCGTGGCCCCGTTGCGCGCGACCTGCTCGACGCGGCCGGCCAGCTCCGCCGGCACCGAACCGCCGAGCTCACGCACATAGGCGGTGATCGCGTCCGAAGCGCCCTTGCGGATCCGACGGCCACCATCCAGATCCACGCCGCTCATGCGGGTCTGCGCGGTGAAGGCAAGATACTCCGCGCGGTCCGGCTCGGCGGTGGTGCAGCCCTGTTCGCGCGCCAGGCGCACGATCGACTTGCCTTCCGGGGTCGGGTCGGCAAGCGAGGACAACAGTGCCGCTTCACGCAACTGGGTGGCATCGATGCCCGCCAGCGCGTGGAAGTGCGTCGCCTGACGGTCGCCGTGGGTGATCGTGCCGGTCTTGTCCAGCAGCAGCACGTCGACGTCACCGGCCACTTCAACTGCCTTGCCGGACTTGGCCAGGATGTTGGCGGCCAGGGCGCGGTTCATGCCGGCGATACCGATGGCCGGCAGCAGCCCGCCGATGGTGGTCGGAATCAGACACACCAGCAGGGCGATCAGCAGCAGCGGGTCAACATTGACGCCCACGAACGAACCGATCGCCGGCAGCGTGGCGACCACCACCAGAAAGGTCAGCGTCATCGCTGCCAGCAGCAGGGTCAGCGCGACCTCGTTGGGGGTCTTCTGCCGGTTCGCGCCTTCAACCAGCGCGATCATGCGGTCCAGGAAGCTGTGGCCCGGCTCGGCCGTCACCTTCACGATGATCTGGTCGGACAGCACCTTGGTACCGCCGATCACGCCGCTGCGGTCGGTACCGGCCTCGCGCAGCACCGGGGCCGATTCACCGGTCACCGCGGCCTCGTTGATGGTGGCCAGGCCCTGCACGATCTCGCCATCGGCCGGCACCAGTTCACCGGCGCTGACAATCACGTGGTCACCGGGGCGCAGTTCCGCCGCGGGTACATGCGTCTGGCTGGCACCGGCATGCGCCGCCGAGAGCCGGCGCGCGGTGAGGTCCTGGCGGGCACGCCGCAGCGAGGCGGCCTGGCCGCGGCCCCGCGCTTCGGCCACTGCTTCGGCGAAGTTGCCGAACAGCACCGTCAGCAGCAGGATCGCGGTCACGGTCAGGCCAAAGCCCAGCGGTGCGTTGCCGGTCAGCGTGACCAGCAGCGCCACCAGTGTGCCCACCATCACCACCGCCATCACCGGGCTGTGGATCAGATGACGCGGCGACAGCTTGATCACCGAATCGCGCAGGGCGCGACGCAGGCCGGCCGCGTCCAGCAGACGTTGGCGGCGAGGAGAAGATGCATTCAAAGGAAGCGTGCTCATGGAATCGTGTCTCACTGCAGGGTCAGCGACAGGTGGTCGGCCACCGGGCCCAGCACCAGCGCCGGCATGAACTGCAATACGGTCAGAATGACGATCACCGCGATCAGGGTGATGCCGAAGGTCGGGGTTTCCAGCTGCAGCGTGCCGGCGGTTTCCGGCGCGCGACGCTTGGCCGCCAGCTGCGCGCAGATCACCAGCGGAACGATCAGCAGCGGGTAGCGGCCCAACATCAACACCAGCGTGCAGGTCAGGTTCCACCACGGCGTGGCGTCACCCAGTCCCTCAAAGCCCGAACCGTTGTTGGCGTAGGCCGAAACATACTCGTAGAACACCTGGCTGACCGCATGGAAGCCCGGATTCGAGTTGCCGGTCAGCGACGGCACTGCCAGGGTAATCCCGGTCAGCACCAGCAGGGTGATCGGTTGCAGCAGGATCAGCAGCGCCAGCAGACGGATCTGCGGGGTTTCCAGCTTGCGGCCATACAGCTCCGGGGTGCGTCCGGTCATCAGTCCGGCCAGGAACACGCCGAGCAGCATGTACACCAGGAACTGCATCACCCCGCAGCCAATACCGCCCCAGATCGCGCTGACCAGCATGTTGACGATCGGCACCGCACCGGCCAGCGGGCTCAGCGAATCGTGCATGCCGTTGACCGAGCCGTTGCTCACCTGGGTCGTCACGGCTGCCCACAGCGCAGTGCCGTCGGCTCCGAAGCGCACCTCCTTGCCTTCCATCAGCAGCGGGCTGGCGGCGCTGGCCGAATAGCCTTCCAGCCACACCGTGGCGGCAACGGACAGGCTGGACATCGCCAACATGCAGCCGAACACCAGGCCGGCGAAGCGCTTGCGGCCGGTGAACGCGCCCAGCATGAACACGATGGCGATCGGCACCAGCAGGATGCTGATCACCTCCAGCGCGTTGGACAGCGGCGTCGGGTTCTCCAGTGGCACCGCGCTGTTGGGGCCATACCAGCCACCGCCGTTGGCACCGAGTTGCTTGGCCGCCACCATCGCGGCTACCGGGCCCAGCGGCAGCTTCTGCGTTTCCAGGCCAGCCGAGGCGTCGATCGGCGTGGCCGTCGGGCCACCGGCCAGCGTGGACGGCACGCCCTGGCTGGTCAGCAGAACGGCCCACAGCAGGCACAGCGGCAGCAGGAAGCGCACGCACGAACGCACCACGTCGGCGTAGTAGTTGCCGACATTAATCTGGCGGTCTCCGTGCGCAACCGGTTCGGCCTGGGCGGCGGTGTCGGTCTTGGCGAACAGGGCGCGCAGGGTGGCCACCAGCAGGGCCAGGCCCATCATCGGCGTCACCACCTGCAGGCCGGTAATGGCGGTCATCTGCGCGAAGTAGGACAGCTGCGCCTGGCCGGAGTAGTGCTGCTGGTTGGTGTTGGTCAGGAACGACACCATCGTGTGCAGCGCGGTATCCCACCGCATGTTGGGAATCTGGTCCGGGTTGAACGGCAGCCAGGCCTGGGTCATCAGCACGATCTGCACCAGCACCGCGATCACCACATTGCTCAGCAGGAACGCGCCCACATAGCCGCGCCAGTTCATGCCTCGCGCCGGGTTCACGCCCAGCACCCAGTACAGGGGCTTTTCAATCAGCCCGAACACGGCATCGCCGGCCATCGGCCCGCCGCGCATCACGCGGGCCAGGTAAAGCCCAAGCGGAAAGGCCAGCACGATGCTGGCCGCAAGAATCAGAAGGATCTCGGTCATGGTCGGCTCCGATCAGAACTTTTCGGGCGCAAGCACGACGTACAGCAGGTAGGCAGCGGCAACGATCACCAGTACGCCGCACACCAGGGCAAGCCAGGCGGGCAGGGTAGGCGGCGTCGACGCAGCGGCGGCAACAGCAGACAGAATCAGGCTCATGGGACGTCCAGGTGGAACCACTCCACGTCAGGCCGCCATCGTCCCCCTCACCCGCGTAAACGCTCCACGCCCGTGCCGTTGCCCGGGCGTAAAAAAGCCATAAAAAACGCGATCAGCCGCGCGGGTCGTTCGCCACCGCGGTGCCCTTCAACACCCGATAACGCTGCAGGGTCTCCTCGATCTCCGTATCCAGCGCCTTGCGCTGGGCGATGAACGAGGCCTGCAGGCGCTGCTGCGCCACCAGCTCGGTGTGGCGCAGGCGGATGTCGTCGGTCTGCTTGGGCAGCACCGGCTGGCCGGCCAGTTCGCGGTCGCCCGCGCTGGACAGCAGCGTCACCAGGGCCTCGCGCAGGCTGGCCACGTTGTAGCTGGCGGTCTGCACGTTGTTGTCCAGGATGCCGGTGCGCTCGTTGAACACGCGACGCAGGTCGTCCTCATTTTCATAGGTGACCAGCATCGCCTGTTCGGTGCGGTCGCGGGTTTCCTGAGCGGCCTTGTCCAACTTGCGCTGGGCATCGGCGACCGCCTCGGTGGCCCGCTCCTCCTCGGTCAGGGTGCGGTCCACGCCACCCCGACGCAGGCCGCTCTTCACCCCGAATTCCTCACGCGCGTTGTTCACCGCGTCCTGCGGCAGGGCATCGCTGCAGATGCGCTCGGTACCCTTGTTCCAGCAGTAGAGCTTTTTCGGCTGGGCCTGGACCCGGTCGTACTTCGGGCGCTGGTCCTGCGCCTGCAGCGCCGGGGCGGCTGCAAGCAGAGCCAGTGCGGTGGCGGTCAGCGATAACGTGGTGAACCTGGACATGATGGGCAGCCCCCTGCTGCAATCAACGCGTGGGACGGCTGCCGTAACGGGACCGATAGTCCTCCAGCGGCTGCCGGTACCCGACAAGTTCCGGATTTCCGGAGGCAAAATCAAGCAGATCCGCCAGGGTGGCCACCGCCACCACCGGAATGCCGGCCTCTTCGGCCACGGACTGGGCCGCTGAACGACGGTCGGTTTCCGAGGCGATCTCCTGGCGGTCCAGCGCCACCACGATCCCGGCCGGGGTACCGCCCGCGCCCTTGATGATCGCCAGCGCCTCGCGGATGGCGGTGCCGGCGGTGATCACGTCGTCCACGATCAGCACGCGCTTGCCGTTCATGTCCGCGCCGATCAGGTTGCCGCCTTCGCCGTGGTCCTTGGCTTCCTTGCGGTTGAACGACAGCGGCAGGTCGCGGCCGCGCTGGGCGAATTCACAGGCGGTCGCCGTGGCCAGCGGAATGCCCTTGTAGGCCGGGCCGAACACCACGTCGAACTTCAGGCCGGTGGCTTCGACGGCGTCGGCGTAGCAGGCCGCCAGCTGGGCCATGCGGGCACCGGAGTCGAAACGCCCGGCGTTGAAGAAATAGGGGCTCAGCCGGCCCGACTTCAGGGTGAACTGGCCAAAACGCAGCGCGTCGGCGGTCAGGGCCAGCTGCAGGAAACGGTGACGATGGTCGCTCATCTAATGACTATTCAATTCTCTTTGGAGCGCAGATGCTAATGCATCGGCCCCAATTCAGGCTCGCGGCAGGCCGTCGCAGGCCCCAGCAGCGGCCGGATCCGGCCAGCCGCCGGCCCGGGCAACCCGGTATGCTTTGTCGGTTCCCGCACCAACCCTGGAATCGCATGCGCATCATCAGTTTCAACGCCAATGGCATCCGCTCCGCCGCCAGCAAGGGCTTCCTTGACTGGTTCCGCGCCCAGAATGCCGACGTGCTGTGCATCCAGGAAACCAAGGCCCAGGAAGACCAGCTGGCCGACCCCATGTTCCGCCCGGACGGCCACCATTGCTTCTACCGCGACGCCATCACCAAGAAGGGCTACAGCGGCGTGGCCATCTACAGCAGGAAGGAGCCCGACCAGGTCATTACCTCGCTGGGCTGGGCCCCGTTCGACGACGAAGGCCGCTACATCGAGGCCCGTTACGGCAACCTCAGCGTGGTCTCGTTCTACATTCCCTCCGGCAGCTCAGGCGACCTGCGCCAGGGCTTCAAGTACGAGGTGATGGAATGGCTGCGGCCGATCCTGGCGCAGTGGCTGGCCAGCGGCCGCGACTACGTGCTGTGCGGCGACTGGAACATCGTGCGCTCGGCGCTCGACATCAAGAACTGGAAGTCCAACCAGAAGAACTCCGGCTGCCTGCCGCCCGAACGTGACTGGCTCAACGGCCAGTGCGTGGACACCGACCAGGCCATGGACATCGCCGCCGGCCAGGGCTGGACCGACGCCTACCGTCTGCTGCATCCACAGGGCGAGGACTACACCTGGTGGAGCAACCGTGGTGCCGCCCGTGCCAACAACGTCGGTTGGCGCATCGACTACCAGTTCGTCAGCCCCGGTCTGCGTGAGCGCCTGCGCAGCTGCTCGATCTACCGCGACGAGCGCTTCTCCGACCATGCCCCGTTCACGGTGGACTACGCCCCATGAGTGAAGCGGTCGCTGCCAAGCGCCAACGCCCGTGGCAGCGGGTGCTGGCCAATCTTCGCCAGCGGAAAGTGCTGGCCATGTTGCTGCTGGGCTTTGCGTCAGGCATTCCGCTCTATCTGGTGGGCAACACGCTTGGCTTCTGGATGCGCAAGGAAGGCATCGACCTCAGCACCATCGGCTTCCTGTCGTGGGTCGGCCTGGCCTACACCCTGAAGTTCCTGTGGGCCCCGATTGTCGACCGCACTGACGTGCCCGGCTTCGGACGCCTGGGTCGCCGCCGTGGCTGGATGTTGCTGGCTCAGATCGTGGTCGCCATCGGGCTGGTCGGCATGGCGCTCGTCCAGCCCAAGGGCGGGCATGTGATGTTCCTGGGCATTGCCTGGGAACACGTCGCGGTGTTTGGCGTCATGGCCGTCATCGTGGCCTTTGCGTCGGCCACCCAGGACATCGTCATCGATGCGTGGCGCATCGAAAGCGCGAACGACAGCGAGCAGCTGGGCCTGTTGACGTCTTCTTCCGCGCTGGGCTATCGCACCGCGCTGTTGGTGACCGACTCCCTGATCCTGCTCATCGCGGCGCGCGTCGGCTGGCAGGTCTCCTACGAGATCATGGCCGCATTGATGTCGGTAGGGGTCGTGGCGGTATTTATTGCCCGTGAGCCGGCCCGCGAGGTGGCTGCGGTCAAGGCGCAGGGCGCTCCCTTGTGGACCCCGCGCGGTCTATTTGACGCCGTGGTGGGCCCGTTTGTGGCCTTCATCCGCGAACATCGCAGCGGCGCGATCCTGATCCTGGTCGCCATCAGCGCCTACCGCATGGCCGACTTCATCATGGGACCGATGGCCAATCCGTTCTACGTCGACCTCGGTCTGACCGAAGATGTGGTCGGCGCGGTCCGCGGCTCGGTGGGTCTGGTAGCCACGTTCGTCGGCATCGCGGCCGCCGGCCTGCTGGCCGTCCGATGGGGCGTGCTGGTGACGCTGGTGGTGGGCGCGGTGTTGGGGCCATGCTCCAACCTGGCCTTCGCTTGGCTGGCCTATGTGGGACCGGACGCCACGCACTTTGCGGTTGCCATGGCGATCGACAATTTTGCCAACGGGGTCGCCGGCACCGCGCTGATCGCCTACATGTCCAGCCTGACCAGCATCGGCTACACCGCCACCCAGTACGCCCTGCTGAGCTCGTTCTACGCCATGCCCGGCAAGGCGCTGAAGGGTCTGTCAGGGTGGGCCGTGCAGAGCCTGGCGCAGGGCCGCACCCTGCTGGAGGGCTACGCGCTGTTCTTCATCGGCACCGCGCTGATCGCCATTCCAGTCGTGCTGCTGTGCCTGGGCCTGATCTGGCAGCAGCGGCGGCAACGTACGACGGCCGCCTGACCGCCCGGGAGCAACACTGCCTGGGCCGGCCAACGGCCGGCGCTACCGGTGTTTCAGGCACGACGGGAATCTTGAGC
>NZ_JASCOZ010000135.1 GCF_029960115.1 Stenotrophomonas sp. PS02289
ATGTAGAGCCGGGCTTGCCCGGCTTGCCGAAATTGCCGATCAAAAGCAGCCGGGCAAGCCCGGCTCTACGACAATTGCCGATCAAAAGCAGCCGGGCAAGCCCGGCTCTACGACATGCAAGGTGTGGCTTGGTGTTACGGCGTACGGGTCGGCCAATAGTGACTGTCCGGCGTGGCCCGCGCCCCGAAGATCGCCTGGCCGACGCGCACCACGGTGGCTCCTTCTTCGATGGCGATCTCGAAATCGCCCGACATGCCCATCGACAGTTCGTCCAGGCTGATGCCGGCGGGCAGGGTGGGGTGCAGGCGCTCGCGCAGTTCGCGCAGGCGCACGAAACACGGGCGTACCTGTTCGGGATCCGGCGAGAACAGCGCCAGGGTCATCAGGCCGCGCACACGAAGGTTGGAGAACGCGGGCAACTGCTGCACGAAGTCGGCCACCTCGATCGGATCCAGGCCGTACTTGCTGGCCTCGCCGGAGGTGTTCACCTGCACGAACACATCGAGCTGGCGTTGTTCGAGTTCCAGCCGCTGGTCCAGGGCCTGGGCGACGCGCAGGCTGTCCAGAGCCTGGAATTCGCTGGCGAAACGGGCTACGTCGCGCGCCTTGTTGGTCTGCAGGTGGCCGATCACCGACCAGCGGATGCCGAGGTCGGACATGGATTCGGCCTTGCCTTTGGCTTCCTGCACCTTGTTCTCGCCCAGCTCGGTACAGCCGGCCTGCCAGGCCAGACGCAGGCGTGCTTCGTCGACGGTCTTGCTGACCGGCAGCAGGTGCACGCTGCGCGGGTCGCGCCCGGCACGGGTGCAGGCGGCGGCGATGCGCGCGTGCACGGCGTCCAGGTTGTGGCGGAAATCTTCAACGGTGCTGGCCTGCGGCCAGACGGGTGGGGCGATGGGCACAGGCGGAACCGGGTGCGGACAGGTCGGCATTTTCGCACGACCGAAGGCCGCGTCAGGGTGCCGCCTGTGACCCCGGGCGGACGTAATGCGACTGGCCGTTGTCGTTCAGGAAGATCAGTTCCGGCTTGCCCTGCCAGGAGGTGAGCATGGCCCCGGTGTTGTTCTGGTGCTTGACCACCAGGGTGGCCCCGCGGTCCGGGTTGGCGGTGACCTTGAAGACCTCGGTGTTGCCAGTAGCGTCGTCGAGGGTGAGCACGGCTTCGTCGCCGACGTCGGCGGTGCCATAGCCGCCGCGTTCGGAGCCATCGGCTCCGAGCAGGATCAGGCCGGACAACGGCGAGGCGCGCGGACCCTGGGTGACGCCCTGGCTGACCGGGTCGGGCACGGGCGCACCCAGAATGACCCGGGCTTGGCCGTTGGCGTCCTGGATGACCAGCCCGCGCGCGGTGATGACGCGTTGGTCCGACTGGCTCTGATGCAGGCGGATGGCGGTCCACCCCGACACGATGAGGGCAAGACTGGATACCACCAGCGTGGTGAGAGTGAGTGCGCGCGACACAGGCGGCTCCGGATCCTTGGAATGGCAGCGACAATACCCGATTGCGGGTTTGTGACACCAGTCAGAAAAGTCCGAATCGCATCGTTAGCGTGAAGCAGGTCACAGCGCGTCAATGGAAATCGCGGCTGGAGGTACGCACGCCGGCAATCAGTTCGTCGATGTTGTGCATGCGCTGCACGATCAGATGCTGCACACCGTCCACGCGCTCCAGCCGGCCGTCGATCTGCATCAGCTGGGCTTCCACCAGAACCCGGTGCTGGCGGTCGGCGGTGCGCCGCCAGACCACCGCGTTGACCATGCCGCACTCGTCTTCGAGTGTTAAAAACGTAACGCCGCTGGCGGTCTGCGGACGTTGGCGCATGCGCACCAGCCCGGCAAAGCGCACGCTGCGCCCGTGCGGCAGCTGCGCCAGCTGGTCCGAACGCTGGCAGCGACGCTGCTCCAGCTGCGGGCGGATGAACGACACCATATGTCGGCCCAGGGTGGTGCCGGTGCTGTTGTAGTCGGCCTGCATGTCCTCGAACGCACTCGGGGCGGGCAGCGCCACCTCGGCGTCGTCGGTGGCGCGCACGCTGTCGAACAGCGGCAGCGGCTTTTCCACCCCGGACACATCCCAGCGGGCGCGATGCCGGTGCCCACTCAGGCCCTTCAACGCGCCGGCATCGGCCAGCAGGCCCTGGTGCCGGCGGTCCAGGCGGGCGCGCTGGCTGAGATCGGCCACGCTTTCAAAGGCACCCCGGGCGCGCGCCTGCATCAACGCCACCGCCATGCTGTCGCTGAAGCCGTCGATCATGCGCAGACCCAGGCGGATGCCGGGAGCGTCCGGGTCCGCCGTCAGCGTGCAGTCCCAGTCGCTGTGGCGCACATCCACCGGCAGCACCGCCACGCCATGCCGGCGCGCATCCTGCAGGATCTGGTCGGGGGTGTAGAAGCCCAGCGGCTGGCTGTTGATCAGGCTGGCGGCGAACGCGGCCGGGTGGTGGCACTTCAGCCAGCAGCTCACATAGGTGATCAGCGCGAAGCTGGCCGCATGGCTTTCCGGGAAGCCATAGCTGCCGAAGCCCTTGATCTGCTCGAACAGACGCTCGCCGTATTCACGGCTGTAGCCGTTTTTCGCCATGCCGGCCAGCAGCTTGTCGCGGTGCGGCTCCAGCCCGCCGTGGCGTTTCCAGGCGGCCATCGAACGGCGCAGCGCGTCGGCTTCACCGGGGGTGAAGTCGGCCGCGGCCACCGCCAGCTGCATCACCTGTTCCTGGAACAGCGGCACGCCGAGGGTGCGCTTGAAGACCTTCTCCAGCTCCGGCGGGTAGTCGATCTCTTCGGTGCCTTTCTCTTTCAGCTGTTTCCGCCGGTTGAGGTAGGGATGCACCATGTCGCCCTGGATCGGCCCGGGCCGTACGATCGCCACTTCAATCACCAGGTCGTAGAAACAGCGCGGCTGCATGCGTGGAAGCATCGCCATCTGCGCGCGCGATTCGATCTGGAAAACGCCCAGCGTGTCGGCGCGGCAGATCATGTCGTAGGTGGGCACGTCGTCGGCGGGAATACGCGCCATGCTCAACACCTGGTCGTGCACGTCGCGGACACCGCGTCCCTGCAGCACCGCCAGGCATTTGCGCACGGCGGTGAGCATGCCCAGCGCCAGGCAGTCGACCTTCATCAGGCCGGTGGCATCCAGATCGTCCTTGTCCCACTGGATCACCGTGCGGTTGTCCATGGCGGCATTTTCCACCGGCACCAGGGTCGACAACGGGTGTTCGGAAATCACGAAGCCGCCGGGATGCTGGGACAGGTGGCGCGGGAAATCGACCAGTTCGGCGGTCAGCGCGACCACCCGCTGCATCAGCGGTGTATCCGGGTCGAAGCCGCGCTCGCGCAGGGCCTCGGGCAACGGCTCGTGGCTGCTCCAGCGGTCCAGGCAGGCCGCCAGTTCGTTGACCTGGTCCGGCGGCAGGCCCAGCACGCGGGCCACGTCGCGCACCGCGCTGCGCCCGCGGTAGCTGATCGCCACCGCGGTCAGCGCAGCGCGCTCGCGGCCATAGCGGTTGAACACGTACTGAAGCACTTCCTCACGACGTTCGTGTTCGAAGTCGATGTCGATATCCGGCGGTTCGTCGCGCTCGGCCGAGATGAAGCGCTCGAACAGCAGTTCCATGTGGCTGGGGTCGATTTCGGTCACCCCCAGCACGAAACACACCACCGAGTTGGCGGCGGAGCCACGGCCCTGGCACAGGATCTGCTGGCTGCGCGCGAAGCGCACGATGTCATGCACGGTCAAGAAGTAGGATTCGTACTGCTTGCCGTTGATCAGTTTCAGTTCGTGTTCGATCAGTTTGCGCTGTTTGGTGGAGGTGCCGCCCGGCCAGCGCCAGCGGATGCCTTCTTCCACCAGCACGCGCAGCCAGCTGGCCGGGTCGTGGTCGGCGGGCACCAGTTCGTGCGGATAGGTGTATTGCAGCTGCTTCAGGTCGAAGCTGCAGCGGGCGGCAATGCGCAGGGTTTCTTCCAGCAGCTCGGCCGGGTACAGCGCGGCCAGCGCCTGGCGCGTGCGCAGGTGGCGCTCGCCATTGGGAAACAGGTGCCAGCCGGCATCGGCGACGGTGCAGTGATGGCGGATCGCGGTCAGGGTGTCCTGCAGCGCGCGGCGGCGGCGCACGTGCATGTGCACATCACCGCTGGCCACCAGCGGGATGTCGTGGGCGTAGCCGAACTCCAGCAGTGCTTCGAGCCGTTCCACGTCGTCGGCGTCGCGGTGCAGTTCCACGGCCAGCCACAACCGGTGCGCAAAACGGGCCTGCAGCCAGCGGGCATCTTCCGGGCGGGGCGTCCGTGTCGGCCACAGGCACAGCAGGCTTTCGGGCAGCGCGTCGAAGTCCTCGCGCAGGCACTGGTACTGCCCCTTGGGGGCGCGCCGGCGGCAGGTGGTGATCAGCTGGCACAGCGCGGCATAGGCGGCCAGGTCGGTGCACAGCAGCACCAGCTTGGGGCCGTTCTCGATCTGGAATTCAGCGCCGGTGATCAATGCCAGTTCGTGCTTCTTCGCCGCCTGCCAGGCGCGCACGATGCCGGCCAGCGAGCACTCATCGGTGATCGCCAGGGCGCGGTAGCCTTGTTCTTTGGCGCGCTCGAACAGCTCGTCGGCAATCGACGCACCACGCTGGAAACTGAAGGCCGACAGACAGTGCAGTTCGGCGTAGTCGGGCAGGTCGGTGCTCATGCGAACCAGCCGTGCAGCATGAACGGACCGTGCCGGGCTCCGGCGGCGGTGTAGGCCCAGCCACGTTGGCCGGTGCCGGTTTCGACCACGTAGTAGTCGCGGCGCACGTCGCCTTCGTCCCACCAGCCCGATTCGATCCGCTCCGGTCCAGACAGGATGCGCAGCTCCGGATCGCGCAGGAGTTGCGGGGTCGGCAGCAGCCAGCCCGGGCGCAGCGGCAGGGGCGGCGGTGCTGCCTTGGGTGCGCCGCCGGCATCGCCGCTGGCGCGTTCCGGACGGTGTTCGGCACGCAGCCCCACGCTCTGCACAGCGTCATCGCCCAGCCGGGCGCGCAGGCGTTCGCGCAGCTGTTCCCATGGCATGGCCTGCTGTGGACGCGGGTCGAACAGGTCGCGCGCGGCGGGTACGAACGGCGGCAGGTGGATGGCCTGCAGGCGCAGGGCACGGCTGCCGGCGGGCAGCTGCAGGTGGTCGACGCGGTTGCGGGCCAGGTCGAACAACACGCCGGCATCGCGTTCGGGCGACAGCAGCCCTACGCGCAGCTGCGTGTCCGGGTGGTGTTCGTGTTCAAACCACAGGTCGAACTGCTGCACGCCGCCGTCGCGCGAGCACAGGAACGCGGCCAGGTCGGTGGTCAGGCGGCGCAGGGGGAACAGCAGTGCCTGGGTGGACTCGATCTCGTATTCGAATTCGATGCGCGCATCGAAGCGGTCCGGTGGCTGGAAGTACGACAGCGGCGCGGCCTGCAGTCCGCGCAGTGCATCCAGGTGGGTCAGCACCTGCGGCGGAAAACGCCGCGCCAGGCTTTCGCGGGGCAGGGCGAAGGCGGTGCCCAGCGTGCGCAAGCCGGAGCGTGCCAGCACCGTGACCGCCTCTGCAGGCAGTCCACTGCGCTCGATCGGAATGTCGGACAGGGCCGCTTCCAGCGTGTCCGCATCCACACCCAACCGGGCATGCACGCCGGTCAGCACCCAGGCCGCGTGGGGATTGGGCGCGGCCACCAGGCGGTGGCGGAAGCCCAGTTCCTGCAGACCCTCGCGCAGGCGTTGTTCAATCGCCGGCCAGTCGCCGAACAGGGCGCGGCTGGCCCCGATTTCCAGAGCCAGCGCATGCGGAAACGCCAGGCTCACCTGGGAACTGATGCCGTAGAGCCAACTGGCCAGCAACTGGCGGGTCTCCTGTTCGGCGCGCGGGTCGTATTCCACCGTGCGCAGGTCGCGGGTCAGTACCTGCGCGGCGGAAAGCAGCATGCCCCGGCGCAGGCCCTGCTGGCGTGCGGCTGGGCTGACCGCGTGCAGCACCCGGCGCTGCATCGGACCGGTGACCAGCACCAGCGGCGCACGCGGGTCGGGCTGTTGACGCAGGGCTGCGTCCAGCGCCAGTTGTGGCAGCAGCAGGCAGGCCCAGTGCACGGCGCGCCCTCACTGCACCCGGGCCAGCGGCAACGGCTGTGCCGGTGCCTGGCCGCCGCGACACTTGAGGACCCGCACCTGGCCGTCGTCCAGTTGCAGGCGCAGGGGGGCGGGGGAGGGATTGCGGCTCCAGCGTGCATCACGGAAGGCAATGCCCAGGCACTGGCCGCTTTCGGCGGCCACCTGCAGGCGGCGCAGGGCGCGGTCGTCGGTGGTCTGCGGCCAGCACAGCACCGCCGCGCAAGCGGCTGAGCGCAGGCATTGTTCGGCCGCCCACAGCGCCTCGCGCGGGGACGCGTGCACCACCTGCAACTGGCCCAGCGCCAGCCCGGCCCGGCTCCAGGCCGGCGCATGCGGCAGATAGGGCGGCGCGATCAGCACCACGGTCTGCTGTTGCTGGCTCAGCCGGGCGAGGGTTGGCCACACCAGCGCCAGCTCGCCCTGGCCCGGGGCGGCAAGCAGTACTTCGGACAACGAGGCGGATGGCCAGCCACCGCCCGGCAGGCGCGCATCCAGTTCTGGATGCCCGGTGGGCTGGCCGGTGACCTCCTGCGGCACCGCCCGCGGCTGCCCGCGCCAGACCTGGCGGCTGGCCAGCAGGTCTTCCAGGGCCCGTACGGCGGCCATCAGGGGGCCTCCCGGTGGGGCGAGGGCTGCTGGGCTGGGGTGGAGGGCCGGAACATGGTGGGAGTGTCGGGAAAGCAAAGATCAAGAGCTGAGACCGACATGCTACCGGGAATTAGCAAAAATACTAATAGTCCTAGATGGCGTGAAAAACCAGCCACGCAGGGCGTGGCTCTACGTTGGTCGTGTTGACAGACATGAACGCGCTCGACCACTCTTCACCCCCTGTGGGCGCAATGGCATTGCGACAGGCGGAGGGGCCTGATCGTGCCGCGTTCCGCATCATGCGCTGCACCCTTCTGCGGCAAGACTCCCCGGATTTTCTGCGTCAGCAAAGGTGTTTCGCCCGCTTATGAAAACGATTACAAAACCGCTCGTCCTGACCACGGCCATTGCCCTGTCCCTGTCCGCCGCTGCCGCATCGGCCGCAGGCCCGGACGCCTTCACCGTGCTGCGTCTGGAGCAGGTGCCTGCCACGCTCGACGCCGCCCTCGTGGGCGCGCAGCTGCAGACCCTGGACGTGGATGCAGTGACCGTGGACGACGTCGAGCGCACGGAGGCCGACCGGCTGGTGGCCCTGGCCGATGCGCTGGGCTACACCGCACGCTTCATCACTGTGGATCCGACGGCGGTCGGATCGCGCGGCCGCGTGGTGCTCTCGCGCCTGCCGGTGGAAGCCGCCTCCGGCGTCGAAGCCCCGGGCGTGAGCTATCTGCGGCTGAACGATGGCCGCCATGTCGTGGCCCTGTATGCGCCGGCTCCGAAGGCCGATCCCCTGGCTGTCGTCGATACCGCCGCGCAGACGCGCATGGGCGCACCGGCGTTGCTGCTGGGCACGGTGGACAGCGCGCGCGCTGAAGCGACCGGCTATGTGCCGCTGGAACATGCGGCCGGCTACCGCCAGGGCTTCGGCGCAGCGCGTGCCAAGGCAGTGAAGCTGCAGGTCAGCGCCAACGGCAAGGCGCTGCCGGGTCAGCTGCTGACCCTCGACTATGCCGCCCCGGCAGGCGGCGACACGCCGTGGATGGACCTTGCGCTCAACGCCGATGCGCGCGCCCGCCTGCTGGTGGCGCGCATGACCGTGGATGAGAAGTTCCAGATGCTGCACAGCTACTTCGGGCTGGGCAAGGACGGCGGTCCGCTGCCGGAAGGCGCGGTCGGTTCGGCCGGCTTCGTGCCCGGGGTGCCGCGCCTGGGCATTCCGGCCCAGCAGTCGGCCGACGCCGGCGTGGGCGTGACCAACCCGGGTGGCATCCGCAAGGGCGACATCGCCACCGCGATGCCGTCGGGTCCGTCGACCGCCTCCAGCTGGAACCCGCAGATCGCCTATACCGGCGGGGCCACCATGGGCCGCGAGGCCTGGCAGCAGCGCTTCAACATCCTGCTGGCCGGCAGCGTCAATCTGCAGCGCGACCCGCGCAACGGTCGCAACTTTGAATATGCCGGTGAAGACCCGCTGCTGGCTGGTCGCATGGTGGGTGAATCGATCCGCGGCGTGCAGCGCCAGCACGTGATCTCCACCATGAAGCACTTCGCGCTCAACGACATGGAAACCTCGCGTAATTTCCACAGCGCTGAAATCGGCGAGCAGGCCATGCGTGAGTCGGACCTGCTGGCGTTCGAGATCGCGCTGGAGGAAGGCAAGCCGGGTTCCGTGATGTGCTCGTACAACAAAATCAACGGCACCTACGGCTGCGAGCACGACTACCTGATGAACCAGGTGCTCAAGCAGGAGTGGACGTTCCCCGGTTACGTGATGTCCGACTGGGGTGGCGTGCACAGTGGCTCGAAGGCGGCGCTGGCCGGGCTGGACCAGCAGTCGGCGGGCGAAGTGTTCGACAAGGCGGTGTACTTCGATGAACCGCTGCGCCTGGCCGTGGCCGGTGGCGTCGTGCCGCAGGCACGCCTGGATGACATGGTGGCGCGCATCCTGCGCACGATGTTCGCGCACGGCAACTTCGACCTGCCGCCGGAGCATGTGCCGATCGACGTGCAGGCCGGTTTCGACGCCGCCCAGCGCACGGTGGAAGAGGGCAGCGTGCTGCTGCGCAACGAACGCAACGTGCTGCCGCTGGCCACGGATGTGCAGCGGATCGTGGTGATCGGCGGTCATGCCGACAAGGGCGTGATCGGCGGCGGCGGTTCGTCGCACGTGGGTTACACCGCCCGTGGCACCAATGCGGTGCCGGGTGTGCTGCCGACCACCTGGCCGGGCCCGGTGATCTTCCACCCGTCCTCCCCGCTGGAAGCGCTGCGCGCCGAGCTGCCCAATGCGACCATCGACTATGTGGACGGCACGAACGTGGCAGCAGCCGCGCGCGCTGCCGCAGCGGCTGACGTGGCGATCGTGTTCGCCACCCAGTGGTCGGCCGAATCGGTCGACCTGCCGCACATGCAGCTGCCCGACAACCAGGACGCGTTGATTGCCGGCGTGGCCAAGGCCAACCCGAGCACGGTGGTGGTGCTGGAAACCAATGGCCCGGTCGAGCTGCCGTGGCTGCAGCAGGTGCCGGCGCTGCTGCAGGCGTGGTACCCGGGGATCCGCGGCGGCGAAGGCATTGCTGCACTGCTCACGGGCAAGGTCAATCCGTCCGGCCGCCTGCCGGTGACCTGGCCGGTGGATACCCGCCAGCTGCCGCGCCCGGAGGTGAACGGTCTGGGCTTCAATCCGAAGCACAAGCCGGATGAGACCATCAACTACGACATCGAAGGGGCCAACGTCGGCTACAAGTGGTTTGCCGCCAAGGGTCTGGTGCCGCAGTTCGCCTTCGGCCATGGCCTGTCCTACACCCAGTTCGCCTACGACAACCTGAGCGTGGTGGCCGATGGCCAGCGCCTGCGGGCGACCGTGGACGTGCGCAACACCGGCAAGGTCGCCGGTGCGGACGTGGCCCAGCTGTACCTGAAGCTGCCCGAAGGCAGCGTGACGCCGATCCGCCTGGTCGGCTTCCAGAAGGTGCTGCTGCAACCGGGTGAAAGCCGTCGCATCCAGATCGAGGCCGAGCCGAAGACCCTGGCCAGCTTCGATACGGCCGACAAGCAGTGGAAGATCGCGGCCGGGCAGTACGAGGTGCAGCTGTCGCGCTCGGCCAGCGAGCCGCTGCAGCAGGTGCCGGTGCAGCTGGAGGCGACCGTCGTCCGGTGACGTTTTGCCAAGGTTGGCCGTTCGCGGCCAACCTACGGCACATAACGCACACGTGGCTTGGGCGTAGGGTGTCCGGATATCCGGGCACCGCCCGGTGCCACCGGAGAGAGCCATGCGTGTGCGTGCCGTACCTGTTGTGCTGTTGAGCCTGATGATTGCCGCCAGCGTGTCGGCGCAGACCGCGCCGATGACGCCGGACATTCCGGCGAAGGGGTTTGTGACCCCCACCGCGGGTTACGACTACGACAAGCGTGTGGTGATGGTTCCCATGCGCGATGGCACCAAGCTGTACACCGTGATCGTGGTGCCGAAGGGCGCGCACAACGCGCCGATGCTGCTGACCCGCACCCCGTACGACGCCGCCAATCGCGCCAAGCGCCTGGATTCGCCGCACATGCGCGATATCCTGCCGCAGGGCGACGAGGTGTTCGTCGATGCCGGCTACATCCGTGTGTTCCAGGACATCCGGGGCAAGCACGGCTCTGAAGGTGATTACGTGATGACCCGGCCGCTGCGCGGACCGCTCAACAACACGAAGGTCGACCACGCCACCGACGCCTGGGACACCATCGACTGGTTGGTCAAGCACGTGCCGGAAAGCAACGGCAAGGTCGGCATGCTGGGGTCTTCGTACGAAGGCTTCACCGTGGTGATGGCGTTGACCAACCCGCACCCGGCACTGAAGGTGGCCGCGCCGCAGAGCCCGATGATCGACGGCTGGATGGGCGACGACTGGCTCAACTACGGGGCGTTCCGCCAGGTCAATTTCGGCTACTTCACCGGCCAGCTGGCCCAGCGTGGCAAGGGCCCGGCCATTCCCAGCGTCGGTTATGACGACTACACCACGTTCCTGCGTGCCGGCTCGGCAGGTGACTATGCCAAGGCCAATGGTCTGGAGCAGCTGCCGTGGTGGCACAAGCTGATTGAGCACCCGGCCTACGACGCGTTCTGGCAGGAGCAGGCACTGGACGCGCGCATGGCACAGACGCCGCTGAAGGTGCCCACGATGTGGCTGCAGGGCCTGTGGGACCAGGAAGACATGTGGGGCGCGGTGCACAGCTATGCGGCGATGGAGCCGCGCGACAGCACCAACACGCTCAACTATCTGGTGATGGGCCCGTGGCGGCACAGCCAGGTGAACTACGACGGCAGCAGCCTGGGGGCGTTGAAGTTTGACGGCGACACCGCGCTGCAGTTCCGCCGCGATGTGCTCAAGCCGTTCTTCGACCAGTATCTGGTCGATGGTGCGGCCAAGGCGGACACGCCGCCGGTGCTGATCTACAACACCGGTGAAAACCACTGGGACCGCCTGCAGCAGTGGCCGCGCCCTGCGGCGCAAAGCCGTCCGCTGTATCTGCGTGCCGGCGGCAAGCTGTCCTTCGAGGCACCGCAGCCGGGCGAGGCCAACTACGAGGCGTACGTCTCAGACCCGGCCAAGCCGGTGCCGTTCGTGCCACGCCCGGTGCGCTTCGCCGACCGCGACATGTGGACCAGCTGGCTGGTCAAGGACCAGCGCTTCGTCGATGGCCGGCCGGATGTGCTCACCTTCGTCAGTGAACCGCTGACCGAGCCGCTGCGGATTGGCGGTGCGCCGGAAGTGAATCTGCAGGCGGCCACCAGTGGCAGTGACAGTGACTGGGTGGTCAAACTGATTGACGTGTATCCCGACCAGGTACCGTCCACGCCGGAGATGGGCGGCTATGAGCTGGCGGTATCGATGGCGATCTTCCGCGGGCGTTATCGTGAAAGCTTCAGTGCGCCCAAGGCGATCGCGTCGAACCAGGTGCTGGATTATCGCTTCGGCCTGCCCACCGCCAACCACGTGTTCCAGCCGGGGCATCGGGTGATGGTGCAGGTGCAGTCCACGTTGTTCCCGCTGTACGACCGCAACCCGCAGACCTTCGTGCCCAACATCTATCTGGCCAAGCCGGGCGATTACCAGAAGGCGACCCAGCAGGTCTGGCATTCGCCGCAACAGGCCAGTTCGATCACGTTGCCGGTGTATTGAGACGCGCCGGTGCCGCGCAATGCGCGGCAC
>NZ_JASCOZ010000136.1 GCF_029960115.1 Stenotrophomonas sp. PS02289
GCTACCGGTGTACGGGCACGGAGCTTGGTAGCGCCGGCCGTTGGCCGGCCCAGGCGGTGCCTGCAATCACGCGCAGACCAGCTGCACGATACTCGCCGCCGCATCGCGCCCTTCGGCCACCGCGGTCACCACCAGATCCGCACCGCGCACCGCGTCGCCACCGGCGAACAGCTTCGGGTGTGCGGTCTGGTACGGCAGACGACCTGCACCCCCGGCCACGATCCGGCCGTTGTTCCCGGCTTCCACACCCTGCGTGGTCAACCACGCCGGTGCGCTCGGCGAGAAACCGAAGGCGATGATCACCACGTCCGCCTCCAGCAGGGATTCGCTACCCTCGATGGCCACGGCGTTGCGACGGCCCTGCGCATCGGGTTCGCCCAGCTGGGTCTCAACCACGGTCACGCCAATCACTTCGTCGTCCGCGCCGGCCTCGATCGACAGCGGCTGGCGGTTGAACAGGAAACGCACGCCTTCCTCGCGGGCATTGGCGACCTCGCGCGCGGAGCCGGGCATGCTGGCCTCGTCGCGACGATAGGCACAGGTGACCCGCGCCGCGCCCAGTCGTACCGCGCTGCGCACGCAGTCCATGCCGGTGTCGCCGCCGCCCAGCACCACCACGCGCTTGCCTTCCAGGTCCGGTAGCGCCATCTGGTCTTCCCAGCCGGCAATCGGTCGGCCCTTCGGGTCGTCGCCACTGACGATGCGGCTGTTCTGCACCAGGAACGGCAGCGCCGGCAGCACGCCCTTCAGGTCCTGTCCGGGCAGGCCGCCGTCGGTGTAACGGTAGGCACCGGTGCCCACGAACACGGCGTCGTAGTCGGCCAGCAGGGTGTCCATCTCGATGTCGCGGCCGATCTCCACGCCCAGCCGGAACTGCACGCCCATGCCTTCCAGCACGTGGCGGCGACGGCTGATCACCGCCTTGTCCAGCTTGAAGCTGGGAATGCCGAACTGCAGCAGGCCGCCGATCTGCTCGTAGCGGTCGTACACCACGGCCTGCACGCCTGCGCGCGCCAACCGGTCAGCACAGGCCAGCCCGGCCGGCCCCGCTCCGATCACGGCGACACGCTTGCCGGTGGACTCCACCGCGCCCAGGTCCGGCGTCCAGCCGGTCGCCAAGGCGGTATCAACGATGTACTTCTCGACCGCGCCAATGGTGACCGCGCCGAACTCCTCCAGCGTGCAGCTGCCCTCGCACAGACGGTCCTGCGGGCAGACCCGGCCGCACACCTCCGGCAGCGGGTTGGTGGAGTGGCACAGCGTGGCCGCCTCGTGGATGCGGTTTTCCTGCACCAGCTGCAGCCACTGCGGAATGGCGTTGTGCACCGGGCACTTCCAGCTGCAGTAAGGGTTGCCGCAGTCCAGGCAGCGACCTGCCTGGTACTGCGCGTCTTCCTTGCCGAACGCGCCGTACAGCTCACCCCAGTCGCCAGAGGTGCGCAGCTCCACCGGAATGCGTTGCGGCATGGTCCGGGGCAGGTCAAGGAATTGGAAGGCTTGCTTGCGGCTCATCGGGTGACCCTGGAATCTCGGTGTGCCGGCCAACGGCCGGCGCTACCGGGTGGTAAGTCGAAAAATCAGGCGGCGCGGCGCAGCGATTCGGTCAGCGACTCGATGCTGGCGGCCTTGGGTTTGACCAGCCAGAACTTGCCGATGTAATCGCGGAACTCGTCGAGAATCTGCTGCGCCCAGATGCTGCCGGTCAGCTCGCGATGGCGGCTGATCAGCGTATGCAGGTGCTGGCGGTGATTCTCGAAGCCCTCGGCGGAAATGCGATGGATGTCGATCAGTTCGTGGTTGTAGCGGTCCACGAAGTCGCGGTCGATATCCAGCACATAGGCCAGGCCACCGGTGAAGCCGGCCCCGAAGTTCAGCCCGACCTTGCCCAGCACCAGCACGATGCCGTCGGTCATGTACTCGCAGCAGTGGTCGCCAGCGCCTTCGATCACCGCCAGCGCGCCGGAGTTGCGCACGCCGAAGCGTTCGCCGGCGCGGCCCGCCGCAAACAGCTCACCGCCGGTGGCACCGTACAGACAGGTGTTGCCGATGATCGCGGTGTTGCGCGCCTCGAAGCGTGCGCCACGCGGCGGCCGAACCACCAGGCGGCCACCGGCCATGCCCTTGCCGACGTAATCGTTGGCTTCGCCTTCCACTTCCAGGTTCAGACCGCCGACATTGAACGCGCCGAAGCTCTGCCCGGCGGTGCCGCGGAAGCGCAGGGTGAGCGGGGCTTCGCTCATGCCCTGGTTGCCATGCGCGCGGGCGATCGCACCGGAAAGACGGGTGCCGATCGAGCGGTCGGTGTTGTGGATCAGGAAGCGATGCTCGCCGCCCAGCTTGCCGGCAATCGCCGGAGCCAGCAGGCCGTCCATCTGCGTGGCCAGGCTGTCGGGCGATTCATACAGACGCTGCGCGGCGCAGTGGCTGCCCGGGAACGAGGCTGGCTTCAGCAGGCGGGCGAGGTCGACCTTCACGCCGGGGCGTGGCGCGACCTCCAGCTGCTGCAGCAGGTCGGTACGGCCGACGATCTCATCCAGCGAGCGCACGCCCAGGTAGGACAGCCAGCCGCGGACTTCCTCGGCCAGCAGACGGAAGAAGTTCTCCACGCGCTCGGGCAGGCCGGTGAAGTACTGCGCACGCAGACGGTCGTCCTGCGTGGCCACGCCGGTGGCGCAGTTGTTGAGGTGGCAGATGCGCAGGTACTTGCAGCCCAGCACGATCATCGGCGCGGTGCCGAAGCCGAAGCTGTCCGCGCCCAGCAGGGCCGCCTTGATGACGTCCAGGCCGGTCTTCAGGCCGCCGTCGGTCTGCAGCAGGGTGCGCTCGCGCAGGTCATTGGCCACCAGTGCCTGGTGCGACTCGGCTACGCCCAGTTCCCACGGCACGCCGGCATAGCGGATCGAGCTGACCGGGCTGGCCCCGGTGCCGCCATCGTGGCCGGACACCGTGATCAGGTCCGCGCCGGCCTTGACCACGCCGGCGGCAATCGTGCCCACGCCGGCATGGCTGACCAGCTTCACCGACACCAGCGCGCTCGGGTTGACCTGCTTGAGGTCGTAGATGAGCTGGGCCAGGTCTTCGATCGAATAGATGTCGTGGTGCGGCGGCGGCGAGATCAGGCCGATGCCGGGCTTGGCATAGCGCAGCCGGGCGATCAGTTCGTTGACCTTGTGCCCGGGCAGCTGGCCGCCTTCGCCGGGCTTGGCACCCTGCGCGACCTTGATCTGCAGCACTTCGGCGTTGACCAGGTACTCCGCGGTGACGCCAAAGCGGCCCGACGCCACCTGCTTGATCTTGCTGCGCTTGTCGGTGCCATAGCGGGCGGGGTCTTCGCCGCCTTCGCCGGAGTTGCTGCGCCCGCCCAGGCGGTTCATCGCAATGGCCAGCGCTTCATGCGCTTCCGGCGACAGCGCGCCGAGGCTGATCGCGGCGGTGTCGAAGCGACGGAACAGGTCTTCGGCCGGGGCCACTTCACTCAGCGGCGTCGGCGTCGGTGCAGCCTTGAGCTGCAGCAGGTCGCGCAGTGCCGACACCGGCCGGCCGTGCACGGCTTCGCAGTAGCGCTGCCAGTCGGCCGCATCACCGCTGCGCGCGGCGCGCTGCAGGGTCATGACCACGTCCGGGTTGTACATGTGGTACTCGCCGCCGTGCACGTACTTGAGCAGGCCGCCCACGTCCGGGTGCAGCAGGTCGTTCCAGGCACGCACGGTCAGTTCGCGCGCTTCGTCGTCCAGGCGCGCAAAGCCCACACCGGCCACGCGCGAGGCGGTGTCCGGGAAGCACAGGTCGACCACTTCATCGTCCAGCCCGACAATCTCGAACAGCTGCGCGCCGCGGTAGCTGGCCACGGTGCAGATGCCCATCTTCGAGATGATCTTGGACAGGCCCTTGTAGATGCCCTTGCGGTAGCTGCGGCCGATCTGCGACTGCTCGCCGCCCTTCTTCAGTTGCAGGATGCCGCGCCGGCCCAGGTCGAACAGGGTCTGGTAGGCCAGGTACGGGTACACCGCGGTGGCACCGAAGCCGAGCAGGCAGGCCATGTGGTGCGGGTCGCGCGCGGTGCCGGTTTCCAGGATCAGGTTGACGTCGCAGCGCAGGCCGACGTTGGAGAGGTGGTGATGCACCGCGCTGGTGGCCAGCAGCGCATGCACCATCGGCCGGTCGGCGACCGGGTAGCGGTCGCTCAGCAGCAGCATGACGATGCCTTCGCGCGCGGCCGCTTCCACTTCCGCACAGATGCGTTCGATGCCAGCCTTGAGCCCTTCTTCCAGGCTGTAGGACAGGTCGATCAGGCGGTTGCGGTCGGTGTACTGCGGCATCTTCAGCAGCTGGCGCAGCTTGCGCTGGCTCAGCACCGGCGAATTGAGGATGACGTGGTTCACGGTCTCCGCGCCGGCATGGAAGATATTGGTCTCCTTGCCCAGCTGGGTGGTGAGCGACATCACGCAGTCTTCCCGCAGCGGGTCGATCGGCGGGTTGGTCACCTGCGCGAAGGCCTGGCGGAAATAATCGTACAGCGGACGGCTGTGCTGGCTGAGCACCGCCATCGGCGTGTCATCGCCCATCGAGCCGGTCGCTTCCTGCTCGGTTTCGGCGAGCGGGCGCAGCACCTGTTCCACTTCCTCGGTGCTGAGCTGGAACAGCTTGTGGTAGCTGCGCAGGGTGCGTTCGTCGAACGGCTCTTCCACCAGCGACGGATCGATCAGCTCGGTCTGCAGGTAGGTCACGCCTTGCTGCAGCCACTGCTTGTACGGGGCACGGCCGCGGTTGATGCGGTCGATGGCGTCCGAGTCGAGCAGGTCACCGCGCTTGAGGTCGATGGCCATCATCTCGCCCGGCCCCAGCTTGCCCTTGCGCACCACGCGTTCGGCCGGCACTTCCCACACGCCGGCTTCGGAGGCGACCAGGAAGTGGCGGTCGGAGGTCAGCATCCAGCGCGCCGGACGCAGGCCGTTGCGGTCCAGCGTGCAGGCCGCATAGCGGCCGTCGCAGGCGACGATGCCGGCCGGGCCGTCCCAGGGCTCGCTGTTGAGTCCGTAGAACTCGTAGAACGCGGCCAGATCCGCATCCTTGAACTCCAGTGACTGCGTTGCCGGCGGCACCAGGATGCGCAGTGCCTGGATCAGCTCCATGCCGGCGCTGACCATCAGCTCCAGCATGTTGTCCAGGCTCTGCGAGTCCGAGCCGTGCATGGAGATCACCGGGTCGAACTCGGCGATGTCGAAGCGCGGGGTCTTCCACACCTTGCTGCGTGCCTGCGCCCAGCGCCGGTTGCCTTCAATGGTGTTGATCTCGCCGTTGTGGGCGAGCATGCGGAACGGATGCGCCAGCGGCCAGCGCGGCAGCGTGTTGGTGGAGAAACGCTGGTGGAAGACGATGGCGCTGGAAGCCAGGTCGCTGCGCTGCAGGTCCGGATAGAACCGGCTCAGCTTGTCCGGCAGCACCATGCCTTTGTAGCTGATCGCATTCGGCGTGAGCGTGGTGACGTAGAAATCGGCGTGTTCGCGCAGCTGTTGTTCGCTGCGGCGGCGCGCCAGGAACAGTGCGAGGGTGAAGCCGGCTTCGTCCTGGCCGGGGCCGGCGTCGACGAACAGCTGCTCGATATGCGGCAGGGTGTCGCGCGCCAGCTGGCCGCACACACTCGGGTCGGTCGGCACCACGCGCCAGCCCAGCGGCTGGCAGCCGGCGTCGCGCAGGGTCTGTTCAAGCACGGCGCGACAGTGTGCTGCAGCGGCTTCGTCGTGCGGCAGGAACACCACGCCAGCGGCATGCTGTGCGCCCAGCGTCAGGCCGGCTTCGGCGGCGAGGGCTTTCAGGAACACGGTGGGGCGGCGCAGCAGCAGGCCGCAGCCGTCACCGGTCAATCCGTCGGCGGCGACGCCGCCGCGATGCGTCATGCGCGAGAGCGCGGCAATAGCGGTATCGACCAGCAAGCGGGATGGCTGGTCGTCGAGCTGCGCGACCATGCCAAAACCACAGGCGTCGCGTTCGTCTTGCGGGTCGTAAAGCCCTTGGCGGTTGCGGGGGGCCATGTCTGCCTCAAAGTCGGGTGAGCGGCGACAGTCGTCCCCGCTCAGTCCGTTTGAGCGCAGCTGAAGGCACCGGATGTTTCGACTAGATCACAGTTGCTGCGACGCCGCAATACACGGTTGCACTCGAAACCAGCGACGCTGAAAACAGCTGCAGACGCCGCCGGAAACCGGCCCCAATTCAGCCGCAGCGCACGCCAGTTACGACATTCTTGTCATCGAGTTCGATGTTCAGACGTTCGCCGACGAACTCCATCGTGGTCACGTCGGTCGGGTGCAGCACGCGCACCTGCTTGGCGGCCGAATCCTGCTGCGCCTGGCCTTCCATGCCCTCGCTCCAGGCCTGACCGATCAGGCTCTGCACCTGGGTGGCGTCGCAGTTGCCCACCGGCGGCGCTTCGGTGGCCTTGCCCACTTCAGCCGGTGCCGGTGCCGAAGCTTCCTCGGCCGCCTTCTGTGCATTGGCGGTCGCCGCTTCCTGCTCGTCCATCGGCGGGGCCTTGCAGGCACCGAGCAGCAGCAGGGCGGGAACCAGGGCCGCTCCCATCAGCAGGGGACGGAACGTACGGGGGGCGCGGGAAGACAGGGACGACATCGAGACTCCGGAAGGTGGAAGACCAGGAAGCCATGGAGCATATCGCCAAGTGGGGTGTGACGTGTTTGTCTTCTGTTATTGACGCGCCGGAGGCAACACGGTCACGACACTGACCTTCCCGGTTCCGATGTCTGTCCATGCCTGTCCGACGTACTGCTACTCCCGAAGCCCAGGCCGCCCGCGCCGCCGGTCTGCGCTATGTCAGCGATGAGCAGCCGGGCATCGCCCGCCGCCGTGCCGGCAAAGGTTTCAGTTACCGCGATGCTGACGGGCATGCGGTGCGCGACGCGGCCACGCTGGCGCGGATCCGCGCGCTGGCGATCCCGCCGGCCTATACCGACGTGTGGATCTGCGCGCTGGAAAATGGCCACCTGCAGGCCACCGGCCGCGACGCGCGCCGGCGCAAGCAGTATCGCTATCACGCCGACTGGGCACGGGTGCGCGGCGACGGCAAGTTTGACCGGGTGATCGCCTTCGGCAAGGCGCTGCCCGCGCTGCGGCGACGGCTGCGCCGCGACATGAAGCTGCCGGGATTTCCGCAGGACAAGGTGCTGGCCATCGTGATCTCGCTGCTGTCCGACACCCTGGTGCGGGTGGGCAACCCACAGTACGCCCGCGACAACCGCTCCTATGGGCTGACCACGCTGCGTAACCATCATCTGGCGCTGGTCCGCGGCGGGCGCGCGCGCATGCATTTCCGTGGCAAATCCGGCCAGGTGCAGGACGTGGAGATCGACGACAAGCGGCTGGTCGAGCTGATCCGTCGTTGCCAGCAGCTGCCCGGGCAGGCTTTGTTCCAGTACCGCGATGACGACGGCACCCTGCAGCCGGTGGATTCTGGGCAGGTCAACGCCTACCTGCGCGATGCGATGGGCGAGGATTTCAGTGCCAAGGACTTCCGCACCTGGGGCGGCACCGTCGCCGCGCTGAAACAGTTCGCCGCCACCGCCTTACCCGACAAGCCCAGCGAACGCGCATTGGCGGCTCTGCAGAAGCAGGTGGTGTGCGAAGTGGCCAGCCTGCTGGGCAATACGCCTTCGGTGTGCCGCAAGGCCTACATCGACCCCAGCGTGTTCGAAGGCTGGCGCGCCGGCAGCCTGGCTAAGCTGGCCGGGCTGCGCGGCGAACGCCAATGGGAGGCGGCCACGCTGCGCTTCCTGCGCAGCGCGCGTCGCGTTACCCGCAATACACCGCGGTGATGTTGTTCGTTCGTCCCTTCTCGATGGTCAACCGCTCGCCACCGCTCTCCGCACCCGGCGACGGATTGGCCACGCCGCTGGCGGTGGCCCCGGTCTCGGCGTGCCGTGAGCCGATCACCTGTACCTGCAGGCTGTCGCTGTCCACGCGCGCGCGTTCCACGGTGGCGTGGGAAGCAGCGAGACCTACCGCGCCGCGTACCTTGTCGATATGGCACTGGCCGGAGATCACCCCGTCGATGGGTTGCACGCTGGCGACCTGCGAGGTGCTGCAGGCGGAAAGGACGGTCAGTGCGGTCAGTGCAAGGAGGGGGCGATACATGGGGGCAGCTCCAAGGGTACGTGACCGCCACGATGCCGCTGCAGGCGTCTGCGGCAGATGAACATGCACGGTAGAACGACATGCCGTTCACTCTCGCTGATCGCCGCGCTGACCAGACTGGGTGCGCATTCGAATACGCACTGAAGGAGCCGCGCATGGCCACGGCCAAGAAGAACCGCACCCCCGCCGCCGCTACGAAAGCCCCTCGCGCCCGCACCCCTGTGGTGAAAACCGCCACCCGCAAAGCGGCCGCGGAAGATCCGCGCGCTGCGCGTGTGGCGGCCCGCCAGCGCCGCCTGCAGGACCAGGAAAAGGCCAAGGACGCCCGCGCCTCGAAGAAAAGCGCGAAGAAGACGGTGAAGAAGGCAACCCAGGCCGGCCCTCGCAAGCAGCCGGAGAACATGCCCGCCCAGCATCTGGCCAAGCCCGGCAACGAGCACGAACTGCAGCTGGAGCCACGTTTCCTTGCGCCCGACTATGTGGGTAGCGGCAAGCTGCAGGGCAAGCGCGCCATCATCACCGGCGCTGACTCCGGCATCGGCCGCGCGGTCGCGGTGCTGTTCGCGCGCGAAGGCGCGGACGTCGCCGTGCTGCATCTGGACGAGGACGAAGACGCCCGGATCACCCGCGAACATGTGGAAGCCGAAGGCACCCGCTGCATCGTCATCAAAGGTGACGTGCGCGATTCCCGTTTCTGCGACAAGAGCGTCAAACAGGTGGTCAAGGCCTGGGGCGGGGTCGACATCCTGGTCAACAACGCCGCTTTCCAGCTGCATTGCCACCGCCTGGAGGACCTGGCAGACGCGCACCTTCAGGAAACCCTGCAGACCAATATCGCCGGCTACATCCAGATGGCGCGTGCGGTGTTGCCACATCTGGAAGAGGGCGACTGCATCATCAACACCGGGTCGGAAACCGGGCTGTTCGGCAGCAAGTCGCTGATCGACTATTCCTCCACCAAGGGGGCCATCCATGCGTTCACCATGGCCTTGGCCAGTCAGTTGCTGCCACGTGGCATCCGCGTCAATGCCGTGGCCCCCGGCCCGGTATGGACGCCGCTGAACCCGGCGGACAAGCAGGCTCCGGACGTGGCCGAATTCGGAAAGAACAGTGACATGGGGCGCGCCGCGCAGCCGGAAGAGCTTTCGCCGGCTTACGTGTTCCTGGCCTCGCCGGTGACCGCCAGCTACATCAGTGGCGTGGTGCTGCCGGTGATGGGTGGACCGCACGGGTGAGGCCCAGCCGGGCAGAGCCCGGCTCTACACCGAACAGAGACAAATAAAGGGCACTTGAACAACGCTCCAAGCTATTAAAGCATCCTTTAACAATGGGGCCACTGGCCCAGCGAGGCGTTCATAAAGCGCGCAACGACCGTTCGTCGGCCGGCATCCTCCGGCACTTGACGACAGTTGTAGTCATGGGCATGGTGGCGACACGTGTAGTCATCGGAGCGTGTCATGCGTGGGAAGACCATCGGGGACCAGGAGCTGGCCCTGCTGCAGTACGTAGCGGAACAGGAAACGGCCAGTGTCGGCGAGGTGGCCGCCGGGTTCGGCGAGGCGCGCGGGCTGGCCCGCTCGACCGTGCTGACCATGATGGAGCGCCTGCGTGGCAAGGCTTACCTGACCCGTGAGCAGGTTGACGGGGTGTACCGCTATGCCGCCACCGGCGAGCAGGACACGGTGGTGCAGGGCGCGGTGGCCAGCTTCGTGGAAAAGACCTTGCAGGGATCGGTGTCGCCCTTCGTCGCCTTCATGTCGCACAAGGCCGAAGTGAGCGATCAGGAGCTGGCTGAGCTGGAAGCCCTGGTGGCGCAGCTGCAGTCGCGTCGGCGGGAGGGCTGAGCGATGGAAACGATGATGAGCGAAATGCTGGTGCGGCTGGGCTGGACCAGCCTGCAGAGTGCCGTGCTGGTGCTGCTGGTATGGGCGGTGTGCCGCTGGCTGCCGCGCCTGCCGGCGGCGACGCGCTGCCGCCTGTGGTGGCTGGTCGCCGTGCAGGCGGTGTTGGGCCTGGTGTGGAGCAGCCCGCTGGAGCTGGCGGTGCTGCCGGCCCCGCATGTGGATACCGCAGCGACGGCGATGCAGCCGATGCTGCAGCAGGCTACGGCGCTGGCTCCGGTGGTGGCCGAGACGGCCCTGCCGTCCAGCTTCGCGCTGGTCCCGGCCGACGCCGCACCGGCATGGCCGCTGCTGCTGTTTGCCCTGTGGGCCTCGGGCGTGCTGCTGATGCTGGTGCGCAGCGTGCACGCCTACCGGCAGAGCCGCGCGCTGGTGCGCAATGCGGCTCCCTGCACCGACACCGGCCTGCAGCAGGCGCTGCAACTGGCGGCCGAAGCGCATGGCCTGGCGCGTGCGCCGCAGCTGAAAATTTCAGCGCAGATCCGTTCACCGCAGCTGATCGGACCGTGGAATCCGGTGCTACTGCTGCCGGCGCGCGAACTGCCGGCGATGGCGGCTGACGACCTGGACATGGCACTGACCCATGAGCTGGTGCACCTGCAGCGCCGCGACCTGTGGTGGGGACTGCTGCCGGCGCTGGCGCAGCACCTGCTGTTCTTCCACCCGCTGGTGCACCTGGCCGCCCGCGAGTATTCGCTGGCCCGCGAGGAAGCCTGCGACAGCGCGGTGGTGGCCGGTCATGGGCACTGCCGTCACGACTATGGTCGCCTGCTGGTACAGCTTGGCGTGGCCCCGCGGCCGGCCGTGGGCGTGGCCAGTGCGTCGCCGAACTTCCGCAGCTTGAAGCGGCGGCTGCTGACCCTGCAGCAGACCGGCACGCTGCCGCGTGTGGTCTCGATCGGGGTGACCGCGTTGTTCGTGCTGGTGGGTGTGGCTCCGTTGCGACTGGTGGCCGCGGTACCGCCGCCGCCACCGGCTCCGCCTGCACCTCCGGCGCTGGCCGCACCCGCCGTTCCGGCCGCGCCGGCCGCGCCGGCAGCTCCGGCCGTGAGCGCCATGCCGGCACCCAGCGGCGTGCCCGCACCGGCACCAGCCCCCAAACCGGTCGCCGCCCCACGCCCTCCGGTAGCGCCTGCGGCCCCCGCCGCGCCGCCGGCACCGGATGCGGACACGCGTCCCGTCACCCGGACCCACATGGTCACCACCGGACGCCTGGATCTGTCGCACCAGCCGCCGCAGGCCTTCGTGCTGCTGGACCGGGAAAACAGCTTCTTCGTTGATGGCTCGATGGCCGACATCGAGCAAGCCAAGCGTGATGCGCGCGGCAGCAACCGCGTGCTGTGGGCACGGCGGGGTGACCAGCGCTATCTCATCAACGATCCGGCACTGATGAAGTCACTCACCCTGGCGCAGCAGGAAGTCGCAAAGCTGGGGCATGAGCAGGGACTGCTCGGTACCCGTCAGGGCGAGCTGGGCAAGCGCATGGGCGAGATTTCCCTGCAGGCCAGCCGACAGGCGATGGCCTCGCTGGACGCCGCAGAGATGGCCAACCAGGCCGCGCGTCAGGCCAGCGCGCAGGCGGAAGCAGAACTGGCGACGGTGAGTGCGAAGCAGCAGCAGGAGCTGGCACGCCAGCAGCAGGGCCTGGCGCGCGAACAGCAGGCGCTGGCACAGCAGCAGAGCCAGGTCTCAGCGAAGATGGCGCGTGATATCCGCAGCGCGATTGATCAGGCGCTCGCCAACGGTACGGCACAGTCGCTGCGTTGAAGGGAGCGGTCGTGGTGACACGCATGACGTGTCACCAC
>NZ_JASCOZ010000137.1 GCF_029960115.1 Stenotrophomonas sp. PS02289
GGGTCGGGGTGGGCTGGAGGGGGCGTGAGCCGCATGGATGCGGCGATCGAGGCTACAAGGACGTACTTGCGCCGTCCCCCGGAACGCCCATCCCGACCCGCCAAGCCAGGGATGCCGTGAACCACCGGCTGTTCGCCCAAAACCAACAGCAGCCGGGCAGAGCCCGGCTCTACGTAAAAAAAAAGGCCCCGCCGGAGCGGGGCCTTTCGGGCTTTAGCCGATCAGACGCTTATGCGCCGTGGGCGGCCAGCTGGCCCAGGCGCTGGACTGCGACCGAGACGGTCGGGTAGTCCAGGGTCTTCTGCTCGGCCAGTTCGGACAACATCGCCAGGGTGAAGCGCAGGCTGTTGTCGTCGCGACCGATCCACGCTGCGACCTTGGCTTCCGCACTGCCGCCCTTGGTGCCCAGCACCTGGCCGGCCAGATTGCGGTGGTGTGCGGCCAGCTCGTCACGCAACACGCCACGGGCCACCGCGTGCCAGCGGCCGTTGACCTCCAGCGCGTCGATCTGCTCGAACAGCCACGGCAGCTGCAGTGCGTCGCCCAGGCGGAAGTGGATCTTCGACACATCCACCGGCTTGAGCTTGCGCGTACGGGCCAGTTCGATGATGTCGAACGCCGGCTCCAGGAAGTGCAGTTCGGCCAGCTGCTGCGCCAGTGCCGGCGGCAGGCCCTTTTCCTTCCATTCGGCCACCAGTGCCACGTAGGTCGGACGCTGCGAATCCGGCAGCACACCCGACGCTTCGCGGATGTCGTTGAACGGACCCTGGTAGCGGTTCACCGCCTCGGTGATGCCCGGCATCGGACCGGGGCGGAACAGCAGCCAGCGCACGAACGAACGCTGCAGCTTCCAGATCACTTCCAGTGCGTCGATCTGCACCGACTCCGGCACCGTGCCGTCCAGCGCGTCGATCTGTGCCCACAGCGCGCGCGCGTCCAGCGTTTCACGGCTGATCGTGTACGCCTTGGCCACTTCCGAGATCGAACGGCCCGTATCTTCCTGCATGCGCATCAGGAAGGTCGCGCCCATCCGGTTGATGGTCTGGTTGGTCACTGCCGTGGCGATGATCTCGCGCTTCAGGCGGTGACGCTCCATCGCGTCGGCATACTTCTTCTGCAGCGGCGTCGGGAAGTAACGCAGCAGCTCCTTGGACAGGTACGGGTCTTCCGGAATGTCCGAATCCAGCAGCTGGTTGAACGCCACCAGCTTGGAGTACGACAGCAGCACCGACAGCTCCGGACGGGTCAGGCCCTGGCCGCGCGCCTTGCGCTGGGACAGTTCGGCATCGGACGGCAGGAACTCGATCTGACGATCCAGCAGGCCCTGCTGCTCCAGCGTACGGATGAAGTGCTGCTTCGAGCCCAGGCGCTTGACCGCCATCCGCTCCATCAGGCTCAGCGCCTGGTTCTGGCGGTAGTTGTCGTTGAGCACCAGGTCGGCGACCTCGTCGGTCATCGACGCCAGCAGCTTGTTGCGCTGGTCAACGGTCAGCTTCTTGGCCCGCACCACATCGTTGAGCAGTATCTTGATGTTCACTTCGTGATCCGAAGTGTCCACACCCGCCGAGTTGTCGATGAAGTCGGTATTGAGCAGCACGCCGGCCTGGGCAGCCTCGATGCGGCCCAGCTGGGTCATGCCCAGGTTGCCGCCCTCGCCCACCACCTTGCAGCGCAGCTCGCCACCGTTGACGCGCAACGCGTTGTTGGCGCGGTCGCCGACGTCACTGTGCTGCTCGGTCGCGGCCTTCACGTAGGTGCCGATGCCGCCGTTCCACAGCAGGTCGACCGGGGCCTTCAGGATCGCGCTCATCAGGTCGTTCGGCGACAGCGCCTTGACGCCCTCGTCCAGACCCAGCGCCTCACGCACCTGCGGGGTGATCTCGATCGACTTCAGGGTACGCGGATAGATGCCGCCGCCCTTGCTGATCAGCTTGGCGTCGTAGTCCGCCCAGCTCGAACGCGGCACGGTGAACATGCGCTCGCGCTCGACGAACGAGGTCGCCGCATCCGGGTTCGGGTCCAGGAAGATATGACGGTGGTCGAACGCCGCCAGCAGGCGGATGTGGCGCGACAACAGCATGCCGTTGCCGAACACGTCGCCGGACATGTCACCGACGCCTACGGTGGTGAAGTCCTGGGTCTGGCTGTCACGGCCCAGCGCACGGAAGTGACGCTTCACCGACTCCCACGCACCGCGCGCGGTGATGCCCATGCCCTTGTGGTCGTAACCGACCGAACCACCCGACGCGAACGCGTCGCCCATCCAGAAGCCGTGCGCGATGGCCAGGCCGTTGGCGATGTCGGAGAAGGTCGCGGTGCCCTTGTCGGCGGCCACCACCAGGTACGGGTCGTCCATGTCGTGGCGGACCACGTCCACCGGCGGCACGATCTTGTTGTTGACGATGTTGTCGGTGATGTCCAGCAGGCCCTGGATGAACAGCTTGTAGCAGGCCACGCCATTGGCGAACACCGCATCGCGGTCACCGCTGGCCGGCGGCATCTTGGCGAAGAAGCCGCCCTTCGCGCCGACCGGCACGATCACGGTGTTCTTCACCATCTGTGCCTTGACCAGGCCCAGCACCTCGGTACGGAAGTCTTCGCGACGGTCCGACCAGCGCAGGCCGCCACGGGCGACTGCACCGAAGCGCAGGTGGGTACCTTCCACGCGCGGGCCGTACACGAAGATTTCGCGGTAAGGGCGCGGCTTGGGCAGGTCCGGCACCAGCGCCGAATCGAATTTGAAGCTGATGCAGTGGCCCGGACGGCCCTCGGCATCGGTCTGGTAGTAGCTGGTACGCAGGGTGGCGTCGATCACGCCCATGAAGCTGCGCAGGATGCGGTCTTCGTCCAGGCTGGAGACGCGGTCCATCAGCTTGACCAGCGCCTCGCGGGTGGCGTCCATCTGCGCGTCGCGGCTGCCCTTGCGGGCGTCGACCACGGTCTTGAGGACCTTCAGGGTGGCCTCGTCGCCACCGGCCAGCACGTTCAGATGCGCGCGCAGCTGGGCCTGGCCTTCGGCGATGGCGTCCTTGTCCTCGTGCCCGGTCGCCGGGTCGAAGCGGGCTTCGAACAGCTCCACCAGCAGGCGGGCCAGCAGCGGGTAACGGGTGAAGGTGCCTTCCACGTAGGCCTGCGAGAACGGCACGCCGGTCTGCAGCAGGTACTTGCAGTAGCCACGCAGCATCGCCACCTGGCGCCAGTGCAGGCCAGCGGCCAGCACCAGACGGTTGAAGCCGTCGTTCTCGGCGTCGCCGTGCCACACGCGGGCGAAGGTTTCGCCGAAAGCGGCATCGACGCTGGCCGCATCAATGGCACCGGCCACCGACTCGACCTCGAAGTCCTGCACGTACACCGGCGCGTTGTCGACCGTCAGACGGTACGGACGCTCGGCGATCACGCGCAGGCCCATGTTTTCCATCATCGGCAGCGCGTCCGACAGCGGAATGTCGTCCAGCTGGCGGTACAGCTTCAGGCGCAGGCCCTCGCCGTTCTCGCGCTGCACGGCCTGCAGGCTCAGACGCAGGTCGTCCGGACCGGTCAGCGCATCGAGCTGGCTGACGTCGTTGGCCGCGATCTCGGTGCTGGAGTCTTCGATGTAACCGGCCGGCAGGGCCTTGCCGATGCGGGCGGCAATGCGCAGGCCTTCGGTTTCACCGTGGCGAGCCACCAGCGCTTCACGCAGGTCGTCCTGCCAGTTGCGCAGCACCTGGGCCAGCTTCTGCTCCAGTGCCGAGGTGTCCACATCCAGCGTTTCACCGGCCTTCGGGCGCACGATCAGGTGCACCTGGGCCAGCGGCGACTCGCCCAGCACCACCGAGCTGTCCACGTATTCGCCGTGCAGCGCTTCCTTCAACATCGCCTCGATGCGCAGGCGCACGTCGGTGTTGAAGCGCTCGCGCGGCAGGTAGACCAGCGCGGAGATGAAGCGGCTGTACTTGTCGCGACGCAGGAACAGGCGGCTGCGCACGCGCTCCTGCAGCCCCAGCACGCCCATGGCGGTGCGATAGAGCTCTTCCTCGCTGGACTGGAACAGTTCTTCGCGCGGCAGGGTTTCCAGGATGTGGCGCAGGGCCTTGCCGCTGTGGCTGGCCGGGGCCAGGCCCGACTGCGTCATCACGTACTCGTGGCGCTGGCGCACCAGCGGGATTTCCCACGGGCGACGGTTGTAGGCGCTGGAGGTGAACAGGCCGAGGAAACGCTGTTCGCCGATGATCTTGCCCTTGGCGTCGAATTCCAGCACGCCGATGTAGTCCATGTAGCCGGCGCGGTGCACGCGCGAACGGGCATTGGTCTTGGTCAGGATCAGCGCGTCCTTCAGCCCGCTGGTGGCATTGAGCCCCTGCGCGGCGAGGGTCTTGACCGGACGCGCGGCCGAGGTGTCACGGCCCTTCATCAGGCCCAGGCCGGTGTCGTTGAGCGGAGCCAGCACTTCTTCCTTGCCCTGCTTTTCCACGCGGTAGGCGCGGTAGCCGAAGAAGGTGAAGTGGTTGTCGGCGGCCCAGCGCAGGAATTCCTGGGCTTCGGCGCGCGAGGCGGCGTCCACCGGCAGCTGGCGGCTGCCGAGGTCGTCGGCAATGCTCAGCGCCTGGCTGCGCATGGCGTCCCAGTCACGGACGATGGCACGCACCTCGTCCAGCGACTTGCTGATCGCCTTCTCCACGTCGGCCATGGCCTCGGCCGGCTGACGGTCGATTTCCAGCAGCATCACCGACTCGGCGGTGCCTTCGCTCACGCCGGTGAGCTTGCCGCTCTTGTCACGGGTGAAGCGGATCACCGGGTGACCCAGCACATGCACGCCGATGCCCTGCTCGGCCAGCGCCATGGTCACCGTGTCCACCAGGAACGGCATGTCGTCGTTGACGATCTGCAGCACGGTGTGCGGCGATTCCCAGCCGTTGGCCTTCAGGGTCGGGTTGAACACGCGGACGTTCGCCTTGCCGACCTTGCGGGCACGGGCGAATTCCAGCATGTCGGCAGCCAGTGCGGCCCACTCCTCAGCGGTGTGATGCGGGAACTCGTCCGCTTCCATGCGCTTGTAGAAGTCTGCGGCAAAGGCCACTGCCTCGGCCTGGGCGGCCGCCGGGTAACGCTTGCGCAAGGCCGTGTACACCGGTTCCAGAGAGAAGCCCACTGGCGAAACAGTCTGCGTATCGGCTGGTTTGGTTTTTGCTTTCACGGTCTTGGCGACAGGTTTTTGCGGTTTCATGGCAGAGCGATGCGTGTTGCTCAGTTGGAAAAATGAAATTGTAGCCCTACAGCACGAAAAGGCCTTGCTGCAGGACGGAATCAGGTTTTTCGGTTGGGTGGCGTTTACATCCCGCTGCAGCAGTGCGCATGGGTATGGAGACGTGGGTCACAGAAGCTCTCACCCGCCATCATCGACCGCTTGAGTGGCACGCTGACGACAGACCCCGCAACAGTGCCAAAAGATAGGGTTCTCCAATTCTGAACTGGACGGTATAGTCCACCGCGTGAACACCCCCACCCCCGCTGCCGGCGCATTGGACGCGCGCGATCACCGCGTGTTCGATGCCGTGCGCGACCTGATGTCCACCCAGGGCATGCAGCTGAGCATGGAGGCGGTCGCCCAGCAGGCGGGCTGTTCCAAGCAGACGCTCTACAGCCGCTATGGCAGCAAGCAGGAACTGCTGCGCCGGGTGATGCAGCGCCACTTGTGCCGGGCCACCGCGGGCCTGCGTGCGATGGACGGCGAAGACCTGCGCGGTTGCCTGCTGCAGTTCGCGGTCGACCACATCGAGCACTTCAGCGAACCCCAGGTTGTGCAGGCCCGCCGGCTGATCGCTGCCGAAGCGGCCCAGTTTCCCCAGGAAGCCCAGGCGCTGTATCGCGACGGGGCCGGAGCATTGACCCTTCACCTTGCTGAATGGATCGCCACCCGCATCGAACGCGGCCTGCTCCGCCATGACGACCCACACTTCATGGCCGAACTGCTATTGAGCATGATCGCCGGGCTGGATTTCGAGAAGCAGCGTTTCCATACCCCCCATCGCGATGACGCTGCCATGCGTCGGCGCTGGGCCGAATTTTCCGTGGACAGTTTCCTGCAAGCCTTTGCACTGCACTCTGCTGTTCCCGATCCACATTCAAACCAACTCCGGAGTTTCTCCTGATGATCGCCCCACTCCGCACCCTTGCCCTGACGTGCGCAGTCGCCGTTGCGCTGACCGCCTGCAAGAAGCAGGAACAGCAGACGCCCCCGCCGCCGGAAGTGGGCGTGATCGAAGCCAAGGCCGAAACCCTGCCGCTGCAGCGCGAGCTGGTCGGCCGCCTGTCGCCGTTCCGCAGCGCCGACGTGCGCGCCCGCGTGCCGGGCGTGCTGCTCAAGCGCGTCTACCAGGAAGGCCAGGACGTCAAGCAGGGCCAGGTCCTGTTCCTGATCGATCCGGCTCCGCTGCAGGCCTCGTTGAACTCCTCGCAGGGCCAGCTGGCTTCGGCGCAGGCGACCTATGTCAACGCCAAGGCCGCTGCTGATCGCGCCCGTTCGCTGGCTCCGCAGGCCTTCGTGTCCAAGTCCGACGTCGACGCGGCCGAAGCCGCCGAGCGCTCCGCGGCCGCGGCCGTCACCCAGGCCCAGGCCGCCGTGACCAGCGCCAAGATCAATCTGGGCTATGCCGAGGTCACCGCGCCGATCAGTGGCCGTGCCGGCAAGCAGCAGGTCACCGAAGGCGCACTGGTCGGCCAGGGCGATGTGACCCTGCTGACCACGGTCGACCAGCTCGACCCGCTGTACGTGAACTTCTCGATGAGCTCGGACGAAATGACCCAGCTGCGCCGCGCCCAGGCCCAGGGCTCGGTGGCGCTGAGCGGCGACGGCAAGTCGACCGTGCAGGTGCGCCTGGCCGACGGCACCGTGTACGGCGAAGCCGGCACGCTGGACTACTCCTCGGCCACGGTCGACCCGGCCACCGGCGCGGTGACCCTGCGCGCGGTGCTGCCGAACCCGCAGCAGCTGCTGCTGCCGGGTTCGTTCGTCAGCTTCCAGGCCGTACTCGGCGAGCGCAAGAACGCCTTCCTGGTGCCGCTGCAATCGCTGCAGCGCGACACCGTCGGCGGCTACGTGATGGTGGTCGGCAAGGACGGCAAGGTGGTGCGCAAGAACGTCACCACCGAAGGCCAGCAGGGTGCCAACTGGCTGGTGACCGGCGGTATCGAACCCGGTGACCAGGTGATCGTGGCCGGCGTGCAGAAGGTCAAGGAAGGCGCTCCGGCGTCGGCCAAGCCCTGGACCCCGGCTGCGGCCAACGGCAATGGCCAGGCTCCGGCGGCTGCCGGTGCGGCTCCGGCGCAGGCTCCGGCCGACGCGGCTGCCGACCCGGCCAAGACCGAAGGCCAGGCCACCGAAGGCGCTCCGGCTGCCGAACCGACCAAGCAATAACGGGGACTGTCCGTCATGCCTAAATTTTTCATTGAACACCCGGTATTCGCCTGGGTGGTCGCGATCCTGATCTCGCTTGCGGGCGTGATCTCGATCCTGGGGCTGGGCGTGGAGTCCTACCCCAGCATCGCACCGCCGCAGGTGACGGTGAGCGCCACCTATCCCGGTGCCAGCGCCGACACCACTGAAAAGTCGGTCACCCAGGTGATCGAGCAGCAGCTGACCGGTATCGATCACCTGCTGTACTTCAGCTCGTCGTCGGCCTCCAACGGCCGCGCCCAGATCACGCTGACCTTCGAAACCGGCACCGACCCGGACATCGCCCAGGTGCAGGTGCAGAACAAGGTCTCGCTGGCGACACCGCGACTACCGACCGAAGTGACCCAGCAGGGCGTGGTGGTGGCCAAGGCCAACGCCGGCTTCCTGATGGTGGTGGCACTGCGTTCGGACAGCGAGGCGATCAATCGTGATGCCCTGAACGACATCGTCGGTTCGCGCGTGCTCGACCAGATCTCGCGTATTCCGGGCGTCGGCAGCACCCAGCAGTTCGGTTCCGAGTACGCCATGAACATCTGGCTCAACCCGGAGAAGATGCAGGGCTACAACCTCAGCGCCAGCCAGGTGCTGGCCGCGGTGCGTGCGCAGAACGTGCAGTTCGCCGCCGGTTCGCTGGGTTCGGACCCGTCCCCGGCCGGTCACTACTTCACGGCCACGGTCTCGGCCGAAGGTCGCTTCAGCTCGCCGGAACAGTTCGAGGAGATCATCCTTCGCGCCAATGCCGACGGCTCGCGGGTGATGCTCAAGGACGTGGCACGCATTGCCTTCGGTGCCAACAACTACGGCTTTGACACCCAGTACAACGGCCGTCCCACCGGTGCCTTCGCGATCCAGCTGCTGCCGGGTGCCAACGCCCTGAACGTCGCGGATGCGGTGCGCGCCAAGATGGACGAGCTGCAGCCCAGCTTCCCGGCGGGCGTGAGCTGGTTCTCGCCGTACGACAGCACCACCTTCGTGAAGATCTCGATCGAGGAAGTGGTCAAGACCCTGATCGAAGCGGTCGTGCTGGTGTTCCTGGTGATGCTGATCTTCCTGCAGAACTTCCGCGCCACCCTGATTCCCACCCTGGTCATCCCGGTCGCCCTGCTCGGCACCTTCCTGGGCATGAGCATCATCGGCTTCACCATCAACCAGCTGACCCTGTTTGCGATGGTGCTGGCGATCGGCATCGTGGTCGATGACGCGATCGTGGTGATCGAGAACGTCGAACGCATCATGACCGAGGAGAAGCTGCCGCCCAAGGCCGCGACCCAGAAGGCCATGACCCAGATCACCGGCGCGGTGGTGGCGATCACCGTGGTGCTGGCGGCGGTGTTCATTCCGTCCGCGCTGCAGGGCGGTGCCGCGGGTGAGATCTACAAGCAGTTCGCGCTGACCATCGCCATCGCGATGGCGTTCTCGGCGTTCCTGGCACTGGGCTTCACCCCGGCGCTGTGTGCGACCTTCCTGAAGGCCACCCACAACGACCACCCGAACATCGTCTACCGCACCTTCAACAAGTACTACGACAAGGTCAGCGGCACCTACGTGGGCCACATCACCTCGGCGGTGAAGCACGCGCCGCGCTGGATGATCCTGTTCGTGGTGCTGACCGCGCTGTGCGGCTTCCTGTTCACCCGCATGCCGGGCAGCTTCCTGCCGGAAGAAGACCAGGGCTATGCGCTGGCGATCGTGCAGTTGCCGCCGGGCTCGACCAAGGCGCAGACCAACGCGACCTTCGCCCAGATGCGCGGCATCCTGGAAAAGCAGGATGGCTTTGAAGGCATGCTGCAGGTGGCCGGTTTCAGCTTCGTCGGTTCCGGCGAGAACGTGGGCATGGGCTTCATCCGCCTGAAACCGTGGGCGGACCGCGACATCACGGTTCCGGAGTTCATCCAGAACATGAATGGTGCGTTCTACGGGATCAAGGAAGCGCAGATCTTCGTGGTCAACCTGCCCACGGTGCAGGGTCTGGGTCAGTTCGGCGGCTTCGACATGTGGCTGCAGGACCGCGGCGGTGCCGGCTATGAACAGCTGACCCAGGCGCGCAACATCCTGCTGGGCAAGGCGGCGGAAGAAAGCGACGTCCTGACCGGTGTGCGTCCGAACGGTCTGGAAAACGCCCCGCAGCTGCAGTTGCACGTGGACCGCGTGCAGGCGCAGACCATGGGCCTGTCGGTGTCGGACGTGTACAGCACGATCCAGCTGATGCTGGCTCCGGTGTACGTGAACGACTTCTTCTACCAGGGCCGCATCAAGCGCGTGACCATGCAGGCCGATGGCCCGTACCGTACCGGTGCGGAGTCGTTGAACAGCTTCTACACGCCGAGCAGCCTGCAGACGAATGCCGACGGCACCCAGGCGATGATTCCGCTGAGCACGGTGGTGAAGTCCGAGTGGGTGTCGGCACCGCCGTCACTGAGCCGCTACAACGGCTACTCGGCGATCAACATCGTGGGTTCGCAGGCACCGGGCCGCAGCTCGGGTGAGGCGATGCAGGCGATGGAGCGGATCGTCTCCGACGACCTGCCGGCAGGCTTCGGCTACGACTGGTCGGGCATGTCCTACCAGGAAATCCTGGCGGGCAACGCGGCGACGCTGCTGCTGGTGCTGTCGATCGTGGTGGTGTTCCTCTGCCTGGCGGCGCTGTATGAAAGCTGGTCGATCCCGGTAGCAGTGCTGCTGGTGGTGCCGCTGGGCGTGCTGGGTGCGCTGGCATTCTCGCTGGCACGTGGCCTGCCGAACGATCTGTACTTCAAGATCGGCCTGATCACGGTGATTGGTCTGGCGGCGAAGAACGCGATTCTGATCGTGGAATTCGCAGTGGAGCAGCGCGCAGCGGGCAAGAACCTGCGCGAGGCGACCATCGAGGCAGCCCGCCTGCGTTTCCGCCCGATCCTGATGACCTCGTTCGCGTTCATCATGGGTGTGATCCCGATGGCGATCTCCACCGGTGCCGGTGCCAACTCGCGTCACGCGATTGGTACGGGCGTGATCGGCGGCATGGTGTTCGCCACCTTCCTGGGCTTGCTGATGATTCCAGTGTTCTTCGTCGTGGTCCGCCGCATGCTGGGCGACAAGCTGGACGAACCGTCCAAGGAGTTCCTGGAGCGCCAGAACGAAGGCAACGCCGCGCATCGTCCGGATCGGTGATAGTGGCTGACGTTTGAACGAAAAGGCCCCGGAGCAATCCGGGGCCTTTTTGTTTCTGCGCTTTCGACGTGGATGCGATTGCATGGATTCCGCGGGCACCCGGGCGTCGCCCGGCTGCTTCACGCATTTTGGCGAACCGCCGATGGTCATCGGTTCCGTGGGTTGGCGGGTCGGGATGGGCGTTCCGGGGGACGCTGCAAGTACGTCCATGTAAGCTCGATCGCCGCATCCATGCGGCTCACGCCCCCTACAGCCCACCCCGACCCGCCATCGACAGTGCGTCGGTGGCCAAGGCAAATCGAAAACATGTGGACCCGGTAGAGTCGACCGTTGGTCGACTGCAGTGAAACCACCAACACCCGGTAGCGCATGACCCCGGATCGACACCGCCGTTGATTCCGGGTTTGCCCTGACCTACTCAACAACCTCCAACCACACGCCATCCAGCCTTGCCTTGGTAAGCACTTCAGCCGCCTCAGCCCCGACGAGCAACGCATAGAACTTCTCTTTGCCATCGGCAAACTGCAGGTCGCTGCGGACCAAGCCCGTATCCGCCCGCATGTCCTGGCTGAAAGAAGCGATAGCGCCGACGATGAAGCGATGCTGCCCGCAGCGCCCGCACAACGGTCCGAACTTCGGTGCCGCCCGCGCCTCGTCGATGCGGACCTCGTCCAGCAGTTCCATCAGGTAGTACTGCCTCCGGTAATGCGCTCGCGGGGGCAGCGGAACAAACGACGTCCTGCCGGGCAGCAGGTCAGCAACCGCCTTGAAACGCTCGGACGCGATGTAAAAGCCGTCGTAGGTGACGCCCAGGTCGTAGCGCGTCTTCTTCAGGACGAAATCCGGATTCCAGTGGTCACGCGATGTTTTGCAGCCGCATGCCGGGCAGAGTGTGGCCGCGTCGGGAAGCCAGACTGTGTCGTTGTCCGGGCATTGGATTTCAGCATACATGGAGCGTTCCTTGCTCATTGGGGGCTGGCAGCGCCACAAGACTACTTCGTTTCGTGGTCATGCGTTACCGGATGCTGGGGATTTCAGGGCCGTCGTCTGTCGACTGACGCTACCGAGCCCACATACCCCGAGAAATCCAACCGGCAGGATGGCTGTGCGGTTTTGATCTTCGATGGCCACCGACCATCTGTCGTGGCGGTTCGGGATGGGCTGGAGGGGGCGTGAGCCGCATGGATGCGGCGACCGAGCTTACATGGACGTACTTGCAGCGTCCCCCGGAACGCCCATCC
>NZ_JASCOZ010000138.1 GCF_029960115.1 Stenotrophomonas sp. PS02289
CCCGCCGCCGGGGCCCCCCCCCCCCCCCCGCGCGCCCCCCCCCCCCCCCCGGGGGCTGCTGCGCCCGGGCTGAAAGCCGCCTAGCTCGGACACCACCCATTCGTAAGCCTTGCACGCCCCAGGTTGGCTGCAGGACGCGGGCACCACACTCAGGGTGAGCGGAAACTGGGGATTGCCTTCAAAATGCACCGCGGTCATGCCAGCGCTCAGCGGCGGCAGCGTGATGTCGTCGATGCTGCTGAGGACCAGCGGCGCGCAGGTCTTGCCCTCGCGGAACAGGCGGACGCCTTTTTCCACGCCCTTCATGGAGGCGGTGCGGAAGACAGGGTCCTGCAACGCAGCCGAGTCCTCCGGGTTCGAGTGATAGGCGATCTCGACCAGCACAGAGGGCATCGTGCCGATTCGGTTCTCGCCGTGATTGCCCGCGTTCGCGCCGTCCCGAATTGGAAAGTTCTCGTATCCAGGTTGTGCGCGAATGAGCTCACGCATTCCGCAAAGGACACTCGCAGCCAAGGGGCGGTCATCCGGCTTGTCGACGTGGTAGTAAACTTCCACTCCACGAACCGTACTCACGTCATTTCCGTTCGTGTGCAGGCTGATCATTGCACCCGCGCCCACATGGTTGGCATACAAAGGGCGCACGCGAATGTCCTCCTTTACCTCCCTGTCATTGCTGGTCAGATTCGGGAGTGAATTCCACAGATCACCACGATCTGGGAGCAACGCCTTGATGTGATACCGCGATGACATCTGCTCCCAGGGCCGATTCGACTCGGGATGCAGCGCCGTGGAGCGACTCCTGGCGCGATGGACTGTCAATGCACTGCGCTCCTCGATCAATCGCTGCAAAGCATCCCCATAGGCTGGCGTGATCATGTCTTCGCGAAATCCAAACGCGTCCGGGCGCTGGTACTCCCACGACAGTGCGGGATGCACCCTTACCAGCCCGTGACCCGCAGAGACCATCGCGACCTGGTTCCGCTGATTGTTTCTGCCGCGAGGCGGAACTTTCAATTCCTCAGGGTAGTAGTACTTGAGTGGCCTGCCCTGGAAATGGATATGCACATCGCTGATCTGCAGACCCGCTTTTTCCGCGTAGTACCGAAGCGTCACCGCCAGCTCCTGCAGAAACATCTCGTCAGCGTCCGGTCCAGGCCGGTAACCCTCGCCGATGTCCGCCAAGATCCTCCTGCTGACCGGATCAATGGTTACACGGACATCTACTGTTCGAAGCGTTCCTTTACTTTTTACAAGCGTCGAAACACGTCGGGACGCCTCCTTCTCCAGCAGTTGAATCAGCTCCCTGTCGTCATACCCAATCGATGCCGTCACCTGCCTCGCTTGCGTTCCTTCGCCGACAGCTTCGGCATGCGCAGAGGCAGCCATCGCGATGGAGGACGCAAGCAACAGGGTGCTGCCTTTGCATGCACGGTGTAGGTATTTCCTGATCATCATTCCGCTCCTTGAAGTTGAACAGCGCACCGGATGTGCGCGAGCGGAATCTGCGCTCTCGAAATACCTGGAAGTGCGCACTGCTCCTCACTTCTGCAGAAGCAGAAATCTGCATTGATTTCCCGCGGGGATTGCCGGAATAAAATGTCAATCACCGCGAACAGGCGTGCGGCTACGGGCAGCGCGGCGACTCACGAAATCCGCGAAATCGTGAACTGATCGCGATGGCGCAGATTGCGCGGTCTGCGCGCCGGGTTGCTTGCGCGCGAGGCGGGATGGTGCCGGACACGCAGGGCGTGTCCCTAGCGAATGTCGTGGGTGGCCTGGATTGCGATGGCTCCGCCCTTTTCCACCCCGCCTGCCCTATCCTTTCGGCATGAGCGAGTCACGTTTTCTCCATCGTCTGACCGACCTGACGGCGGCCACCTGGGACGCCCTGCATGACGGCGGCAATCCGTTCGTCAGCCATGCGTTTCTTGCCGGACTGGAAACGCACGGCTGCCTGCGGCCGGAGTGGGGTTGGCGTCCGCGCCACTTCACCTTGTGGGACGGCGACCGCCTCGTCGCGGCGGTGCCCGGCTATCTGAAGGACAACTCGCACGGTGAGTTCGTGTTCGACCATGCCTGGGCCAACGCCTATGCCCGGCACGGACTGGACTACTACCCCAAGTGGCTGGGCGCGGTGCCGTACTCGCCGGTGACCGGGCCCCGCCTGCTGGCGCGCGACGATGAATCCCGCGCCACTTTGGTCCGCACACTGCGCGAGGAAGTCGAGCGCAGAGGCTGGTCCTCGGTCCACGTCAACTTCCATCCCGCAGACGAAGAAGCCGCCTTCGATGACCGTTGGCTGCTGCGCGAGGACATCCAGTTCCAGTGGCAGAACCCGGGCCATTGGACGGATTTCGATGGCTTCCTGGCGGACATGAACCACAAGCACCGCAAGAACATCCGCCAGGAACGGGCCAAGCTGGCGCGCACCGGCATCACCTACCGGATCGTGCACGGCGACGAGGCCACCGCTGACGATCTGCAGGCCATGCACGATTTCTACCTGCAGACCTTCGCCGAGTACGGCAACTCCCCCGCGCTGACCCTGCCGTTCCTGCAGCATCTGGCCACCTCGATGCCCCGGCAGCTGGTGATCTTCCTGGCGATGGCCGGCGACCAGCCGGTGGCGGGGGCCTTATGCCTGCGTGGTCGCGACACCCTGTACGGGCGCTATTGGGGCGGCGCGCCGCTGGCCGGGCTGCATTTTGAAACCTGCTACTACCAGGGCATCGACTACTGCCTGCGCCAGGGCCTGATGCGGTTTGAACCCGGGGCACAGGGCGAGCACAAACTGGCGCGCGGATTCCTGCCGCAACGGGTGCGCAGCCGGCATTGGCTGGCCGAGCCTGACTTTGCCGGTGCTCTGGCCGGATGGTGTGGCCAGGAACGGGCGGAAGTCGAGCGCTATGCGCAGGTGCTGGCCCAGCACAGCCCCTTCAAGGCGGTTGAGCCGGCATGAGCAGACGCCACCCCTGGCAGCTCGACCCGGAGCCGGATGCCCCGTTCCCGCCCGCGCACACGGCCCTGCGCGAACCGGACGGCCTGCTCGCGGTCGGAGGCGACCTGTCGCCGATACGCCTGCTCAACGCCTATGCCAACGGCATCTTCCCGTGGTTCTCCGAGGGTCAACCGCTGCTGTGGTGGTCCCCGGACCCGCGCATGGTGTTCCGCACCGACGGCGTGCGCCTGTCCTCGAAGTTCCGGCGTCAGCTGCGTCATAGCACCTGGACCCTGCGCGCCGACACGGCGTTCGCGGCGGTGATCCGCGCCTGCGCGGCCAGCCCGCGACCCGGCCAGGACGGCACCTGGATCACCGATGACATGATGCTCGCCTACCAGGCCCTGCATGCACTGGGACACGCCCACTCCGTGGAGGTGTTCGACGGCGAGCGGCTGGTCGGGGGCATCTACGGCGTGGCGATCGGCCGGATGTTCTTCGGCGAAAGCATGTTCAGCGCCGCCAGCGGCGGCTCCAAGGTGGCACTGGCCGGGTTGGCGCGCTGCCTGCGGGGCTGGGGCTGGCCGCTGATCGACGCGCAGGTGGAGAATGACCATCTGCTGCGCATGGGGGCCGAGCATCTGCCCCGCGAGCAGTTCCTGGGCGTGGTCAGGCGTCAGGTCCGTGAAGACGGCGCTGAAGGCTCGTGGAGCCGGCGATTTGGCGTGATGCCGGCCGCCGCGCTGGCCGATGACCTCCCGGCCACCCCTGCCCGTTAACACAAACTTTGCATCATCCGGCGCAGACGCGTAAAATGCCCGCCCTTAAGGCCAGATCGGCCGTTTACAGAACTGCACAGGACTACATGTCGAAAGACGACTCCATCGAGTTCGAAGGCACCGTCAGCGAGACCCTGCCGAACACCACTTTCCGCGTTCGACTGGAAAACGGGCACGAAATCATTGCCCACATCTCCGGCCGCATGCGCAAAAACTACATCCGCATCCTCACGGGCGACCGCGTCAAGGTTGAGATGACGCCGTACGACCTGACCAAGGGCCGTATCACCTACCGCATGAAGTAAGCGGTTGGGGTGACTCCCCTGGGAGTTTCGACAGAAGGCCGGCCCTGCGCTGGCCTTTTTGCGTGGGCGCAATTCACCTTGCTGGGCCATTGGTCACAATGACCGTTCTCACCGTGACATCGGTCAGGCTGCCTTGAAGCAGATTCGGCCGCGGCAGAAGACGTTCACAGTGGCACACGGTCCAGCCCGGACCGCCATCGATTGGCCCCCGACATGAAAACCCTGTTCACGCTGTGCCTGCTTGCCGCCGCGACCACTGCCGGGGCGGCCTTCGCTCAAACGGCTGCGGATACCGCGACCGGCAGCGACTGCATCACGCTGTCCAACGACAAACAACTGGTCCGCAAGAACGCGGATCGCTCCATCCTGCTGCGCAACGGCGGCGACCACTACATCGTGCACCTGGCCACCTCCTGCAGCAGCGCAACGATCTCACGCAAACTGGAATTTGCCACGCCCGGCCAGGAAGGCCAGCTGTGTGGCGCACGTGCCAGCCGGCTGAACACCGACCAGCAGAGCTGCGACGTCACCCGACTGGAACCGATCAGCGCCAAGCAGTTCGCCACCCGCGCCCGCTGACCGGCGCAATGACAAAGGCCCCGGAGTTACCGGGGCCTTTGTGCTGACTGGACGGTTGCTTACTCGACGGTTGCCGGCAGTCGACGTTCCGGCTCGGCCTGGGTTTCCACGAACAGCTCGTCGTCGCGGACGTCGATGCTGACCCGGCCGCCGTTCACCAACTTGCCGAACAGCAGCTCGTCGGCCAGCGGACGCTTGACCTTGTCCTGGATCACCCGCGCCATCGGACGCGCGCCCATCAGCGGGTCGAAACCGTGGCGGGCCAGCCAGTCGCGGGCGGTCGGCGTGGCCGACAGACTGACGTGCTTCTCCTGCAGCAGCATTTCCAGCTCGATCAGGAACTTGTCCACCACCCGCAGGATGTGCTCGAAGGCCAGCGGCTGGAACTGCACCACCGCATCGAGGCGGTTGCGGAATTCCGGCGTGAAGCTCTTGCGGATCACTTCCATCGCATCGGTGGCATGGTCCTGGCGGGTGAAACCGATCGAACGCCGCGAGGCCTGCGCCGCACCGGCATTGGTGGTCATCACCAGCACCACGTTCTTGAAGTTGGCTTCGCGTCCGTTGGTGTCGGTCAGGATGCCGCGGTCCATGACCTGCAGCAGGATGTTGAAGATGTCCGGATGGGCTTTTTCCACCTCGTCCAGCAGCAGCACGCAGTGCGGGGTCTTGACGATCTTCTCGGTGAGCAGGCCACCCTGGTCGAATCCGACATAGCCCGGGGGCGCACCGATCAGGCGGCTGATCGAATGCGGCTCCATGTACTCGCTCATGTCGAAGCGCACCAGTTCGATGCCCAGCTGCAAGGCCAGCTGCTTGGTCACCTCGGTCTTGCCCACGCCGGTGGGGCCGGCGAACAGGAAGTTGCCGATCGGCTTGTCCGGGTTGCCCAGGCCGGAACGGGCCAGCTTGATCGCCGAAGACAGCGTCTCGATTGCCGGATCCTGGCCGAAGATCACCATCTTCAGGTTGCGCTCCAGATGCTGCAGCACGTCCTTGTCGGTCGCGCTGACCTGCTTGGCCGGAATGCGCGCCATCTTGGCGATGATGGTCTCGATCTCCTCGATGTCGATCAGCTCCTTGCGCTCACCCTCCGGCAGCAGGCGCTGGCGGGCACCGGCCTCATCGATCACGTCGATGGCCTTGTCCGGCAGCAGGCGGTCACCGATGTGCTTGACCGACAGGTCCACCGCCGCCTGCAGCGCGTCATCGGCATAGGTCACGCCGTGGTGCGCCTCATACTTGGGCTTGAGGCCCTGCAGGATCTCGTAGGTTTCGCCCACGGTGGGCTCGACGATGTCGATCTTCTGGAAGCGGCGTGCGAGTGCGCGGTCCTTCTCGAAGATACCGCGGTACTCCTGGAACGTGGTCGAGCCGATGCAGCGCAACTCGCCCGACGCCAGCGCCGGCTTGATCAGGTTGGAGGCATCCATGGTGCCACCCGACGCCGAGCCTGCCCCGATGATGGTGTGGATCTCGTCGATGAACAGCACCGCGTTGGGCATTTTCTTGAGCGCGGTGAGCACGCCCTTCAGGCGCTTCTCGAAGTCGCCACGGTATTTGGTCCCGGCCACCAGCGCGCCCAGGTCGAGCGAATAGATGACCGCGTCGGCCAGTACCTCGGGCACCGAGCCTTCCACGATCCGCTTGGCCAGGCCTTCGGCGATGGCGGTCTTGCCCACGCCGGCCTCGCCCACGTACAGCGGGTTGTTCTTGCGGCGGCGGCACAGGACCTGGATGGTCCGCTCGATCTCGTCGCGACGACCGACCAGCGGATCGATCCGGCCGTTGCGGGCCTGCTCGTTGAGATTGCTGGCGAACTCGGCCAGCGCATCGCCCTTGCCTTCCCCCTCGCCGCCCTCCGCGCGCCCTTCGGCATCACCGGCCGGCGGCGTCTCGCCCTCCTCGCCCAGCTTGGCGATGCCATGGGAGAGGTAGTTGACGATATCCAGCCGGGTCACGTCCTGCTGGTTGAGGTAATAAACGGCGTGGGAGTCCTTCTCGCCGAAGATGGCGACCAGCACGTTGGCACCGGTCACTTCCTTCTTGCCCGAGGACTGCACGTGGTACACCGCGCGCTGCAGGACGCGCTGGAAGCCCAGCGTGGGCTGGGTGTCCCGGCCATCATCATCGGCCAGACGCGACACCGAGGCCTCGATGGCCTGCTCCAGCTCCTGGCGCAGCCGCTCAGCGTCGGCACCGCAGGCCTTGAGGACGGCCTGGGCGGACGGGTTGTCCAACAGTGCCAGCAGCAGGTGTTCCACCGTCATGAACTCATGCCGGGCCTCACGGGCGCGCTTGTAGCACTGTCCGATGGTGTGTTCGAGGTCTTTGCTGAACATGTTCTACTCCGGCGGCAGTTGAGAACAATATGCGGCCTAGCGGTGGAAATTCCATCACCCTGGTGGAAGGGTGCGTTCAGACAGTGTTGGCACTCACAGCCAGATGCCCGGACCTGCGCCCAGCATTGGCCGTCCGGCTGTGATGAGAATGTCATGACCCCTTCGCGCGCCCTCCGCCCCCCGGCGGCTCCCTGGCGCTGTTTCAGGAGAGGACGTGCAGCGCAGCCCGAAGCGGCCACACACGGCGGGCGTCAGCCGGCCTTTTCCATCGTGCATAACAGCGGATGCTGGTTCATGCGCGAGAATTCGTTGACCTGGGCGACCTTGGACTCGGCGACTTCGCGGGTGAACACCCCGCACACGCCACGACCCCGGGTATGCACGTGGAGCATCACCTGGGTCGCCTTGTCGATGTCCATGGTGAAGAAGTGCTGCAGCACGGTCACCACGAAATCCATCGGGGTGTAGTCGTCATTCAACAGCATCACCTGGTAGAACGGCGGCGGCGCAACCTCCGGTCGTGCCGGTTCAAGGGCAACGCCGTGGTCGTGATGGGGTTCTTGTGAGGGCTCGCGTGGCATCTGCACAGTATAAACGCGGCCCTGCCGGATTGGACGCCGCCCGCCGCGCCCGTCACAATTCGCTCATCCGCATGACTTCACAGACTTTTCATGAAGACCCTCCTGGGCCCGCTGCCGCTGGCACTGACGTGACACCCGCAACAGAACAGCGCTGGGCACCCCATGTAACCGTGGCGACCGTGGTCGTCCGCGATGGTCGGCTGCTGCTGGTCGAGGAAACGATCGAGGGGCGCAGGGTGCTCAACCAGCCCGCCGGCCATCTGGAGCCGGACGAAAGCCTGGCTGCCGCCGCCGTGCGCGAGACGCGGGAAGAAACCGGCTGGCAGGTCGCGCTGGCCGCCTTCATCGGCTGTTACCAGTGGACGGCCCCGGATGGCACCGCCTTCCTGCGCTTTGCCTTCGCCGCTGACCCGATCCGCCACGATCCGATGCAGCCGCTGGATGCAGGTATCCTGCAGGCGCTGTGGCTGACCCCGGCGGAGCTGCGCTCCGAACCGGACCGGCTGCGCAGTCCGCTGGTCCGCCAGGTCGTGGAGGACTACCTGGCCGGCCAGCGCCATCCGCTCGCCCTGGTGAAGGAGTCGGCATGAGTACGCCTCGCGTCATGGTTGGCGTTTCCGGCGGCGTGGATTCGTCGGTGGCCGCGTGGCGGCTGGTCCAGCAGGGCGAGCCGGTCGCCGGCTTGTTCATGCAGAACTGGGCCGATGACGGCAGCGGCGAATGCCGCGCCGAGGACGACCGCCGCGACGCAGTGGCGGTCTGCGGCCTGCTGGACATCCCGTTCCACTTCCGCGACTTCTCCAGCGAATACTGGCAGGGGGTGTTCGAGCACTTCCTGGCCGAATACGCCGCGGGCCGCACCCCCAATCCGGACGTGCTGTGCAACCGCGAGGTCAAGTTCAAGCACTTTCTGGACGCCGCCCGCGAACTCGGGGCCGAGCGCATCGCCACCGGCCACTACGCGCGGGTCGCCCAGCACCGCGGACGCTGGGCCCTGCTGCGCGGGGCCGACCGCAGCAAGGACCAGAGCTACTTCCTGCATCAACTGGGGCAGACCCAGCTGGCCGCCACCCTGTTCCCGATCGGCGACCTGCAGAAGAACGACCTGCGTCGGATCGCCCGCGATGCGCGGCTTCCGACCCACGCCAAGAAGGACTCCACCGGCATCTGCTTCATCGGCGAGCGTGACTTCCGCGAGTTCCTCGGACGCTATCTGCCGGCGCGCAGCGGGCAGATCCAGGACCCGGACGGTACCGTGATCGCCGAGCATCCCGGGGTGTTCTATTTCACCCTGGGACAGCGTGAAGGCTTGAACATCGGGGGCGTTCGCGGGCGTCCTGCCGCGCCGTGGTATGTGGTCGGCAAGGACGTGGCCAGCAACGTGCTGTATGTGGACCAGGACCGAGAAAGCCCCTGGATGCAGTCCACCCGCCTGCATTCGGAAGTGGCGCACTGGATCGCCGGCGCACCGCCGGCACGCCAGTTCGAATGCACCGCGCAGACCCGCTACCGCCAGCCGGACGAACCGTGCACGGTGACGGTCCGCGACGACGGCACGCTGGACGTGCACTTCGCCCGTTCGCAACGCGCCGTCACCCCCGGTCAATCCCTGGTGCTGTATGACGACGAAGTCTGCCTGGGCGGTGCCGTGATCGCCGCCACCGACGCGCCGCTGGAACAGCGGCTGCGGACCACCCCTTCCCCCTTCGAGGTAACCGCTGCATGAGTTTTTCTGTCGACGACCGCGTCCTTGCTCTGGCCGGAATTGCCCAGGCCCTGCAGCAGGTGCGCCGCATCGCCGAAACCGGACATTCCGAGGCGGGCGTGGTCCGCACCGCGATCGACAGCGTATTCAGGATTGATGCCGACAGCCCGCAGGCCATTTACGGCAGTCCGGCCCAGCTGGCTCCTGGGCTGCGCCTGCTGCACAACTATTTCCGCAACCAGGGCCAGGATGAAATCCTGCCGCGCCTGGCCCTGGCCGTGCTGCAGCTGGAGCGGACCTTCGTGCGCAACCATGACGTGGTGGGCGCGGTCAGCGAAGGCATCGCCCGCGCCCAGCGCCAGGCGATCGAACTGGGCGACAGCGCCCACCCCGATGTCCTGGCAGCACTGGGCGCGCTGTATGCCGACACCATCAGCCATCTCAAGCCGCGGGTGATGGTCCAGGGCAACCCGCACTATCTTGGCCAGGCCGGCGTGATCGCCGAGATCCGCGCCCTGCTGCTGGCGGCGGTGCGTTCGGCCGTGCTGTGGCGGCAGACCGGTGGCCAGTACTGGGATTTCCTGCTCTCGCGCAAGGCCATGGTGGACGCGGTGGACCGCCAGTTGCGTTGAGCCGCGCGTAATTTGTGCGGTGCCGCTAAAGCTCCGGGGGGTACGGCCGATACATTCACCGTGCACCTCCCGAGAACGTCCATGTACTCACGCATTTTCATTCGTCTGGCCGCCCCCCTGGTCCTGACCCTCCTGCTCCCCCTGGCCATTGGCCTGGACTGGCCCGCCGCGCTGCGCTGGGCGATCCTGACCACGATGACGCTCAGCTGGCTGGGCTTTGCCTGGTGGACCACCCGCGCCCAGGCCCAGCGCTCCCCCGAGCATGCCCGCATCCTGCGTGAGCAGGACCAGCTGCTGACCGAACTGCGCCAGTTTGTCGGCAACGAAATTGAAGGTTCGCGCGGTGAAGTCGAACGCGCCCGTGACCTGATCCGCCACGCCGTCGGCGGTCTGGGCAGCAGCTTCGACGCGATGAACCGCAAGTCCCGCCAGCAGAGCCAGGCCCTGGCCCGCATCGTGGACCGCGCCGGCGAAGACGGCGGTGCCGGTGTCGACGTGGCCCGTTTCGCCCAGCACGCCAGCCACCGCATGGAACAGCTGGTCGAGGCGCTGGAACAGGTGAGCGGCCAGAGCAGCACCACGGTGCAGCACATCGACCAGATGGCCCAGCACCTGGATGGCATCTTCGCGCTGCTGGAAGACGTGAAGTCGATTGCCGACCAGACCAACCTGCTGGCCCTGAACGCCGCCATCGAAGCTGCGCGTGCCGGTGAAGCCGGTCGTGGCTTCGCGGTGGTGGCCGATGAGGTGCGCAATCTGTCCGAGCGCTCGACCACCTTCAACGAACAGATCCGCAAGCTGGCGCACAGCTCCAAGGACGCCATCGCCAAGGTCCGCGAGACGGTCTCGCACATGGCCTCGCGCGACATGGACCGTTCCCGCGAAGCGCGTCATGAAGCCGCCGCGATGCTGGACAACGTGGCCCAGATCAACGCGTCGCTGGGCGACGGCATGCGCGAGATCTCCGAGTGCGGCCGCGCCATCGACAGCAGCGTCGCTGAAGCCGTGCGCGCCCTGCAGTTCGAAGACATCGCCACCCAGGCCCTGGGCGGCGTGCACACCCACCTGGACCGCCTGACCTCGATCAACCGCGAAGCGCTGGCCCTGCAGGAGCTCCTGCACCGCAACGGTGGCGTGTTCGACGAAGAAATCGTCAGCGCGCTGCAGCGTACCGGCAACCGCCTGCGCGACATGCGCGTGGAGTGGGAGCGTCCGCCGCACAAGGCAGTGGCGCAGCAGAACATGTCGGCCGGTGCGGTCGAGCTGTTCTGATCGAATGAACGTTGCCGGTAACGGCAACCTCAGCGGCCCCGGCACTCCCGGGGCCGTTGTGCATGCACAGCTTCCCCCAGCTTTGTAGATGACGCCCCCATGCTGTTGAACGCCCCCAACGCAGCACTGATCGCCAGCACCGTCGCCGAGCTCCCGCTCGACGCCGTACGCGCCCCGGCCACCCCGGCACCGCCCCCGAACGGCCGTGCACTGCTCCCCTTGCTGGAGCAGCAGGCCCAGCAGGAGCTGGCCCGCCTGATCGCCGCACAACCGGCCCCCACCCCCGCCCCCACCTGCGACCCAGCCTACGCCGGCCTCGCCTGGGACCTCGGGCTGAGCGGTGACGAATTCGATTCGGTTGCAAACACCCCGTAACGCCGGGCGCTGCCCGGCTTCACGCATCTGGGCGAACAACCCTCGGCTCTCGGTATCCCTGGGTTGGTGGCCATCGAAGATCAAAAGCACGCGGGCTCGGTAGAGTCGACCGTTGGTCGACTGCAGTGAAATCCCCAACATCCGTTAACGCATGACCCCAGATCGAGATCGCCGTTGATCTGGCATTTGCCATGGCCGCCGACGCACTGTCGATGGCGGCTCGGGATGGGCTGGAGGGGGCGTGAGCCGCATGGATGCGGCGATCGAGCTTACATGGACGTACTTGCAGCGTCCCCCGGAACGCCCGTCCCGAGCCGC
>NZ_JASCOZ010000139.1 GCF_029960115.1 Stenotrophomonas sp. PS02289
CGGTGTTGCCGGCGTAAAACCGCGTAGAGCCACGCCCTGGGTGGCTGCAGGTGCCGAACAGGGTCGAAGCCACGCAGGGCGTGGCTCTACGTTCAAAAAATACCCCGCCAACGGCGGGGTATTTTCAATCAGGGATTACCAGTTCAGGTTCAACGAAACGCCCACGGTACGCGGCTCGTTGTACACCGCGGCCATGTAGTTCTCGATCACGCCCTTCAGGTTCTTCTCGTTGGTGATGTTGCGCGCAAACGCCGCCACTTCCCAGGCACCGTAGTTGCCCGAGTAGCCCAGCTTCAACCCACCTTCAAAGCTGCCCTTCGAATTGAACTCGGCCGAGTCATACAGCACGAAGCTGGTATAACCCTGCTTGTTCCAGTCGGTGGACACGAAGAACACGTCGGCATCGTTGACCGGAATGTCGTAACGCGCGGCGAAGTTCAGGTTGTACTTCGGCGCATTCGGCAGCGGGTTGCCGTTGATCTGCGCGAAGGTATTGGCCCCCACCTTGATGGTCGGGTCGTACACGTCGCACACCACCGCACCGTTCAGCGCACACACCTGGGCGTACACGCGGTCGTCCTGGATTTCACTGTGCAGCCAGCTGAAACCGGCGCTCAGGCTCAGGTTCGGAATCGGGCGCAGTTCCATGTCCGCTTCCACGCCATAGGCCTTGGCCTTGTCGGCGTTGAACAGCACGCCATTGCCGTTGGAGTCGTTGCCGTTGAGCTGGATGTCGTTGACCGTGTAGGTGAACGCCGCTGCATTCAGACGCAGGCGGTTGTCCCACAGGCTGCTCTTCACGCCCGCTTCCCAGGACAGGATGGTTTCCGAATCCGCGGTGGTGAAGTCGGCGTTGAACACCGCCGAACGGCCCTGGATGGTCGGGCCACGGAAGCCACGGGCCACCTTGGCGTACACGCTCACCTGGGGGTTGAACGCGTACATCGCGCTCACGTCCCAGCTCGGGGTGGTGTCGGCCATTTCCACGTCGGTGCGGCCACGGTAGGTCACCACGCCGGCAGCGGTGTCGGCGGTCTTGAGCAGACGGGTGCGCTTCTCATCGCGAGTCTGGCGCAGGCCGGCGGTCAGGGTGAACTTGTCGGTCACGTCATAGCTGACCTGGCCGAAGCCTGCCCACGAGGTGTTGGTGTTGCGCAGGCGCACCCAGTTGTTCGGGTTGCGGGCGGTGCCCTGCAGGAACCAGGCGCGCTGGTAGAAGTCGGTGGTGTCGCGGCCGTCGAAGTAGAACGCGCCGACCTGCCACTTCAGGCGGTTGCTGTCGGCGTTGGCCAGGCGGACTTCCTGGGTCCACTGGTCCAGGTCACGGATCTGGCCCATCGACTGGCCATAACCATTGGCCACGCCGTTGACCGGGAAGTCCGCAGCGGCGCCGCCGTCGGTATCGCCACGGCTGTAGCCGGAGGTGGTTTCGTAGGCGGTGATCGAGGTCAGCGAGATGTTGCCGAAGTCGTACACGGCCTTCACCGAGCCGCCGTAGGTCTTGTAGGCCTGCGGGTTGTTGTCGGCTTCGTCGTAGGCCACCGAATCACGCGGTGCATCGGTCTTGTTCGAGCCGCGGGTCAGTGCGCCGCGCAGGAACAGGGTCGAGGTGCCGTCGTAGTCGCGGGCGTGGGCCGAGGCCAGCAGCGAGAAGTTGTCGCTCGGCTGCAGCAGCAGCTGGGCGCGCACGTTGCGGTCATCGAAGCCGCCCATGGTGTTCTTGCGCGGGCTCACCGTGCCATCGGCGCTGGGGCCGGTGTAGGTGTTGTCCACGTAGTCGTCGCGGTGCTGGTACAGCGCCGAGACGCGGAACGAGGCGATGTCGTTGATCGGGCCACCGAAGCCGCCATCCACCGCCACGCTGCCATAGCTGCCGTAGCTGGCCTGCACGCGGCCGCTGTAGTCCTGGCTCGGCTTGATGGTGTCGAACTTGACGATGCCGGCGGTGGTGTTGCGGCCGAACAGCGTGCCCTGCGGACCGCGCAGCACTTCAATCTGGTCCACGTCGTAAACCGGATTGGACTTCAGCACCACGTGTTCCAGCACCACGTCGTCCTGGATGATCGACACCGGCTGCGAGGCACCCAGGTAGAAGTCGATGTTGCCCAGGCCGCGGATGTAGAAGCGCGGGAAGATGCGGCCGGTGGTGGTTTCAGCGTAGAAGCTGGGCACCTTGCCCGACAGCGCCAGCAGGGTGTCGTCGCCACCGGCGGTGAAGTCGCGGATCTTCTCGCCCTGGACCACGCCCACGGACACCGGCACTTCCTGCAGGTTGCGTTCGCGGTGGTCGGCGGTCACGGTGATCGCGTCCAGCGAGGTGGGGGTGGCGTCCTGCGCCAGAGCGGTGCCGCTCAGCCCTAACAGCGAGGCGCAGGCCAGCGCCAGCGCGTGCGGGCGCGGCGAACGGGTCATGCGGAAAGAGGCAATACGGAAGGTGTCGCGATGGGAAGACATGAAGGTCTCGGTCAGTGAACGGCGTAGAGCCGGGCTTGCCCGGCTGCACGTTGCGGCATCATGGAAAGAGGATGTTGCAGTCTGGTTTCAGGGCGCTGCGGGGGACGGCCTTCCGTTCCCTACCCTGATCTGCTGGCTGACGGCCGGGATCAATGGCGCGGATTATGCCCGCTCATGACCCGGTCCGGTATGCCCGATCCTGTCCGTTCAAACGTTCCGACCCATACGACCTTAGATCCGGCGGTGGCGTCTGCAGCTCCCCAACCACAGACGCCACCGCACCCGATCAGGCCGCGACGCGCTCCTTGCGCGCGGGCTGCGCGTCGGCCAGGCGGAATTGCCCGACCGATTGCTGCAGCTCGGACGACTGCGCGTTGAGAGCACGCGCAGCGGCCGAAGCCTCCTCGACGAGGGCAGCGTTCTGCTGGGTCACACCATCCATCTGCACGATGCTCTGGTTGACCTGCTCGATCCCTGCCGCCTGTTCCTGGCTGGCGTTGGCGATCTCTTCGATCAGCCCCCCCAGCTCGCTTACCGAAGCCACCACGCGCTGCAGGGTCTGCCCCGCCTGGCTGGCCAGTTCATTGCCGTCGGCCACCTGGGCCACCGAGGCCTCGATCAGGCCCTTGATTTCCTTGGCTGCACTGGCCGAACGCTGCGCCAGCGCGCGCACTTCGGACGCCACCACCGCAAAACCACGGCCTTCTTCGCCGGCACGCGCCGCTTCGACCGCCGCGTTCAACGCCAGAATGTTGGTCTGGAAGGCGATGCCGTCGATCACCGCGGTGATGTCGGCGATGCGGTGCGAGGACGCCTCGATGCCAGCCATGGTCTGCACCACCTGCGCCACGGCCGCGCCGCCCTGGGCCGCCACGTCGGAGGCTTCAGCGGCCAGACGGTCGGCACGACGAGCGTGGTCGGCGTTCTGCTTCACCGCGCTGGTCAGTTCTTCCAGCGACGCCGCCGATTCTTCCAGGCTGGCCGCCTGCTGTTCGGTACGGCGCGACAGGTCGTCATTGCCGGCGGCGATCTCGGCCGAGGCCGTGGCCACCGACACCGCCGCCTGCTGGATGCCGCCGACAATGCGGGTCAGCTGGGCCACAGTGGCGTTGGCGTCGTCGCGCATGGTGGCGAACACGCCCTGGAACTGGCCTTCGATGCGGCCGCGCAGGTCGCCCTCGGCCAGCGCCCGCAGCAGGCCCGACAGCGCGGCCAGGTTGCGGTCGGCGGTGATCATCAGGGTGTTCAGGCCCTGCACCATTTCCTTGAAATCGTGGCGGTAGGCATCGGCGTCGCCGCGCACGCTGAAGTCGCCCGCCGCAGCGGCATCGACCAGGCGCTTGATCTCGCCATTGATGTCCTGCAGGCGACCCCGTACGCCGTTCACGGCTTCGGTGATGCGCGCCTTCTCACCCGGCAGCTGCTCCATCTTTTCAGACAGATCGCCGTCGGCGTAGCGCGCCACCAGGGCGACCATGCGCATCTTCACCGCGATGTGGGCGTCCACCAGTTCATTGGTGCCCTCCACCATGGTGCGGAATTCGCCCTGGAACGCGCTGGCATCAATGCGATGGCTGATGGTGCCTTCCGCGTGCTGTGCGCTCATTTCGTTCTGCGCAGCGATGATCTCGCGCAGCTTATCCTGCATCTGGCGCAGCGCGGTCATCAGCTGACCGACTTCGTCCTGGCTCTTCACGGTGATGGTGCGATCCAGGCGACCGGCGGCAACGTCACGCGCCACCTGGCCCGCTTCGGCCAGCGGCACGGTCAGCATGCGGCGGACCACCAGCACCAGCGCCACGATCACCGCCAGCAGGCCCAGGCCGGAGACCAGTGCGGTCTGCAACATCAGCTTGTTGAGCACCGCGGCCAGCACGGAGGTCGGCTCCAGGCCCAGCACGGTCCACTTCCACGGTCCATAGGTTTGTGCGGTGACGAAATACGCCTGAGCCGGTGCGTCCTTGGTGGGGCGCAGGTGCAGCGTGGCCTGGGTGATGCTGCCTGCCAGCAGCGCTTCAAGCTGCGGCTTGTCGGCCTCATCCACCAGCGTCGGGAGCTTCTCGCCTTCACCGTTGCTGGCAGCCACCAGGGTGCCGAAGTCGTCGCCCTCGCGGGTGTTCACGGCCAGGAAGTGGCCTTCCTTGCCCAGCTTGGAATCGCGCAGGCGCGCTTTCAGTGCGCCCAGGCCTTCGGTGTAGTTCTGGCCAATGAAGGCGATCGCGGTCACTTCACCGGCGGCGTCCTTCAGCGGCATGTAGTGGGTCATGTAGTCGACGCCGAACAGACGCGCCGGACCGGTGTAGGCTTCGCCCGCCATCATCTTCGCGTAGGCCGGGCCAGCGTGGTCGAGCACCGTACCCATCGCGCGGTTGCCTTCGGCGTTGCGCAGCGAGGTGGTGACGCGCACGAAGTCGTCGCCGTCGCGCACGAACACCGTGGCGACACCGCCGGTGGCTTCGGCGAAGCGGTCAACCACGCCTTCCTGCAGGTTGAGGGTGTCCGTGCCCATCAACAAGCGAGGAGTGGAACGCTCGCCGACGGTGACCGGCTTGGTCGCATCAACGGTGATGTCGCCCGCCGGCAGCATCGCGCGGAAGGTACCGGCCATGCGCTCGGTGCTTTCGCTGAGGCTGCGGTCGTACAACTCGACCGAATCACGCATCAGGTCGGTGGAGGACTGCAGCCCTGCTTCCACGCGGGTCTGGTAGCTGGTGGCAGCCTGACGGTAGATCAGCACGGCCAGGACCACAAAGGCCAGGGTGGTGATCACGCCCATCAGCAGCGCCAGGCGCGCCCCGATGGAGGTTGAGAAAACGGTGGCGGCACGGGTCGTCATCGTCGGAACTCGAAAAAGTTGGTGTGAGAGATGCGTCACACTTCTTATCGGCACCACTTCGGTCCGCTTTACGTATTTTTCGCCAGAAATTAACGTATAGACACAACAGCCATGTGATTGATTTTATTGAATTTAGATCGATCCCTCCGTTCACAAACTAACTCGATCGTTCAGAAAAGTAGAAGAATCACTAAAGATCACACCCCTGCTGCCGCCTCCGGCGCTGGATCAAGAAATTTATGGAAACGTTTTCTCATTTTTGAGGCATCGACAGCGTGCGTCAGCCTGTCGCGCTTGGCAGGCAACCCTTCACGGCGCTACACTCCAGTCATCGCAAGGCGGTGCCTGCGAAGCAGTACTTCGTGGGGCCATAGCTCAGCTGGGAGAGCGCGTCGTTCGCAATGACGAGGTCAGGAGTTCGATCCTCCTTGGCTCCACCACTATTCAAGCAGCCGGGCAGAGCCCGGCTCTACATCAGAACGCCACCTTCGGGTGGCGTTCTGCTTTTGGGCGACGTGTGCGGACACCTGAAACCTGTGATGTGCCCGGCTGTGCGCTTTTCTGCGCTTTTCTGCGCTTTGGTAGCGTCGGTCGCAAGACGACGGCCGATAACGCTGATCGGCGCTTTAACGTCGCGCACCCGGCCGGATCCGCGCTTCCATCGGATGCATCAATGCGTTCGTCGCGCCGATCACCTTTATCAGCAGTCGTCTGTCGACGACTCTACCGGCCCGACCTCTCTCGGGTAACGGTTCATGTTTCCGGCTAAGCTCCGCCTTCCGAATTGGGAAGGAACCTGAAAATGACGTGCCGACAATCGCTGCTGATCGTGCTGCTCGCCCTCGCTGGCTGTACTGATACCGCAACGGTCCAACTCGCCACAGACACCCTCCCGGAAGGATCTCCCGGGGCATCCCTGGTGCAGCGCTTCAACATGGGTCAAGGCCTGCGAGGCTTGGCGCTTGACGCGGCAAGAGCCACCACGACCTACGCGGCGTTGGCGCAGCAGCTTGGCAAGGCCGCCGCGGATCAGCAGGTTCAGGCGCAACTTGACCGCCACCTGTCGCATTACCAGGCGGCCTGGGATTACCAGCTGGCCGATCTGTATGCCCAGCACCTGAGTACTGAGGAGCTTCGTTCATTGGCCAGGGAAGGAACGCGCTCACCGTTTGCGGCGAAGTTCAATACGGTTCAACCCGTCTTGGCTGCGCAGATGCAGACGCAGTCGAGACCATTGACTGCGGAGCTAGTGACGAAGGCGCTTGCAACCGAACAATATGACCGGCCAACCGGTAGCGTCACCGATGCGCCTTAAGGCACGTCACACGCCCGATTGTCGATCGGCCTGAACTGCTGCACCAGCGTTAGCTGGGACTTTCCCGGCTCTTGGTTCATCCCCCATGTGCGGACTCCTCGAACCACACCACATGCTTGGCCGATGCCTGCGCCTGCGAGAAGACTTCGCCCGCCAGCTTAGGCGACACGTTGTAGCCATGACGGTCTACAACCAGGAAGAGGGGCGTCTTCAAGTCCAGCCACCAACCGTGCGTTTTGAATGAACGAGTGGCCCTACAAGCAGCCGAACTTGCACCTTCTGTGCCTAGGGTGGACACAACCGGAACTGGTTACTGCAACCAGCAAGTAGAGCTCCCGCCCCTATCAAAAGGGAATGTCGAGGTCCTGTCGATCAGCTCGAGACCTGAAAGAACGTGCCTGCGCTTCCCACCGCTGCTCGCATGACTTGATGAATCGAACCGTGCTAGTGACACTGCTCGCAATCAGCAGCGCCTCGTCATGGTCAAGGACGGGGTTATCGTGCGCCATGGAATGATTGTTGCGCACGTGATCGAACTGCCCGAAGATCGAGATCGTGCCTTTGAGAATGTGTTCGGCCATCTGCGACGTGAGCAGCCCCTCTTCTCTGATCCGCTTGACGTATGCCCCCATGAGTCCACCCAAAGGCACAGTGCGATCTCTCGGAATTCCATGAGCATCACATAGCTTTCGAAGGAACTTGACCAGGAACGTATGCAATCGGTCCAAACCTTGCTCAGGTTCGTTGCGATGGAAGCACTCACGGGCGGCCTTAGCCACCATCTGAAAATCTTCGGTATCTCCATCCAGGACTTCGACGTCCGGAACATCCTTAGCTTGGACCAACCGCGCCGCAATCAGTTCACACTCGTTGAAAAGCGATTGCCGCTGCACGGCAGGGTTCTCAGTATCCCTACAGTGCTCAAGCAATCCATTAATCGCCTGTCCCACTAATACATCGCCTTCACGGGTCCAGAAGCTTCTCAGATGGTTAGCTTTGGAACTACCGTTCTCTTCATAGGTTCCACCGTATATGTTGCGCCCAACTTCTTCTTCAAAGAACCGCGCAAACGTGTTGTTCGAAAAGTCCAGAACATATCCGCTACTCATGCCAAACAGGTCTTCAAGCTTGCGCTTTTCTCGGGGAGTCAAACTCGACATACGCGATCAAGTCCTAAATGTGGATTATGGCATTATGAAGACTAGGCAGGAGTTCGCCAGTCTATGAAGAGCATATCTTCAGGCGGAGCGCGAACTCGGCCAGGGTGGACTGAACCATGATCCGTAGTTACTTACCAATTAAACCTCTGCTAGGATGCCATCTGCAACTATCCGCGCCACGGCGCTGTTGCTACGTGAGCCTGTGACCTTCAACTGGAGCAGTCAGATTCGTCTGCTAAATCACAGCCTCCATTTTACTTTTCAAAATCTGGTCACTCTCTCGTTCCTTCCTCTCTTCGGTCTTACCTGCTCAGCTTCTTAGGCTGCCTTGCACCGGCACTTCTCAACCGCCTCCCGAGCGGTGGCAGCCGCCCACTCCTTGCTACGGTGCAGGATCAGCAGCACCGGCTTGCGCGGGTCGTTGCCGTGAATGGACATCACTGGTCGATGCCGCCGATGCTGACCTCCTTCAGCCGCTCCCGGCGCTGCGATCCACGTAAGCGACTGGGGAGACAGAGAAGGCAAGTGACCGGTATTCGTGCCTGCTCACGTTTGCTTAGATGGAGCGGACGGTTCAAAGGGGGCAACTCTTAACGAGATCCGGAGACCACAATGCGTCACCATCGAGTTCTTTCAGCAGTTGCAATCAGCAGCATCTTTTCGAGTAGCTTGATGGCCCAACCAACGGGAGATGTCTGTGGGCGCATTGTCGACCATGGACTTAACAATATCGTCATGCGCACCTCCGCTCACGCCCTCGCTGATAGGACCTACTGGGACTTCTGCGACGAAAGCTACGAAAGCATGAGCGACGCAAAAAAGGCTGAGTTTGGGATAACGATTAAGGGAATCCCATTTTCCGGCAAGGGCGAAGGGAGCTCATCCCGCGAGACACATGCGAAATTCTGTGGCACGTATAAGGCTTCAACCGACGTGTCCAGCCAGGAGTCACTACTGACCTCTCGCATGCATGACAGGGCGATTGATGCTTGGCGATCCTGCGTAACTGCGCAATCGACTGGCATGTCGATTGACTTCCGAATCCCATCCAACCAACGCTATGCAGACATATTTCTCAGGTACACCGGAGCATCAGGGCACACCAACTTCAACGGCATTGAGAGTACTGGATTTTCCTGCACTATCAACGGAAGCCCAGTCGGTCCAGGCAGCAAGTTGGTCGTCACTCCAGCAGAAACCGCAATCCGCTGCGAGCGGCAGTTCATCACGCAGGATGTTGGCGGCGTGACGTCCGAGTACTTCCCAGACGGCGGCATTACAGTCAAGACAGATGCAGGCAATTCAAGTGCTGAATTTGTTTCGATGGTAGAAGGACCAGCAAGGAACCGCTTCAGCCAAGTTGACACTCAGATTGCGGGGGTCCGCGCGGATGTACTGATCCTGTCGACGAACCTATTGGAATGGAACAACACCGAGCCGGTGCGTGGCAATAAAATCGGGTGGGGCGACCCTGCAGAAACAGCGATGTGTCCTCCCGGGCACTACGCTATTGGGTTCCAATCATGGAAATCACCACCTCCGATCAAGTATTGCATTGGCTGTGCGTCGGGATTCCAGCTAATCTGTCGCCGCCTCAACAGTATCGTTGGAAAGTAGGCTACGAGATAGGAACAACCGACTTACCACTCGGAATGGGATCCGATTTATGGATCCCGCTCCGTCATTCGCGGTCACCGCCGACGAGACAAGGACGACTGTCAATGATCGAGACTCCGCCCATGTTGCTACGATAAGGACGATTGATACCTATGGCCACCTACAATTTTGGCGATACTCCACACTGAACGTCCATTGTGCGATGACTGGATATGCGGATAGGGGATCCGAGCGGATGAGGTCGGGCTGGACGCGGTGCTTGCGCCCAGTTCGGCCCTTGTCCGCGCCATGTTACAAGCAGCCGGGCAGAGCCCGGCTCTACAACACGTCGTCGCTGAAGGTGTGCCTTCATCGCGCCTACCATTGTTGTCAGTAGCCGATCACCGGTTGCGCCGGGGTCACCCGGGGTTGGGTTTTGTTGGCGGGCGCTTGGTGTTGGCGTCGTGAATCTGCTGGTCGGTCTGGGCGGGCCGGCTCTTGGCGACGTCGTCCTGCTTGCGGTCCTGCTGGGATTCCTTGATGCCTTCCTGCTTGCCGGGTTGTTTTTCGGTGGTCATGGTCGCACTGCGTCTGGGGGTTGTGGGCACGCTAGCCGTTACCGCGTGATGCAGGGGTCATGAGGGCCGGCCAACGGCCGGCGCTACCGGGTTGGGCCTGGTTCTACCCTGAACCAGGCGGCAAACACCTCGTCGCCCATCCATGCGTTCTTGCGGCAGACGGCGGCCATCACCGCCTCGGTCTCCTTTGCCCGCGCCAACCGCTCCGGATCGCCACTGCACACGGCGGCATCCAGTTCCTGGCGGGCCTCGGCCAGGAAGCGCGAGAGGCGGTCGTCGATCGCCCATACCGCCATCTCCACGCGCGGCCGCCGGGTGGTTCTTGCCACGCTGACGCCATGCAGCGCCAGTTGCAGGCGTTCAATGTGCTCCGGGTATTGCTTCAGTTGCGAACGCAGGCTGCGCGGCACCGGCGGCAGCACGCTGCGCTTCTGCGGCGGTGCGGCGGGCGGGTGGCAGCCGGGCAACGCGCGGCCAAGTCGCTTGATCACCATGCGCCCCACTCCTTGCTTTCGGGCGGTGCCGGCACACCCGGATCCAGGAAGATCGGCAGCGGGTCGATGCGCGCGGCCGGATGTGGCACCTGCTGCTCCGCCATGTCCAGATCGAAGCGTATCTGCAGATTCATCCAGAACCAGGGCGAGGTGTCGAAGTAGCGCGCCAGCCGGAACGCGGTGTCCGCCGTGATCGCCGCCCTGCCTGCCACGATGTTGGCGATGCGCGAGGGCGAAACCCGCAGCGCGATGGCAAGCGCGCGGCCTGAGATCCGGTTCGGGCGCAGGAAGTCTTCCTGCAGGATGAGTCCGGGGTGGAGGGGCGGTAGTTCTTTACTGCGGTACATGGCGTTGACTCCTGACGCGGGCACGCAGGTGCCCTGCCCGCGCGATGCGCAGGGTGAATGGGGATGCATGGTGTTCTCCGTACTACGGCGTGACGCCCGGGAGTGCTGGCGTCGCGGCCGTGTTGGGTTTCATGTCGACGCGCATGGCGCGTCGCTACCGGTTAGGGTCGGTTCTGGCCGAGCGTGGCAATCAGGCGCGTGCCGTCGAACTCGACACTGAATCGCATCGGTTTCGCGCGCCCCACCTGCTGCAGCCATTGCGCCAACATCAACAGCACGTCCGCCCCGCCGATGTCGTCATTGGCAGGCGGTGGTGGCGGTGTGGGTGGCGTGCCACCGGCCGTCGCAGTGCGCGGCTGTGGGCGTGTTTCATTGTGCATCGCAAGCCTCCTGTGAGATGCGACCCCCGCCGGAATGGCGAGGGGTCGGGAGGTTAGAAACCGTCACAAAGCAGGAAAGACCGGCGGGCGTATTTCCCCCGTACGGGGGTGTTGCATTAGCCACCCTCCCGACGCTGGACATGGACAGCTCCGACGCGGGACATCTTCCTGCTTTGTGAGGAGTTTCTACGCTCCGGGGGCTACCGTGCAGCAAGCACCATGTAATGAAAACAGGCATTTGCGAAAGAATCGTGGCGGTTTTTTGGCGCTCGATCAAATCGATAGACGCAATTGGCTATTGGAGCGTGCGAGAGGTTGGTACGGCGCGGAGAAGCGCATTTGACGCGGGTGTCGGAATCGGCCGGTGGCCGAAGTTCGGAATGTTTTGAAGTGTGATGCGTTTTGCGTTTTACGCGCATGGAGTGCGAGGGCGAATACCGTGGCGCGGGTTGAGTGCGTCAGAGGGAGTCAATCGAAGAGCATGTTTCGATTCGGTGTTCATGCCCTAAAGCGCGTTGGTGATTTCACGGCGGTCGTCTGTCGAGCGACCCTACCGGGATGGATTCACGGCGTCCCCCGGAACGCCCCCCCGACCCGCCGAACACGTGAAGCCGTGAGCCGACGGTTGTTCGCACGAATCCAACAGTAGCCGGGCAGAGCCCGGC
>NZ_JASCOZ010000013.1 GCF_029960115.1 Stenotrophomonas sp. PS02289
CGGCCACGCTGCGCGCGGCCTGCTGGTTGCGGGTGGCGCTGGAGCGACGCGCGGCCGTGGCGGCCGCCGGCACCGCAGCCACCGCAAGGGCGGCATCGGCCACTGCGGCGGCCTGGGACGGCGCTACGGGAGTGGGCACCGCCGGCGGCGGCAGTTCCGCTTGGCTGGCGAACACGGGCGTGGCCGGCGCATCGGTAGCCTGATCCGGCAGCTGCTCGCGGGTCATGAACAGCGCCACCGCCGCCACCGATGCTGCCAGGGCGGCGCTGCCGCCCCAGCGAAGCAGACCGCGGCGCTGACGCGGGGCCTGCGCGGGGACGACCTGCGGAGCCGGTTCAGCCGCCACGGCGGCCTGCACCCGAGCCGCGAAATCGACCGGAGCCGGCGCGCACGCCTGCCCGCGCAGCACATCGCCCAGCAGCTGCCAGCGCTCGTGACACCCGGCCAGGGCATCGTCGTGCTCCAGCCGGCGCAGCATGAAGCGGGCCTCGTCGGCCGTCAGCTCGCCGTCGATCAGCGCCGACAGCTGCTGGCGGTGATGGGCATCGAATTTTTCCGGCACGTGGCCGGTGGAATCAGCATTGGGATTTTCGTGGTTCATACGCGGCTCTTCTCGCGGGTGGCGCTGCCCACATCCAGCAGCGGCCGAAGTTCGGTGTCGATCGCCTCACGGGCGCGGAAGATCCGCGACCGCACGGTGCCGATCGGGCACCCCATCTTCTGCGCGATTTCCTCGTAGCTCAGGCCATCCACCTCGCGCAGGGTGATGGCAGAACGCAGTTCTTCCGGCAGCGCCGAGACCGCCTTCATCACCGTGTTTTCCAGTTCCTGGCGCATCAGCTCACGCTCGGGCGTGTCGGTGTCGCGCAGGCGGGTGCCGCTGTCGAACTGCTCGGCGTCACCGATGTCGATGTCGTCGGTGGGCGGGCGGCGGTTGTGGGCGGCAAGGTGATTCTTGGCAGTATTCACGGCGATCCTGTGCAACCAGGTATAAAACTGGGCGTCGCCGCGGAAACTGTTGATCGCGCGGTAAGCGCGGACAAAGGTGTCCTGGGCCACGTCCTGACATTCACTCCAGTCGGCGATGTAGCGCCCGATCAGCGCGACGATCCGGTGCTGGTACTTGCGCACCAGTACATCGAACGCCGCGCTCTCGCCGCGCTGCACACGCCGGACCAGTTCCAGATCCAGCTCCTGTGGTGTTTCAACCTCGGCCATGCTGGGCCGCACTCCTGTCAGCCCAACCGACGTCGGGCAATGAGACTGCCAATCCCGGGAAAAGTTCAGCGCTCCGTGAGGAATGCCGTACCAGCTTTTAACCACCGTTCCGTTAAGGTTTCCGCTCACGGTCGTGAACGGTCGTTGCGGATACCCCAGCTATAGGGATTTGACGGGGAGGAAACAACCTCTGGATCATAGCCCCCTTCTCCATACACAACCGGATGGAACGTCCCCATGCTCTCAGGCTTCGATGGGCTCCGCTTCTCGCATTGGCACCCACAGATCCGTGACGATGGTGTCGTGGTGCTCAGCCTTGACCGCCAGGACAGCAGCGTCAACGCCATGTCCCAGGACGTCCTGCTGGAACTGGGCGACCTGGTGGAGCGACTGGCGCTGGACCCGCCCAAGGCGGTCGTGGTGCAGTCGATCAAGCCGGCCGGGTTCATTGCCGGGGCGGACCTGAAGGAATTCCAGGAGTTCGACCGGCGCGGCACCGTCAATGACGCGATCCGCCGTGGTCAGACCGTCTACCAGAAGCTGTCGGAGCTGCCCTGCCCGACCGTGGCGGCCATCCACGGCCACTGCCTGGGCGGCGGCACCGAGCTGGCCCTGGCCTGCCGTTACCGGGTGGCCTCCAACGATGCCTCCACCCGCATTGGCCTGCCCGAAACCCAGCTGGGCATCTTCCCCGGCTGGGGCGGCAGCGCGCGACTTCCTCAACTGGTAGGCGCACCCGCCGCGATGGATCTGATGCTGACCGGCCGCACGTTGTCCGCCTCGGCCGCCCGCAGCATCGGCTTGGTCGACAAGGTGGTGGCACCGGCGGTGCTGCTGGATACCGCCGTAGCGCTGGGCCTGTCCGGCACGACCCGCCCGTTCAAGCAGCGCGCCACGGCGTGGGCCACCAACACCTGGCTGGCGCGCAAGCTGCTGGCCCCGCAGATGGCCAAGCAGGTCGCACGCAAGGCCAAGAAGGACCACTACCCGGCTCCGTATGCGCTGATCAACACCTGGGCGCGTACCGGTGGCAGCCCGATCCAGACGCGCCTGGACGCCGAGCGCCGCGCCGTGGTCAAGCTCGCCGGTACCCCGACCGCGCGCAATCTGATCCGGATCTTCTTCCTGACCGAACGACTGAAAGCGCTGGGCGGCAAGGACCATGGCATCCGCCACGTCCACGTGGTCGGCGCGGGCGTGATGGGCGGCGATATTGCCGCTTGGTCCGCTTACAAGGGGTTCGAGGTCACCTTGCAGGATCGCGAGCAGCGTTTCATCGACCCGGCGATGGAGCGCGCACAGGCGCTGTTCGCCAAGAAGATCAAGGACGAAAGCAAGCGGCCGGCAGTCGCGGCACGGCTGAAAGCCGACCTCGCCGGCGACGGTGTGGCGCAGGCGGATCTGGTCATTGAAGCCATCATTGAGAATCCCGAGGCCAAGCGTGCGCTGTATCAGACCCTGGAGCCGAAGATGAAAGCGGACGCGCTGCTGACCACCAACACCTCGTCCATCCCGCTGGTGGAGCTGCGCGACCATATCCAGCGACCGGCGCAGTTCGCCGGCCTGCACTATTTCAACCCGGTGGCACAGATGCCGCTGGTGGAGATCATCCACCACGACGGCATGGACCCGCAGACCGAGCAGCGTCTGGCCGGCTTCTGCAAGGCGCTGGGCAAGTTCCCGGTGCCGGTGGCCGGCACGCCGGGCTTCCTGGTCAACCGCGTGCTGTTCCCTTACATGCTCGAAGCCGCCACGGCCTACGCCGAGGGCGTGCCCGGACCGGTGATCGACAAGGCAGCGGTCAAGTTCGGCATGCCGATGGGGCCGATCGAACTGCTCGATACGGTCGGCCTGGACGTGGCGGCCGGCGTCGGCCATGAGCTGGCTCCGTTCCTCGGCCTGCAGATTCCAGCAGCGCTGCAGACGGTCGACCCGGGCAAGCGCGGCAAGAAGGATGGCCAGGGCATCTACAAGTGGGAGAACGGCCGTGCGCAGAAGCCCGACGTGCCGGCCAACTACCAGGCACCGGCCGATCTGGAAGATCGCCTGATCCTGCCCCTGCTCAATGAAGCCGTCGCCTGCCTGCACGAGGGCGTGGTGGCCGATGCCGACCTCCTGGATGCGGGGGTCATCTTCGGCACCGGCTTTGCGCCGTTCCGCGGCGGCCCGATCCAGCACATCCGCGCGACCGGTGCCGATGCGCTGGTGGAACGACTGAAGCTGCTGCAGCAGCGCCATGGCGACCGCTTCGCGCCGCGACCGGGCTGGGATTCGCCGGTATTGCGCGAACCGGTGATCTGATCGTCCGCACCGTGCCTTCAACGACGCCGCCGCAAGGCGGCGTCTTTGTGTGTGTGTCGCATTCCCCTACGCGCTATCGATCAGCTTTCGGTCAACACGTTGTGGCGTTCACTGATAACTCCGGCATCGCCCGCTGCCTACCCTCGATCCTGTCGCTGCTCACTTCATTGCAACGACACTTTCTCTCCAACTATCGAGACACGCATGAACAAGATCTTTGCAGGCGTACTGCTGGCCGGCGCAGCACTGGCACCGATGCTGGCATCAGCCGACACCATCGGCCCGGTGGTCGACACCTTCGAGGGCAAGGGCTACGGCCCGACTCTGGAGGCCGCCCACCAGTCGGCGCAGCGCGATGCCCACCACAAGGCCGCCGCCGCCGGCTTCGGCCGCTGCGTGGAACAGTTCGTCAACGCCCAGCATGACGGCTCGCTCTACTACGTCATTTCGGTGCAGGAGTGCGTCGCCCTGTAACCGACACATCGCGGCATCACGCGAGAACCTGCCGGTCTGACCGGCAGGTTCCGTGTTCCTGCCGCCGCAACAGGCTGTTGCCCGAATGGGGCATGCCGGTGCTGCCGGGTCGTGCCATGCTGACGTTCTGTCCACGCCAGCGAGAACGCCCGCATGACCACCATCATCGCCCCGCGCGTCCACGATATCGGCGGCCTGGAAGTACGCCGCGCCGTCCCTACCTTGCAGGCACGCAGCGTAGGTCCGTTCGTCTTCGTCGACCAGATGGGTCCCGCCGTGCTTGCGCCGGGCACCGGCATCGACGTACGTCCGCATCCGCACATCGGCCTGGCCACGGTGACCTTCCTGTGGTCCGGTGCCATCGGTCACCGTGACACGCTCGGCTCGGACCAGGTGATCCGCCCGGGCGACGTGAACTGGATGACTGCCGGCCGCGGCATTGCCCACTCCGAACGCACCCCGCCGGTGGAGCGCGAGCACGACCATCCGTTGCACGGAATGCAGACCTGGGTGGCGCTGCCGAAAAGCTTCGAGGAAACCGATCCGGCGTTCTACCACCACAGTGCGGCCACGTTGCCGCAGCAGCGCCGTGACGGGGTGTGGCTGCGTGTGATCGCCGGCCGCGCCTATGGCGAGGAATCCCCGGTGAAGGTGTTCGCCGACACCCTGAATGTGGCCGTCGACCTGGATCCAGGGGCCGAGCTGGACCTGGACACCGGCCACGTCGAACGTGCCCTGTACATCCTGGAAGGCGAGGCCCAGCTGGACGGCGTGGATGTGCCGGCGCAGCACCTGATCCTGCCCGAGTTCAACGCGCGCGGACGGCTGCGTGCCAAGACCCCGGTCAAGGCGATGCTGCTCGGCGGCGAGCCGCTCGACGGTCCGCGCCATCTGTGGTGGAACTTCGTGTCCAGTTCCAAGGAACGCATCGAGCAGGCCAAGCATGATTGGGAAGCAGGTCGTTTCGGCACGATTCCCGGTGACGACAAAGAATTCATCCCGTTGCCCGTGGCGTAGAGCGGAGCTCTGCCCCGCTTCCACGTCCGATTTCACACGATTTCACAGGTTTCACGCCGTTCGTCGGCAGGCAACATCCGCTTCACCCCGATGAACCGCGATTCAGCTACGGTCGCCACAGCCCGCCTCCCCCGGGCGTTCGTGGAGACATGCAATGAACATGGCAAAGCGATTGGCGGCCGAGCTGCTCGGCACGTTCTGGCTGGTGCTGGGCGGTTGCGGCAGCGCCGTGCTGGCCGCGAAGTTTGGTGGTGAGGGCAATCCCCTGGGCATCGGGTTTGTCGGCGTGGCGTTGGCCTTTGGGCTGACCGTGCTGACCGGAGCCTATGCCTTCGGCCATGTGTCGGGTGCGCACTTCAACCCGGCGGTGACCGTGGGCCTGTGCGCCGGCGGGCGTTTTCCGGCCCGCGACGTGGTGCCCTACATCCTGGCCCAGGTGGTAGGCGGCTTTCTGGCGGCCTGCATCCTGCTGCATATCGCCAGCGGAGCCCCAGGTTTCGCGATCGACGGCAGCCAGGCCGGCGCGTTCGCCAGCAACGGCTATGGGCCCTTGTCGCCAGGCGGCTACAGCGTGGCCGCCGCCTTCCTCTGTGAAGTGGTACTGACCGCGATGTTTCTGGTGGTGATCATGGGAGCGACCCACGGCCGCGCCCCGGCAGGCTTCGCGCCCCTGGCCATAGGCCTGGCCCTGACCCTGATCCACCTGATCAGCATTCCGGTCACCAACACCTCGGTGAATCCCGCCCGCTCCACAGCGGTGGCGGTGTTCGCCGGCAGCGGCGCGTTGAGCCAGCTGTGGCTGTTCTGGGTGGCTCCGCTGCTGGGTGGGGTCATCGGCGGGATCGCCTACAAGTGGATCGGGGCCGAACCCCGCCCCGGCTGACCGTACGCCTAGCCGGATTCAGATACATTTGAAACAGTTATTTGAAGATTCGGTCACATTCCGTTAAGGTCAAAATCACCAGCCCGTCACGCGACCGGAGATTGGACGCTCCCGTTCCGTGGCCCTGCCATTCGACTTCTTGGGGGAAGCATGAACGTCCTGCGCGCTGTTGTATCGCTGTGTCTGTTGTTGAGTGCCACCGTGGCCTCGGCCCAGGCTACCGCCGAATGTCCCACCCTGCCTGCCGGAAGCGGCCTGCAGTGGAAAGAACAGGCCGAGAACAATTACCTCTCGTGCAAGGCGACCACGACCGATGGCCGTGAGGTGTTGAGCCTGATGCTGACCCAACGCGACCCGGATATTCCGCTGTCCCGGCCACTGCGTCAGGAAAAAGGCAGCTTTGCAGGCGAAAGCATGTACTGGTATCTGCCCGATCTGGGTGGCCAGCAGCCGCCGGGCTACGCCGACCGGCGCATGACCATCGTCAAGCTGGACAAGAACAAGTACGCGCAGATTGCGCTGTATCCCAGTGATTCGAAGGAACTGGGTTCGCTGCAGTCGCTGACCCAGGGCATGGCGCTGGGTTCGTCGACGGTGGCTTCCGAGCGTTGATTCAATCCCAGGGCCGGCCAACGGCCGGCCCACCGGATGCCTCCGCAGCCCTCAGAACCGGCCTTCCTGGAAATCCACGAACGCCTGCATGAGTTCCTGTCGCGTATTCATCACGAACGGACCGTGGCGCATGACCGGCTCACGCAGCGGCCGGCCTGCGACCACGATCAGGCGTGCACCATCAGTACCGGCCTGCAGCTGCAGTACTTCGCCGCCGCCCAGCACCGCCATCTGCTGCCGCTCGACCGGCCGTGCGTTGTCGCCCTGCCCGACCGTCACCGCTCCCTCGAACACATAGGCGAACGCGTTATGCCCTTCCGGCAGCACGTACTCCCATGCCACACCCGGGGCCAGTTCGATGTCCAGGTAGACCGGATCGGTCGCCGGCTGCGTGATCGGCCCGGCCGTCTCACCCACCTTTCCGGCAATCACCTTCACCTGCACCCCCGCCGCCGGCTGCACCACCGGAATGCGTTCGGGCGCGAACTCCTGGTACTTCGGGTCGGTCATCTTCTCGCGCGCCGGCAGGTTCACCCACAGCTGGAAGCCGCGCATGCGCCCGGACTCCTGCTCGGGCATTTCCGAGTGCACCAGCCCACGCCCGGCGGTCATCCACTGCACGCTGCCCGGGGTCAGCAGGCCTTCGTTGCCGTGGTTGTCCTTGTGCCGCATGCGGCCGTCGAGCATGTAGGTCACTGTCTCGAAGCCGCGATGCGGATGGCTGGGGAAGCCGGCGATGTAATCCTCGGCCTTGTCGGTACCGAACTCGTCCAGGAGCAGGAACGGGTCCAGGTCCGGCAGGTCGGGGCCACCGATGACCCGGGTCAGGCGCACGCCAGCCCCGTCAGAGGTGGGCATGCCACGAATGGTGCGCTGCACACGCACGGGGGTTGAGGCGCTCATGTTGACTCCATCGAAAGGTTACCCGGTACAAGATGGGCGCAGCCCCTGGAACCGCCAACGGCCACGTCCGCAACCCATTGTTCCAAACGCAAGGCCCATACGACCAAAGTACTAGCGGCAAGTCCCCGCGATTGCATTGACCCGGTCAATGACTGCGCAGACTCTTAACACGCACTCCAGGGAGACGCACATCTCATGAAAGGTTTTTCCAAGCTGGGCTGGGCCGCGCTCGCGCTGCTCGGTGCATTCTGTCTTGGCACCGTCGCACTGCGGCGGGGCGAACACATCAATGCCCTGTGGATCGTGGTTGCCGCGGTCTCCATCTATCTCATTGCCTACCGTTTCTACAGCCTGTTCATTGCCAACAAGGTGATGCAGATTGATCCGACCCGGGCCACACCGGCGGTGATCAACAACGACGGCCTGGACTACGTGCCGACCAACAAGCACGTACTGTTCGGCCACCACTTCGCCGCCATTGCCGGTGCAGGCCCCTTGGTCGGTCCGGTGCTCGCCGCGCAGATGGGCTATCTGCCTGGCCTGCTCTGGCTGGTGGTCGGCGTCGTCCTGGCCGGCGCGGTGCAGGACTTCATGGTGCTGTTCCTGTCCAGCCGTCGCAACGGTCGCTCGCTGGGTGACCTGGTGCGCGAGGAAATGGGCCAGGTGCCCGGCACGATTGCGCTGTTCGGTGCCTTCCTGATCATGATCATCATCCTGGCGGTGCTGGCGATGGTGGTGGTGAAGGCGCTGGCGGAAAGCCCGTGGGGCATGTTCACGGTGATCGCCACGATGCCCATCGCGATCATGATGGGCATCTACATGCGCTACATCCGCCCCGGCAAGATCGGTGAGATCTCGGTCGTCGGCCTTATCCTGCTGCTGCTGGCGATCTGGTACGGCGGCAAGGTCGCGGCTGATCCGGTATGGGGCCCGGCCTTCACCTTCACCGGCACCCAGATCACCTGGATGCTGATCGGCTACGGCTTCGTCGCTTCGGTGCTGCCGGTGTGGCTGCTGCTGGCCCCGCGCGACTATCTGTCCACCTTCCTCAAGATCGGCACCATCGTCGCACTGGCGGTCGGCATCCTGATCGTCATGCCGGAACTGAAGATGCCGGCGCTGACCCAGTTCGCCGCCAGCGGCGACGGCCCGGTGTGGAAGGGCGGGATGTTCCCGTTCCTGTTCATTACCATCGCCTGCGGTGCGGTGTCCGGCTTCCACGCGCTGATCTCCTCGGGCACCACGCCCAAGCTGCTCGCCAATGAAAGCCACATGCGCTACATCGGCTACGGCGGCATGCTGATGGAATCGTTCGTGGCGGTGATGGCCCTGGTGGCCGCGTCGATCATCGACCCGGGCATCTACTTCGCAATGAACAGCCCGGCGGCGGTGATCGGGGCGGATGCGGTTTCCGCCGCGCACTACATCACCAACACCTGGGGCTTCACCATCACCCCGGAGCAGTTGAACGCCACGGCGGCCGCGATCGGCGAACCGACCATCCTGCACCGCGCCGGTGGCGCACCCACGCTGGCGGTCGGCATCGCGATGATCCTGCACGAAGCCATTCCCAGCGGCAGCGACGCGATGATGGCGTTCTGGTACCACTTCGCGATTCTGTTCGAAGCACTGTTCATCCTGACCGCCGTGGATGCAGGCACCCGTGCCGGCCGCTTCATGCTGCAGGACCTGCTGGGCAACTTCATCCCGGCGCTGAAGAAGACCGAGTCGTGGACCGCGAACATCATCGCCACCGCAGGCTGCGTGGCGCTGTGGGGCTACCTGCTGTACACCGGCGTGGTCGATCCCTTCGGCGGCATCCAGACCCTGTGGCCGCTGTTCGGCATCTCCAATCAGATGCTGGCGGGTATCGCGCTGATGCTGGGCACGGTGGTGCTGTTCAAGATGAAGCGGGACCGCTACGCGTGGGTCACCGCCGTGCCGGCGGTGTGGCTGCTGATCTGCACCACCTACGCAGGGCTGATCAAGATCTTTGACAGCAACCCGGCGCAGGGCTTCCTGGCGCAGGCGCACAAGTTCCAGGACGCGATTGCCAGCGGCACCATCACCGCCCCGGCCAAGAGCGTGGCGCAGATGCAGCAGATCGTGGTCAACGCCTACGTCAACACCGGCCTGACCGTGCTGTTCCTGTTCGTGGTGTTCTCGATCCTGGCCTATGCGATCAAGACCATTGTGGTGGCGCGTCGTTCGCCGCAGCGCACGGACAAGGAAACCGCGTACGTGAAGCTGGAACCGCATCAGATGGCGGATCTGTAATGGGTACCGGACTGGTTCCCGTCAGTCAGTACCAGGCCCACCGCCGCATCTGGCGGCGGCTGGTGCAGACCGCGCGCCTGTGCTGCGGCATTCCCGACTACGACAACTACGTGCGGCACGTATTGGAAAAACACCCGGACCGCACGCCGATGGACTACAAGACGTTCTTCCGCGAGCGTCAGGAAGCCCGCTACAGCGGGCGCAACGGCGGCCGGTGTTGTTGACGGCCGGTTGACGGTTTGAAAGCAGGAAGGCGGCGCAGATGCGCCGCCTTCTTTTTGGACGCTGGGGGGCGTTACGCCCCCGCCATCCATTTCAGGATCAGGCCGGTGACGTAGGCTATGCCGGTGCCGGTGGCATAGCCGACCGTGCCCAGCAGTACGCCCACCGGAGCCAGACTCGGATGGAAGGCCGCAGCCACCACCGGGGCCGATGCCGCCGCACCGATGTTGCCCATCGACCCGATCGAGAAGAAGAACAGCGGCGCGCGCACCAACTTCGCCACGATCCACAGCACCAGGACATGCGTGGCCATCCAGATCACGCCGAGCGCAAACAGCCACGGACGGTCCAGCAGCGACAACAGGTCCATCTGCATGCCGATGCAGGCAATCAGGAAGTACAGGAACACCGTGCCCAGGCGCGAGGCACCGGCCGCTTCCAGCTTGCGCGCCCGGGTGAAGCTCAGGCCCAGACCCAGCGCGGTGGAGATCAGCACCACCCAGACGAAGGGGCTGTCCAGGCTGAACTGGCTGGCCCAGCTGACGTTGACCTTGAACCAGCCGGCCAGCGGCGCGGCAATGGCGTGGGCGATGCCCACTCCACCCAGCGCGACACCGACGATGACCATCAGGTCGGTCAGGGTCGGGATGCGCGCATTCTGTGCTTCATAGGCACTGATGCGTGCCTTCATTTCATCGATGGCACGGGTGTCGGCCCCGTTGCGCGTGTCGATCTGCTGGGCGCGGTTGGCCAGGAACAGCAGGATCGCCATCCACAGGCTGGCACAGGCCACGTCCACCACCGCGAACTGGCCGAAGGTGGTGGCGTCCACGCTGAAGACCTCGCGCATCGCCACCATGTTCGCTCCGCCGCCGATCCAACTACCGGCGAGTGCTGCCATGCCGGCCCAGGTATCACCGGCCACGGTTTCGGGATGGATGAGCTTCATCACCTGGAAGGACACGATGGCCCCCAGCACGATGCCGGCGGTGCCGGCGCAGAACACCACCAGCAGTTTCGGCCCCAGCTTGAGGATGCCCTTCAGGTCGATGGAAAGCGTCAGCAGCACCAAGGCGGCAGGCAGCAGTACATCACGGGCGATGGGATTGTAGAGCGAGGTGTTGTGACCATCGATCAGACCGGCGGTGTTGTAGATGGCCGGTATGAAGTAGCACAGCAGCAGGGCTGGCACCCACGCGAATATCTTTTTCAGCAGCGGGGTGGGACCGCTGGCGGCCCAGAAGATCAGGGCCAGGGTGGCGGCAATCAGGCCAAGGCCTACGATGTCGCTGGTAATCAGGGCGGTACTCGGTTCGGTCGGCATGCAGCCATCCTCTGTCGATCGAAAGGGCAAAAAAAAGCGCCACATCACGCGGCGCTTTTCCGAGCTTAACATTGTCTTCACGGCATGCCACCTCGCGCCGCCCCCTCCCCTGTTCAGGTTACGAGGGCGGCAGCGACGCACCCAGGTCCAGAATGACCCGGGTGCCGCGCGGCTCGCTGGACTCGATTGTGAGCCCCCAGCCCAGGTGTTCGCACAAGCGTGCGATCAGCTCCAGACCGATACCATCGCCCTCGCCCCGGTCACCGCGCGCCATGCGCGCATAGACAGCGGCGATCTCCTCCGGGCTCATCCCAAGCCCCGGATCCTGCAGGGTGACCACGGCGCGGTCGGACAAGGAAAGGCTGATGGTGCCCCGCCCGCTGTTCTCGATGGCGTTGCGCAGCAGGTTGCCGATCGCCGCCTGCACCACGCCCAGCGGCGCGATGATGTCCAGTGCCGGCAGCGGCTGCATTTCAATGTGCAGGTCCTTGTCGCCAAGCAGGTGGCGGTGGTCCTCGACGATCTCCGGCAGCAGTGCATCCAGCGCGATGCGCTCCTTCAATGCGGCCAGACGGGCCGGCTCGCGCGCCAGCACCAGCAGCAGCTGGATCAGCTGTTCCACCCCCTGCGCGCTGCGGTGCACACGCTGCATCTGCTGACGTGCGCGCTCGGGCACGTCCGGCTGCTCCAGGGCGAGTTCAGAAGCGCCGGTGATGACCGCAATCGGCGTGCGCAGCTCGTGGCTGGCAGTACTGATGAACACCCGCTCGCGCTCGACGAACTGCTCGTTCCGGCGCAGATAGTCGTTGAGCGCGTCAGCGATCACATACAGCTCGGAACTGCCGCGCGGGTCGACCTCCACGCGTTGGCCAGGTACGCCCGGCCGCAGGTCATGGATGTGCCGGGCCAGCGAGCGCAATGGCTGCACCACGCGACTGACGCCGATGGAGGCCATCAGCACGGTCACGATGATCATCACCACACCGGCCAGCATCACCCAGCGCGTGGCGAACTCTTCCAGTTCGTGGAAATCGTTGATGTCCAGCGCCAGGGCCAGCCGCCCCTGGGTCGCGGTGTCGCGGACCATCACTGCGGCCGAGCGGTCGTTGATGACCACCCCGTCATGCAGGCCCGGATGCAGCGTGCGCAGCACCGCCGGCAGCGCAGGGTCATCATCGATGGTGAACAGCCGCAGCGTGTCCGAGTCCTGCCAGCGGTAGTGGGGTTCGTGCTCGACGTGGTTGATGATGCTGTCCAGTTCGGAATTGAGCAGCGCGCGCCATGCCGAATGTTCGGCGTGCTCGTGCACGTAGTTGCCCACGCTGAACACCGCCACCGAAATCATGGCCAGGTAGGCCAGCAGCCACCACACCAGGCGGCGATGCAGCGGCCCGGGTTTACGGAGTCGCATCGCTGTCTTCCGTCGCCGTGACTGCCAGCCGGTACCCCACACGCGGCAGGGTGTGGATCAGCTTGCTGGCGAACGGACCGTCCACGCTGCGGCGAAGTTCGTAAACATGGGAACGCAGCAGGTCGCCGTCGGGCAACTCATCGCCCCACAACGCGAACTCCAGTTGTTGCCGGGTGACCGCTGCCGGGCTGGCGCGCATCAGCACTTCCAGCAGTTTGCGGCAGGCCGGGTACAGGTGCAGCACCTGGCCGTCGCGGCGGGCTTCCAGCGTTGCCAGGTCCAGGCTCAGGTCGGCCACTTCCAGCACCTTGCGCGGATTGCGCCCGTGCGCACGCACCTGCAGGGCTTCCAGCCGCACCTCCAGTTCCGGCAGCGCGAACGGTTTGGTCAGGTAGTCGTCCGCCCCGGCACGGAAGCCGGCGATCTTGTCGGGCAAGTCATCGCGGGCGGTCAGCATGATGACCGGCACTTCCGAGCCGTGTTCAGCACGCAGACGGCGCAGCACTTCCGGTCCCTCCATGCGCGGCAGCATCCAGTCCAGGATCACCGCGTCATAACTCTGGCTGGCTGCCAGATGCAGCCCGGTGATCCCATCCGGGGCGACATCCAGCACATGGCCGCGTGCCTCGAAATACTCGAACAGGTTGGCCACCAGTTGGCGGTTGTCCTCGATGACCAGCAGGCGCATGTGCGCGATTCCAAGGGTAATGGAGGCGATGGTAGCGTCGTCGATGTCGAAATGAAGTCGCAATTGGCCCGATTCGACGTGTTTCTTACACCGTCCCCGCCACAGTGCGTTTTTTGCCCTCACCCACGCCTGTGACCCGTCTGCTGCTGCGCCGCCATTGGCGCGTTCTGATCTGCCTGGCCCTGCTGCTGACCCTGGCCGCCGGCATCGGGCTGCGTTCGCCCTCGCCGCCGGACGAGCCGCGCTTTGTCCTGGCCGCCCGCGACATGGTGGAGAGCGGGCAGTGGCTGCTGCCACACCGGGGCAGTGAGCTGTACGCGGAAAAGCCACCGGTGTTCATGTGGATGCAGGCGGCCACCTGGTCGGTGGTGCGCAACTGGAACCTGGCCTTCCTGATCCCGTCGCTGCTGGCGGCGCTGACCACCCTGTGGCTGTGCTGGGACCTGGGCCGGCGTCTGTGGAGCCGGCGCGTGGGGTGGTGGGCGGTGTTGGCGCTGATGAGCTGCCTGCAGTTCGGGCTGATGGCCAAGCGCGCGCAGATCGACATGGTCCTGGTGGCACTGACCACACTGTCGTTGTGGGGCCTGTTGCGGCACCTGCTGGAACGCCCCAACACCGCTGCGCTATGGGTCGCGGGGTTCGCCGCCGGCCTGGGCACCGTCACCAAGGGCGTGGGCTTCCTGCCGCTGCTGGTGCTGCTGCCTTGGGCCCTGTGGCGCTGGCAGGCGCGCGGCCAGCGGCACGCCTATCTCGCCCCTGCCCGGCCTCTGCTGTGGCTGCTGCCGGCCTTCCTGCTCGGCACCGCGGTGTGGCTGGGGCCGCTGGGGATCGCCCTGCTGACCGCCCCGACGCCGGAACTGCAGGCCTATGCACACGAACTGCTGTTCAAGCAGACCGGCACCCGCTACACCAACGCTTGGCACCACGTGCAGCCCGCCTGGTACTACCTGCAGGTGATGGCCACGTTGTGGTTGCCCGGCAGCCTGCTGCTGCCGGCACTGGCTCCCGGCTGGTGGCGCAGGCTGCGCCGGCTGGATGCGCGCTGGTGGCTGCTGCTCGGCTGGTCGCTGCTGGTACTGCTGTTCTTCAGTGCCAGCCCCGGCAAGCGCGAGGTGTACATCTTTCCGATGCTGCCCGCGCTGTGCGTGGCGGCTGCGCCACTTCTGCCCGGCCTGCTGCGTCGGCCCGGACCGCGATGGATCCTGCTGGCCTACGCCGTCGTGCTGAGCGTGGCTGGCCTGGTCATCGGTGTACATCTTCTGGGGGGCAGTGCGTGGGCGCACGCACAGCTGGCCAAACGGGCGATGCCCGACAGCCTGCTGGCTCCGCTGGGCCTGTGGCTGCTCGGCTTCGGTCTGCTGATGGCGGTGCTGACCGCGTGTCTGCGTCTACGCCGCGCGGGCGTGCTGGCAGTGCTGGCCTCGTTGCTGCTCTGGAACCTCTATGGCTGGGGCCTGATGCCGGCACTGGACCCCTACAGTTCGGCGTCCGCGGTGATGCAGCGGGTGGGTGAGCGGATTGGCTCCCAGGCCGAACTGGGCGCGGTGGCATGGCGCGAGCAGAACCTGCTGCAGGCGGACCGTCCGGTCACCGAATTTGGCTTCAAACGCGACTGGAACGACCAATGGCTCGATGCCGTGCCATGGCTCGCGCAGGCACCCCACACCCGTTGGTTGCTGGTGGCCGAACCGGCGCTGAGCCCGTGCGTGGATCGTGCCCGGTCGGTCGCGATCGGCAGCGCCAACCGCAATGACTGGTGGCTGGTGCCGGGCACCGCGCTCGACCTGCAGTGCCATGCCACGGTGGTCGGCGGTGAGTCCATGGGCGATGACGGCGACTGATGAACCCAGGCCCGCGTTTAACGCACGCGCAACGCGGCTCTGACCGGTCTCCGACAGCGCGCTGACCAGCATGGCCCGGGTCCTTCCTACCGGCTGTTGTTCGCATGCGCCCTGCTCCTGCCGCGACGTTTATCGCGACCTCCGTCCCCCGCGCGGCAACCTCTGCGTTCCTGACCCGGCACCTGCTGCTGCCCTGGCTGGCGGCGCTGCTCGCAAGCTGGGCGTTGATGAGCGCCGGGGGTGATCAGTGGCTGGCCGACCAGATCTACCGGCTGGAAGGCCACCAGTGGGCGCTGCAGAACGCGTGGGTCACCACCCATCTGATCCACAAGGGCGGCAAGTGGCTCAGCGCGTTTGCCACACTGCTGGCCTTGGTGGCGTGCTTCCACGCTTGGCGACACGCCCGCTGGCGCACCTGGCGCTGGCCGCTGCTGTACCTGGTGCTGGCGGTAGCACTGGGCACCGGCATGGTGTCGCTGCTGAAATCGCTCACCCACATGGACTGCCCGTGGGACCTGACCCGCTACGGTGGCCTGCGCGAGTATGTGGGCCTGTTTGCCACGCGGCCGGCCGACATGCCGCGCGGCATGTGCTTCCCGGCCGGTCACGCCAGCGCCGGCTACGCCTGGGTCAGCCTCTACTTCTTCGCACTGATGGTGCGCCCGTCCTGGCGCTGGCGCGGACTCGCCGTGGGCCTGCTGGCCGGCGCGGTGTTCGGCTTTACCCAGCAGTTGCGCGGCGCGCATTTCCTGTCGCACGACCTGTGGACCCTGGTCACCTGCTGGACGGTGGCACTGGGGCTGTATCTAGTGGCCCTTGCGGTGTCGCGACCGGCCCACTAGCCTTCGGGCGGTAATTCACCACCCAAGGATCTGCCCGTGAACCACCGCCCGCTTTTGCTGGCCCTGGCTGTTGGTGCTGCCGCACTGACGCTGGCGGCCTGCCAGAAGGAACCGTCCCCCGCCGCCACCCCGGCGGCCGGCACCGCCAAGCCCACCGAGACCGCGGACCAGTTCATCGCCCGCGTCAACGCCGAGTACAAGGCCATGTACCCGGAAATGACCTCGGCGCAGTGGCTGTCGTCGACCTACATCAATGACGATTCCGAACGCGTGGCGGCCAAGGCCAACGAGCGCTGGCTGACCGTGTTGAATGGCTGGATCGCCCAGGCCGGCCAGTACGACGGCCAGCCGATGACCGAAGACACCAAGCGCCAGCTGCACCTGCTGAAGCTGATGACCGCCATGCCGGCCCCGCGCGACCCGGCCAAGCTGGGCGAGCTGACCCGCATCGCCAGCCGTATGGAAGGCGCATACGGTGCAGGCAAGTACTGCACCGACGAAGCCAACCCGGCCACCTGCCGCCAGCTCGGCGACCTCGAGCAGGTACTCGCCCGCAGCCGCGACTACGACAAGCAGCTGGACGCCTGGCAGGGCTGGCACGGCACCACCAAGCCGATGCGCGCTGACTACCAGCGCTTCGTTGGCCTGGTCAATGAAGGTGCCAAGGAAATGGGCTTCGCCGACGCCGGCCAGATGTGGCGCAGCGGCTATGACATGCCGGCCGACCAGATCGGCCCGGAAACCGACCGCCTGTGGGAACAGGTCAAGCCGATGTACGAGCAGCTGCACTGCTATGCCCGTACCAAGCTGGACACCACCTACGGCAAGGACAAGGCCGAAACCGAAGGCGGCCTGATCGCCGCGCACCTGCTCGGCAACATGTGGCAGCAGGACTGGTCCAACCTGTGGGACCAGCTGGAACCCTACCCGGGTGCCGGCAGCCTGGACATCACTGCCGCGCTGGAAAAGCAGTACCAAGGCAACCTGAGCGGTGCCATCGCCAAGGCCGGCGGCAGCAACGCCAGCATGGAAGCGCTGTACAAGGCGCAGCGTGACGCCGAACTGCGCACCGCCAAGCAGATGACCGAGCGCGCGCAGGACTTCTACGTGTCGCTGGGCATGCCCGCGTTGCCGAAGTCGTACTGGGACAAAACCCAGTTCATCAAGCCGCTGGACCGTGACGTGGTCTGCCACGCCAGCGCGTGGGACATGAACATGGAAGGCGACGTGCGCACCAAGATGTGCATCAAGCCGAACGAAGAAAACTTCACCACCATCTATCACGAGCTGGGCCACATCTATTACGACCTGGCCTACAACCCGCTGCCGCCGTTGTTCCAGGGCGGTGCCAACGACGGCTTCCACGAAGCCATCGGCGACACCATCGTGCTGGCAATGACCCCGCAGTACCTGAACTCGATCGGTCTGGTCGACAAGCCGCAGGAAAGCCGCGAGGCCACCATCAACGCGCAGATGCGCATGGCGCTGAGCGGCGTGTCGTTCCTGCCGTTCGGGCTGATGATCGACCGCTGGCGCTGGGGTGTATTCGACGGCTCGATCACCCCGGAGAACTACAACAAGGCGTGGTGGGACCTGAAGGCCAAGTACCAGGGCGTGGCTCCGGCCAGCGCGCGCGGTGAGGAGTTCTTCGATCCGGGTGCCAAGTACCACGTGCCGGGCAACACCCCGTACACCCGCTACTTCCTGGCGCGCATCCTGCAGTTCCAGTTCTACAAGGGCCTGTGCGACGCAGCCGGCTACAAGGGCCCGCTGCACCAGTGCAGCTTCTACGGCAACAAGGAAGCCGGGCAGAAGTTCTGGGCGATGCTGAGCAAGGGTGCCAGCCAGCCGTGGCAGGCCACGCTGAAGGAGATCACCGGCGGCGAGAAGCTGGATGCCGGCCCGATGATCGAGTACTTCACCCCGGTCAACGAGTGGCTGAAGCAGCAGAATCAGGGCCAGATGTGTGGTTGGCAGGCCCCGGGGGCACCCGCAGCAGCGGCTACCAAACAGTAATTCCGCTTTTTCTTGTGCCAGAACAACGCCCCACAAGGGGCGTTGTTCGTTATCGGTACCGCCTTGTCGTCCGTGTGTATGATGTGTATGCTTCGATCATGACAAGCTCGGAGCTGATCAAGCTGTTGGAAGCCAATGGCTGGGCCCTGAGCCGGGTCCGCGGCTCGCACCACGTTTATGTGCATGCCAGCCGGTCCCAGATCATCACCGTGCCCCATCCCCGCAAAGGCCTCGGCAAGGGTCTGTTGAACAATCTGCTGAAGATTGCGGGATTGAAGTGAACCGGTGGAATTTTGCGCTTCGCAACCGAGCCGAGCAGGAGAGACCACATGCGTTATCCGATCATGATTGAACCAGGTGACGAAAACACGGCATGGGGCGTGGTCGTTCCGGACCTTCCGGGCTGTTTCTCTGCCGGCGACACCCTGGACGAGGCAATGACTGCCGCAGAAGAAGCGGCCGCCGCATGGATTGACGCCGCACTGGATGCAGGCCAGGTCATTCCTTCACCGTCCTTGGCCCAGGACGTCCTTGAAAAAGGAGAGTTCAAGGGCTGGATCGTGAGTTACGTCAAGGTTGATCCGGCGTTGCTGGATGACACCATCGAGCGGGTAAACATCAGCATTCCCAGGCGGATACTGATGAGGATTGATGCCAAGGCCAAGGAAGCGGGGGAAACGCGGTCTGCCTACATTGCGCACCTGGCGGTAGGTTGAACTGACCCGTAGATCCAAGCGACGAGAGCCGACCTTCGGGTCGGCTTTCTGCTGTGTGGAACGTGCCAGTCACGCAGGGCGTAGCTCTACGCCGAGGTGGGGATTGCGGCGGTGCGTTAACGGAGGCGTGGAAGTGTGACGCATGGCATTGGGCAAAGCAGATGTCGGTCAAGGAATCTGCCACTTCAAACAAATACGAAATCCAATCGCGAACTCCAGCGCTAACGTGCAGCTTCCCTTCCGCATCAGGATGCATCATGCACACCCCTGCCTTGCTGAGTACCGCACTTCTGGTCGCCCTCGCCGGTTCCGCACCGGCGCACGCTGCTTCGTCCCAACAACCGCGCGCCTCTACCGCCGTTGCCAGCGACACCTGGAGTCCCAGCCAGACCTACACCGCCGGTTGTGTGGTGATCTTCCAGGGCCGTTACTTCAAGGCCAAGTGGTGGGCCGATGCCGGCCAGTCCCCGGCGCAGATCGACCCGGCCCAACCCTGGTTGTCACCGTGGGAGGAAGTTGCCGAAACCACGCCCGGTTGTGATGGCAGTGGTGGTACTCCGGTCGACCCCGATCCGGATCCCGACCCGTTGCAACCGGTGCAGATTCCGTTGAGCGCCCTGCGCGCCGACGAGGCCCGGCTGACCGACTTCCCGCTGATGCAGCAGACCCTGGCGTCGATCCGTACCCTGCCCAACGCAGAGGTCGAGGCGGTGCAGCCACTGCGCCCTGCCAACCCGGAGAATGTGCGCCGGGTGGAAGGGCTGGTCAGCAACGAACAATTCGAGTTCCTGTTCCCGCTGCGTGCGCCGGAATACACCTATCGCGGCTTCCTGCAGGCCTTTGCCAAGTTCCCCGCCATCTGTGCCACCTACACCGACGGCCGCGACTCCAACGCGATCTGCCGCAAGACCCTGGCCACCATGGTGGCCCACTTCGCGCAGGAAACCGGCGGCCACGATGCACACAGCGCCATTCCCGAGTGGCGGCAGGCGCTGGTGCATGTGCGTGAGATGGGCTGGAGCGAGGACCGCGCCGATGGCTATGCCGGCGAGTGCAACCCGACCACCTGGCAAGGCCAGACCTGGCCGTGCGGCACCTTTGCCGATGGCCCCAATGCCGGCCGCTACAAGAGTTACTTCGGGCGCGGGGCCAAGCAGCTGTCCTACAACTACAACTACGGGCCGTTCTCGGATGCCATGTTCGGCACCGTGCGCACCCTGCTCGACCGCCCCGATCTGGTTGCCGACACCTGGTTGAATCTGGCCAGTGCGGCGTTCTTCTACATGTATCCGCAGCCGCCCAAGCCGTCGATGATGCATGTGATTGATGGCACCTGGCAGCCGAACGCGCACGATGTCGGTAATGGCCTGGTACCGGGCTTTGGCGTCTCCACGCAGATCATCAACGGCGGCGTCGAATGTGGCGGCAGCGCCGAACATCTGCAGTCGCAGAACCGCATCACCTACTACAAGGCAGCCGCGCAGTACTTCAACGTGCCGGTGCCCGGCAACGAGGTGCTGGGCTGCAAGGGCATGAAGCAGTTTGACGAAGGCGGCGCTGGTGCGCTGCCCATCTACTGGGAAGAAAACTACGACTGGGTGCCGGGGAACGTGGGCGGTCGCAGCTATCAGTGCAAGCTGGTGACCTATCAGACCCCGTACTCGGCCTTGAAGCCGGCCGACTACGTGAACTGCGTGATCGACAAATTCCCGAATGTCGAGGTGATTGAGTAACCCGGGATTACGACTTCTTCTTGAGGCTCTCGGCGAACTGCACCTTGAACGCGTCGAAGTCCAGGCCATCGGCCTGGGCTTCGGCATGCGCCGCATCCTTCAACGCATCCGAATACACCAGCCGCACCGGCGTGCCTTGGCGCTCGTGCAGTTCGGCGGCCTGCATGATCAGCGCCAACACACGCGCGGCACTGGTGGTCTGCCCGGCAATGCGGCCGTCCATGCCCAGCACCCATTCGCCGTCGCGGCGAACGACGCCAGCCAGCAGCGTGCGTTGCTGGTCGCGCAGTTCGGCATGCGGTTCCACCGGCGAGGCGTGGGCCTTTTCGCGGTTGGCTTCTTCGATTTCACGGCGCCGGCGCAGGTCGCGGCGCAGCTTGGAGGTGGTCGACATCAGGTACGTCCGGACTGCATCAATGGGGAAAGGATACCGCAGCGCGCCTTGCGAGCCGGTATTCAGGCCGGCTCGGCCAGCAGCGCGCGACGGCGCTCGCAGTAGCGCTCCCAGTACCAGAAGCTGGCCCCGATGGCGAAGAAGCCACCGTAGCCCAGCGCCAGGTGCAGCGGCTGGCTGCTCAGCAGCGGGGAGATCATGCCCGCCACCACCGTGTTGATCATCAACTGCAGGAACATCTGCATCGACGAGGCCAGCCCGCGCTGGTGCGGGTACATGTCCAGCACCGCCAGGGCCAGGATCGGGAAGATCAGCGCCATGCCCACCCCGCCCAGGAAGATCGGCAGCACCGCCCACGGCACTACGATCTGCGGCACCGACAGCACGTAGGCCAGGTTCACCAGCGCCGACACCCCGCACAGTGCGAAGCCGATGCTGACCTGGCGCTGCGCGGTCATGCGCCCGGCCATGCGCCCGGACAGGAACGAGCCGAAGGTCATGCCGCCGATGGTCGGAATGAACAGCCAGGCAAAGCCACCCTCGCCCAGCTTCAGGTGCTGCATCACCAGCACCGGGGCCGAGGCGATGTACAGGAAGATGCCGGAGAAGTTGAACGCCCCCGCCGCGGCCAGCCGCAGCAGCCGCGGGTTGGAGCCCATGCGCACGTAGCTGCGCAGCAGCGGCCCCATCGCCAGCGGGGTGCGCGCCGGCTCCGGGTGGGTTTCCGGCAGCCACTTGCCGGTGGCCAGCAGCAACAGCGCGGCGAAGCTGACCAGGAACCAGAAGATCAACGGCCAGTCGCCGCCACCAAGCAGGATCCAGCCGCCGATGATCGGCGCGATCGCCGGGGCGACACCGAAGATCATCGATACCTGGCTCATCAGCCGCTGCGCGTCGGCACCGTGGTACAGGTCGCGGATGACCGCGCGGCCGACAATCACGCCCACGCCCGCCGACACGCCCTGCAGCGCGCGGAACACCAGCAGCGTGGTCAGGTCGCGCGACAGCGCGCAGCCCACCGAGGCCGCAATGAACACCACCAGCCCGCCCAGAATGACCCGCCGGCGGCCGAACGCGTCCGACAGCGGCCCGTGCGCCAGGCTCATCAACCCGTAGAACAGCAGGTAGACGCTGACCGTCTGCTGCACCGCGACCTGGTCCACCTGCAGGCGCTCGCCGAGCAACAGGAAGGCCGGGAAAATGGTGTCGATCGAAAACGGACCGAACATGGCCAGACCGGCCAGCAGCAGGGCCAGGCGACGCGTGGAGGGTGAGGCGGGTGTCATGGCTGGGTTCCGTCAGCAGCCTGCGCGAGCACAGGCAGGCACCGGCCCAAACCCGGGCGGTGCCTGATGAATACGAGAATCTGCTCATGATAGGCCGTTGCCGCCTCCGGTTCCATGCCCGCGAGGGTGAATGCGTACGGTTCGCAGTCCGCGTTCATCTGCCGTGCGGCCGTTGCGCGGCAGGGCGCTGGGCTATAATCGCCGGGCAACATGGTGGGAGAAGTCGAGGGCGGTTTCATGCCCCCGCTGCCGAAGGCGCAACGCCCGTAATCGCTCAGGCCCGATACCACCCGCAGCAAAACTCTGGAGAGACCGGCCAGTGCCGGCGCCGAAGGGGCACGAAGCGCGCAGCCGCGCGCTTCTAAACTCTCAGGCAAAAGGACAGAGGGGCACCCAGGAAGACCACATGGTCTTCTGAACGTGCGTGCCCACTCTTCCGGAAGCCAGCCATGTCCAACAACACCCCCTCCCTGCGCGAGCTTGAACACAGCCACGCGTTCGTCGAACGCCACATCGGCCCCAACGACGCTGAAATCGCGCAGATGCTCGACGTGGTCGGCCACGCCTCGCTGGACGCACTCACCGACGCCATCGTGCCCGCCTCGATCAAGTCGCCTGCGCCGCTGGCGCTGCCGGAGTCGATGACCGAAGTGGAAGCACTGGCCAAGATCCGCGCCATCGCCGACAAGAACCAGGTGTTCCGCACCTTCATCGGCCAGGGCTACTACGGCACCTTGACCCCGAACGTCATCCTGCGCAACGTGCTGGAAAACCCGGCGTGGTACACCGCCTACACCCCGTACCAGGCCGAGATCTCGCAGGGCCGCATGGAAGCGCTGATCAACTTCCAGACCCTGTGCGCCGACCTCACCGGCATGGAAATCGCCAACGCCTCGCTGCTGGACGAAGCCACCGCCGCCGCGGAAGCGATGACCCTGGCCAAGCGTTCGGCCAAGAGCAAGTCCGACACCTTCTTCGTGCACGACGCCGTGCACCCGCAGACCCTGGAACTGCTGCGCACCCGCGCCGAGCCGCTGGGCATCGTGCTGCGCGTGGGTACCCCGGCTGAAGCGCTGGAAGCCGATGCCTACGGCGTGCTGCTGCAGTACCCGGACACCTTCGGTCACATCGGCGACTACAAGGCGCTGGCCGATGCCGTGCACGGCCGTGGCGGCCTGGTCGCCGTGGCCACCGACCTGCTGGCCCTGACCCTGATCGCCGCCCCCGGCGAATGGGGCGCGGACATCGTGGTCGGCAACAGCCAGCGTTTCGGTGTGCCGTTCGGCTTCGGCGGCCCGCATGCCGCCTTCATGGCCTGCCGTGATGCCTACAAGCGCTCGATGCCGGGCCGCCTGATCGGTGTCTCGATCGACGCCCAGGGCAACCCGGCCTACCGCCTGACCCTGCAGACCCGCGAGCAGCACATCCGCCGCGAGAAGGCCACCTCCAACATCTGCACCGCGCAGGTGCTGCTGGCGGTCATGGCCTCGATGTACGCCGTGTACCACGGCCCGGAAGGCCTGACCCGCATCGCCCGCCGCACCCACCGTCTGGCCGCCATCCTGGCCGCGGCACTGCGCGATGCCGGCGTCAACGTGGGCGAGCACTTCTTCGACACCCTGCACGTCAAGGACATCGACGCCACCGCCATCCATGCCAAGGCCGCCGCTGCCCGCATCAACCTGCGCGCGATCGACAGCGAAGCGGTGGGCATCAGCCTGGACGAAACCACCACCCGCGCCGACATCGTCGCGCTGGGCCAGCTGTTTGGTGCCGTGGTCGACGTGGACGCTCTGGACATCGCCACCGCCGACGCACTGCCGGCCGGCCTGGTGCGTACCAGCGCGTTCCTGACCCACCCGGTGTTCAACACCCACCACAGCGAACACGAACTGCTGCGTTACCTGCGCTCGCTGGCCGACAAGGACCTGGCCATGGATCGCACCATGATCCCGCTGGGCAGCTGCACCATGAAGCTCAATGCCACCGCCGAGATGATTCCGGTGACCTGGCCGGAGTTCGCCAACATCCATCCGCTGGCCCCGGCCGACCAGTCCACCGGTTACAAGGAGCTGATCGACGGCCTGGAAGCGATGCTGGTGGAATGCACCGGCTATGACGCCGTCAGCCTGCAGCCGAACTCCGGCGCGCAGGGCGAGTACGCCGGCCTGCTGGCGATCCGCGCCTACCACCGCTCGCGCGGTGAGAGCCACCGTGACATCTGCCTGATTCCCGATTCCGCGCACGGCACCAACCCGGCTTCGGCGCAGATGTGTGGCATGAAGGTGGTGGTGACCAAGACCGACGCCAACGGCAACGTGGACGTTGAAGACATCCGCGTCAATGCCGAGAAGTACAGCGACCGCCTCGCCGCGCTGATGATCACGTACCCCTCCACCCACGGTGTGTTCGAGGAGGAAGTGGTCGAGATCTGCGAGATCATCCACCAGCACGGTGGCCAGGTGTACACCGACGGTGCCAACATGAACGCCCTGGTCGGCCTGGCCAAGCCGGGCAAGTGGGGTTCGGACGTTTCGCACCTCAACCTGCACAAGACCTTCTGCATTCCGCACGGCGGCGGCGGCCCGGGCGTTGGCCCGTGTGCGGTGAAGTCGCACCTGGCTCCGTTCCTGCCCAAGGTGCTGGGCGGCGAAGGCGACGTTGGCATGGTCAGTGCGGCCAGCTTCGGCAGTGCCTCGATCCTGCCGATCAGCTGGATGTACATCACCCTGATGGGCACCGCCGGTCTGCGCAAGGCCACCCAGGTGGCCCTGCTCAACGCCAACTACATCGCCAAGCGTCTGGCTCCGCACTTCAAGACCCTGTACACCGGCCGCAACGGCCTGGTCGCGCACGAGTGCATCCTGGACGTGCGCCCGCTGGAGAAGACCTCCGGCGTGGTGGCGGAAGATGTGGCCAAGCGCCTGATCGACTTCGGCTTCCATGCACCCACCCTGAGCTTCCCGGTGGCCGGCACGCTGATGGTGGAACCGACCGAAAGCGAGTCGCTGCATGAGCTGGACCGCTTCATCAACGCGATGATCCAGATCCGCGAGGAAATCGCCGCGATTGAAGACGGCCGCCTGGATCGTGAGGACAACCCGCTGAAAAACGCCCCGCACACCGCCACTGCGGTGTCGGGCAGCGAGTGGGAACACGCCTACCCGCGCGAACTGGCCGCCTTCCCGTTGACCAGCCTGAAGCAGCAGAAGTACTGGCCGCCGGTGGCACGCGTGGACAACGTCTACGGCGACAAGAACGTGATGTGCGCTTGCATTCCGATTGATGCGTACAAGGAAGACGAGGGTGTGGCGGTGTAAGGCTGCTGCATTCGTTTGATTGAAAACGGCCCGCGATTGCGGGCCGTTTTTGTTTGCGCGGATGGATCGCGATGACGCGCATGGCGCGTGACTACGCGGGATTCGTGGGATGTCGGTACGCGGCGATGCTGGGATGCTGGGATGCTGGGATGCTGGGATGCCGATACGCCGATACGCCGGGATGCAGGAATGCCGGAATGCCGGGATGCCGGGATGCCGGGATGCCGGGATGCCGGGATGCTGGGATGCTGGGATGCGATGGTAGGGTCGCACGACAGTCGACCGCCGATAGCGGTGATTGGCACGGTGAGGCATGACCTGTGCCGGAAAGGCGCGTCTTCGTTCGAAGGTCATGCCCTAATGCACTGACCAATGATATCGGCGGTCGACTGTCGTGCGACCCTACCGAATCCCCTCCACAGGGGACCTCATGAGTCCTCCGTGCCCCCATACACAAACGGCCCGCATCCGCGGGCCGTTTGTCGTTGAATCATTCGTCGACGCGATTGCGCCTGACCCGCCGCGCGACCTCACTGCTGATCGCGATAAATGCCGTCAGCGCGGCCATCGACAGGAACTGCACCCGGGTCACCTCTTCCGACAGCAGCAGCGCGAAGATCACCGCCAGAATCGCCAGGGCCCCCACGGTGAGGTACGGGTACCCCGCCATCCGGAACGGCAAGCGGGTGCCATCGCGGTTGGCACGGTGGCGCAGGATCAGCTGCGACAGCAACGACATCGTCCACACCAGCAGGCAGGTGGAACCGACGATGTTCAGCAGCACCGGCAGCACCTTGTTCGGGAACATCAGCTCCATCACGGTGGCGGCAAAGCCGAACAGCACACTGGCCAGCACAGCGATGATCGGCACCTGCCGCGGGTCGGTCCAGCCCAGCACGGCCGGTGCTTCGCGGCGCTGGGCCAGCGAGTAGATCATGCGCGACGCGCCATACAGGTTGGCGTTCAACGCCGACAGCAGGGCAATGACCGCGATCAGAGTGATGGCGGTGGCCGCTCCCGGAATCTTCGCCACATCCAGCACCGCGGCGAACGGCGAGCTCAGCGCTTCGCTGTTCCACGGCACCACCGCGATGATGACGGTCAGCGAACCGATGTAGAACACCAGAATGCGCCACGCCACGGTGCGGATGGCACGGGCGATGCTGCGCTCGGGGTCTTCGGTTTCCGCTGCCGCCACGGCGACGATTTCTGTGCCGCCGAAGGCGAACACCACCACCAGCAGGGCCGCGCCGATGCCGGCCAGCCCATTGGGCGCAAAGCCGCCGTGCTGGGTGAAGTTGCTCAGGCCCGGCGAACTCACGTTCGGCAGCCAGCCCATGAGCAGGGCCACACCGATCACGATGAAGCCGATGATCGCCGCCACCTTGAGAATGGCGAACCAGAACTCGAACTCGCCGAAGTTGCGCACGCCCAGCAGATTGATGGCGGTGAAGAACACCATGAACGCCAGCGCCGCCATCGGCGCGGGTATGACCGGCCATACCGTGGCCAGCAATCCTGCGGCACCGACCGCCTCGGCGGCGATGACGATGACCAGCTGCACCCACCACAGCCAGCCGACGGTGGCTCCGGCGGTCGCGCCCATGGCGTCGGCAGCGTAGACCGAGAACGCGCCGCTGGTGGGCTTGGCTGCGGCCATTTCGCCCAGCGCGTTCATGACGATGATGACCAGCGTGCCGGCCAGCAGGTAAGAGAGCAGCACGGCCGGGCCGGCGGCTTTGACGCCCACCCCCGAGCCCAGGAACAGGCCCGCGCCGATGGCGCTGCCCAGTCCCATCATGATGAGCTGGCGGGGTTTGAGCGCGTGGCCCAAGGGGGCGTTGGACGAAGCAGGTGCAGCCGGAGTCTGGGATGCGGGCATCGGAAGTCGAAGGCGGGCAACAGGTGCGACACGATACCGTGTATGAAGCACCGGCGGGATAGGCCGAAAGCCCACCCCGCAGTCGGATCAGTCCGTGCCGGCGTCGTCGGCGCGCCCGGACACCTGCGCCCGATAGGCCCGGGGCGACACCCCCACTTCGGCCTTGAACTTGCGGGTGAACGCGCTCTGGTCGGTGAAACCGCAGGCCTGGCCTACGCTGGCGATGCTTTCGCTGCCATGCAGCAAATGCATCGCCATCTGGATGCGCAGTCGGGTCAGCACCTGCTGCGGGGTCATCTGGAACACTTTGCGGAAGCTGCGCTCCAGCTTGGACAGCGAGAATCCGGTGATGTCGAGCAAGGTCTGCATGCGGACGTTTTCGGCGTAATGCGCGTTCAGATGCGCGAGCGCCAGCCGCAGTTGTTCGTACTGGGTACCCAGGCTGTCCTTCTGGCCCAGGTCGCGCGAGATGCCGATCACCCCCTCGATGCGCCCGTCCACCCGCAGCGGCCGCTTGCAGGTCAGGCACCAACCCGGTTCGCGGTTGGCGAACAGGTGCAGCTCCATCAGGTTCTCGATCACCTGGCCGCCCAGCACCTGCGCGTCCTGGGTGGCGTAGTCCGCACTGAGCCCGGTCGGATAGATCTCGGCCGCGGTGCGCCCGATGATTTCCTTGCGCGAGCGCAGCCCCAGCCGGCGCAGCATGGTCTGGTTGATGTAGGTGTAGCGCCCCTCGCGGTCCTTCATGAAGAACAGCACGTCGGGAATGGCATCAAACAGGGCTTCGATGTCGGCAGGTTCGACGCGCATGCGGCAGCGGGCGGCGGAAACGGAACCAGAAGGATACCGCCGATGTCGCTTGTCACCCAGCACCATGCCGTCCGATGTGAAGCACAGGTGCAAGCACCCGGGCAATCACCCACCCGCGATTAACGCCCCTGCCGCGAAGGTGAAGCGATTCCCCCGCCAGCCCGGAGTGCCTCTCATGGCCGCCAGCAAGCCCCGCAGCAAGCCCGCCCCCAAGCGCAGTCCCGCCCCCGCCGCCGAGGTACGCGGCAATGCCGACGAACTTCACCAGCGCGCCGGCAGCGGCCACCCGGTGCTGACCACCAACCAGGGCATCCCGGTCGGCGACAACCAGAACTCGCTGCGCCCTACCCCGCGCGGGCCGACCCTGCTGGAAGACTTCATCCTGCGCGAGAAGATCACCCACTTCGACCACGAGCGCATTCCCGAGCGCATCGTGCACGCGCGCGGCAGCGCCGCACATGGCTACTTCGAGCTGACCCGCTCGTTGCACGAATTCACCCGCGCCCGCGTGCTCACCGAGGTCGGCGTGCGCACGCCCGTGTTCACCCGCTTCTCCACCGTGGCCGGCGGGGCCGGCTCGGTGGACACCCCGCGCGACGTGCGCGGCTTCGCGGTGAAGTTCTATACCCGTGAGGGCAACTGGGACCTGGTGGGCAACAACATCCCGGTGTTCTTCATCCAGGACGCGATGAAGTTCCCCGACCTGGTGCACTCGGTGAAGATGGAGCCGGATCGTGGCTACCCGCAGGCCGGCAGCGCGCATGACACCTTCTGGGATTTCATCTCGCTGATGCCCGAAGCCATGCACATGATCATGTGGGCGATGAGCGATCGTGGCATTCCGCGCTCGCTGCGGATGATGGAAGGCTTTGGCGTGCACAGCTTCCGCCTGCTCAACGACGCCGGCGAGTCCACCTTCGTCAAATTCCACTGGCGGCCGAAGCTGGGCATCCAGTCCACGGTGTGGGACGAGGCGCTGAAGTTGCAGGCCGCCGACAACGACTTCCATCGCCGCGACCTGTTCGAGGCGATCACCGCCGGCGACTTCCCCGAGTGGGAGCTGGCCGTGCAGTTGTTCAGCGAGGATGACGCCGCCGGCTTCCCGTTCGACCACCTGGACCCGACCAAGATCATTCCCGAATCGCTGGTACCGCTGACCGTGATCGGGCGCATGGTGCTGGACCGCTGGCCGGACAACTTCTTCGCCGAGACCGAGCAGGTGGCGTACTGCCCCGCCAACGTGCCGCCCGGCATCGACTTCAGCAATGACCCACTGCTGCAGGGCCGGCTGTTCTCCTACCTGGACACGCAGTTGAGTCGCCTCGGCGGCCCGAACTTCAACCAGATTCCGGTCAACGCCCCGAAGTGCCCGTTCGCCAACCACCAGCGCGACGGCCACATGCAGATGCAGGTGCCCAAGGGCCGCGTGGCCTACGACCCCAGCTCGCTGCAGGACGACAGCCCGCGCGAAAGTGCCGACGGCTTCCCCAGCCACGCGAGCCCGGCCGACGATGGCAACAAGGGCCGCGTGCGCCCTGAAAGCTTTTCCGACCATTACAGCCAGGCGCGACTGTTCTTCCGCAGCCTGGAGGCGCCGGAGCAGGCGCATCTGGCCTCCGCGCTGGTGTTTGAGCTTTCGAAGGTGGAGACCGCCAAGGTCCGCGAGCGCACCGTGAGCCACCTGCGCAACATCGACGACAAGCTGGCCCAGCGCGTGGCCGACGGCCTCGGCATGACCGCCCTGCCCGACCCCGCCCCCACCGCCACGCCCGCGCAGGATCTGCCCAAGGCCCCGGAAGTGCGCATCATCGGGCGCACCAAGGACACCCTGAAGGGCCGCGCGATTGGCATCCTGTTCGATGAAGGCTCCGACGCCGGCATTCTCAACACCCTGCGCAAGGCCGCCGAGAAGGCCGGTGCCACAGTGAAGCTGGTTGCCCCCAAGCTGGGCGGCGGCAAGCTCAGCGACGGCAAGCGCCAGGCCGCCGATGGCCAACTGGCCGGAACACCTTCGGTGGTATTCGATGCCGTGGCGGTAGTACTGAGCGCCGAGGCCGGCAAACGCCTCAGCAAAGAAGCGGCGGCGATTGATTTCGTCAGCTTCGCCTGGGCCCATCTGAAGGCGATCGCCGCTGACGAAGGCGGACAAGCCCTGCTGAAGACCGCCCGCGTAGGCAACGATGCGGGCATCGTGGAAGCCGAAGACGCAAAGGCCTTCCTCACCGCCGCCGCCACCCGCCAATGGGCGCGAGAGCCCAAGCTGCGCACGCTGGCATAACCCGAGGAGACACGACATGCCTGTGGGAGACAAATCCAGCTACACCGACAAGCAGAAGCGCCAAGCCGCTCATATTGAAGAAAGCGAGAAGAAGCAGGGACGCAGCGAGAAGACCGCCGAGCGCATCGCCTGGGCAACAGTGAACAAACAGGACGGCGGCGGCAAGAAAAAGAAATGATCGTCGACGGCCTCTGCTCGTGCGCGGTGACCTGCGATGGTGTGCGGCGGTAGCGTCGGTCGACAGACGACGGCCGATAACAACCCAACATTCTCTAACGCATGACCATAGAACAGAAACAAACCACGGGGTGCCGAACAACCCGGCACCCCGCGGACCGGCCAACAGCCGGCGCTACCGGTTAACACTCCTTGAGCGCAGTGGCCTTATCCACCACCAACGTCACCTTTTCATCGCCCGGGATCACCTCCAACACGGTGCCCACATCGATCCGCAGCCGGGTCAACCACATCCCGCGCAGCTTGATGCACGGCACCTGCTCCTCCCCGTACTTGTCCTTAGACCCGGGGTAATTGACCGCCTGCACCTTGAGCCGCTTCGGCACATGCCAATGCAGCACCTTCGGACGGCTCTTGCTGCCGTCGCGCCCATCTGAACCAGAATCGTCTTTCATGAAACGTCCTCATGGCTTGCATGTTCCCCGCCGGGATGGCGGGGATATCGGGAGGCTGAAATCCGTAAACAGACCAAACACGGAGTGACGTTTTCCCCGGGGGTGTTGTATTGCGCCACCCTCCCGATGCAGGACGTCCATCTTTCATTTCGGTCTGTTAGGAGATTTCAGTCTCCGATGCACACCATGCGCGATGACGCACGCAAATTGATCTAGGAATTGTTGCGATGATACGGAACAAAAATTGACAGCGGCGCGCCTTGCGACCCGATCAGCACGGAACGGCGCTTTTGGCACGAAATTGTGACTTCATTGCGCCACGCCCGTCGCTGCTGGCACATATCCGCCAATCTTATGACGCTCGATCACGCTGTCACCCGGCAGCCCAACTCCCATCGACTCAGCTCTTCAGTGACGCAACCGCCCTCTACTGCGTCAAGCGAATACAACATCCGCGATCTGAGAGAGTTCCTTGTGATGCTTCGGCTGATCCGGCTGAACGATGTCGTCATAGATCTTCAGCACCAGCGCCTTGACCAGATCGGTCTTTGACAACTGCGCTTGGTCACGCACTCGCTCGAACCGACTGTCGGTGACATCGCTCAACTTCATGGACAGACGCTTCTTTGGCATGGCGACAGGCTTGAGCAGATCGGATGGGCCCTGCATCAGGCCGACGAGCTCGCGCGCATCGTCCTCTCCAGAGGCGTAGCGATTGACGTAGTAGACCAGCAACTGCTTCCGGAACTCAGGGCTGGGGTGTTCTGTCACGCGTACGATCGCAGCATCCAGTGCATCTACGAAGCTGGCAGGAACATTGACCTCCAGCGACCGCTCCACACGTTTACGGGCCGCGGCAATGGCAGGCGTAGATTGTGCGGGGATAAGGATCGCATCACCACAGACCTCGCAGGCACCGACCAGGACGTTATGTGCGACCCCGTTGCCATCTCTGAACGGAACGTCCTGATGAACGAAGGTTACCGTCACGCGACCGTCCCTGTGGCAGAGGGCGCTCTTCCTGTCGCCCGGCATGAAGAACTTCATGTGTATGCCCCATTGATCACTGATGAACGCTGATGAAGGTGGTGTCGGGATCAAAGTAGAACTTGACGTACCAACTACGGCAGACGATTACGTGCACGAGAATGTCGGCATCTTGGTGGTGAGGGCTGGAGTGATGGTCACTGCCACCGCTCTTCCTCAACACCTCCGCCACCTCAGCGGCGCTGACCTTGCCAACCTGAAGCAGGTTCTTGTCTTCGATGTCCGCACGTCCCTCGTGCGAGTAGTCGCCGGAAAGCAGAGAAACGAGCACCTTACGTTTGATCTCAGCAAACCCCAGCTTGGCGGCCATCTTATACGATACCTTTCGTACAGTCAATCAGCGGTGGATTGGGGGGGGCGAGCTCCCACCGACCTCGAATGGCGCGATCTTCACTCGGACGTTCGCGCGACACCCACCTCGCGCATACCAAACCACGCTTGAGCCGTAGCGGCTTGCAACAATCGCTCACTTGAGCAGCACGGTACTGCGGGGGCCGGCGAGAAACGACCGAGGTCGAGCGACGTTCCATTCCGCAACAACCTGGGCACGCGGCCATCCGGCTGACCCCGCCCCTCAACCGCAGCATCCACACGGCTAGTCCGAAGGGTTGGCTTCGCTAAACGGCGAATCATGTACGGATGGCCGCCCTTGCCATACAGTGAGTTCATCAACAGCCCGCCGCGATGCTTTGATGGTCTGCGAAATGACGACGGACTCAGCGCAATCGCCCCGCCACCCCAAGGGTGAATTCCGCGGCACGACTGCGTGCACCTTGAGCCTGATTCGACGGTCAGTTATCGACACGATCTCAACTGAACCGGACTCCGCGCGACCGTAGCACCCTCGCTTTCCCGCGAACGCCGCACTTCCCTCGCTGAAGAAGACCCCGACCTTTCCGTTCTCCGTCAGAAGTATGTCGCCAACGGCAATGGCCGCTGGAAGCCGGATTGTCAGCTTCCGATAAGTGGAGCTGTCAATATTCCACGACCGGCGATAGCGGTGTTCGGCGACTACGATTCCGTCGCCCGGCGTAACGCGGTGACAGGCGAACTGAAGTTCCCGGGTGCCAACCTCAAGACACTGCGGCGATATCGCGACTGCATCGCGGACGTAGACTGTCGTTTTCCGGCTGGCGACAGCTGTGCAAGGTGCCAGAAATACGGCGACCGTTGCCACCATGAGAAGTCGATTGCAGCCTGCTATACGCCATTGCACAGCGATTCACTCCTTTGTCTCTTCAGGAATGGACCAGTACCAAACCTGCTGGCCGATCTCGTCGATAAGCAACGCGTACGGGCGAACTGAGGGCTCACGACCAAGGTCGCTACAACGGTAGGCTCTGCCGGGTATCGGTGGCGACGCCCCCTTGCCTCCGGTGAGCGCCTCCGGCCACCATCCGGCGATGCGCCGGGTCTGGCGCGCGGGCGGCAAGGGGACATTGCGGTCGACCACACAGCGCTGAATCAGGTTTTCCGGTATCGATCCGCTCAGCCTATGGCCGATCCATACCTCATTGGAATCAAGGTTGTGCGATTCCACGATGTCGGTTGCGTCTGCGGGGATATCTGCGGGCAGCCAGCCCCGTACGAAAGCCCCATCGCGCTCGGCATCGGCGCGGGTTGGGTACTGGCGTGTCTGAGACTCGCCTGGGACTTCCACGCAGGAACAGAGAGCGCTGATCGCAATCAGCACAAGCGCTCTAACCCTCAAGGGCCGTCCCTCTTCTCGGCCGCTTCCAATACTGCGTCCCATCCAAACTCCTTCTCCAAGGCCTCTCGCACCAACCCACTGATGGCGAAGCGCGACGTGTTCCGGTGCACATCGATGCCTTCGGGACGAAACTCGTCGCGCAGGCCAAGCGTCTCCGCACGCCTCATCTTCTGATGCTCGTCGATGAGCAGAGCTCGCCGATGGCGTTTCATCAGGAGTCGGAAGTCCTTCCTGGTCGCAATGCCGAAGTGATCCAGCTCTGGAACCAGGTCCTCGGCGGTACATCCGGCATAGTCGTGGTTCTTCGTAAACAGCGATAACACCACCTTCCGGACATACTGGGACGTCAGCGGTTCGTTGTCGCGGATTGACCTGGCGCTTTTCTTTTGCATTCGATGATCTCAATCATGCTCATTTCAATGCGGCTCTTCAAATGCGCCGTCTTCGGTTGGGTATCCCTGCCCCCCAGCAGAATCCAACCGCAGAAATGAGTCCGATGACAGCCCCATGCATCGCAGTGCGACCCGCTGACTGCAGGGCTACCGCTAGCGCATACCCCTGATCCAGCATCTGAGGCCAGTAATTGAGCCAACCATTGAAGCCGCCCAGTAGCATTGCCCCTGCCAATACGCCAGACGCACAGATCAGGATGGCTGTAAGCCTTTGACGCCTACGCAACCAGATGACGAGGGGAACACCGACGATCGCCGCAGCCAGGCTGCCAATCACGAAAGCAATCGGCCAGGCGAGCCACATCCCCAGGTATTTGTATCCGGGATCGCCTAACAGCGCGATGCCAACCACCATGGCGCAACAGGTACCGCTGGCGAGCACCCCGACTACCAACGGACGTCGATTTCTATTCATCGCCTCTCCCTTCCTAAATGCCACTACCACGCCCCGATGCACTCCCACTCCCCGGGCCCCATCTCGTTGGTACGGCTGCACGTGTTGGTTCCGGGCCGGAAGTACTTGAAACTCAACTTATAGCGCTCGGGAGAGGATGACCCGTAAAAAACCTTCACCCTGTTGTCCTGCGTCCCAATGTTCGAGTTCTCGGGGCCGCCCACAGATCTTCTGGGCATCTGCTGCTCCTATGCACTCATGACCCAGCGTCAACCATAAGCTGTTCCTTGGTGCGCACTCCACCGGGCAGATAGCATCGATAGCCGTCCGCGACCAGCCGGCAGTGCGCGATCGCCTCCTCATTCCGTGCTAGCTGAATCAACGCGCCAGCAAGATGCATTCTTGATGCGTCAGAGTAGTACCCGAAACCTTCGGCCTCGCCCAACTCCACCGCACGCAGGAACGAAGACGCGGCGTCCTCGACGCGGCCATCCCGCCACTGTGCCAGGCCCAAGTGGAATCTATCGGCCGGCTCCCAGTCGCCTGACGCGACAAGCAGTTCCAGATCGGCGATCTGACGCCCTCTCGCTCCGGCGCTGGCGTAGACCTCTGCACGAGCGCGCAGTCCGGCACGCATCGTCGCTCCATGAGCAACAAGCGCGTCACATAGCGCGAGCGCCGCGGGGAGCTCACCGACGGTACTCAGCCTCACGATCTCCCCGAGCGCACCATCGAGTTCAGCCTCATTGACTGGCAATCGCTTCACCGCCTGCTCCTTTCACCGTCTACAACGACAATCCGGCGATGCTGCTTTCCGGCCCTATCCATGCAAATGCTACATGAAGGGAGAGAATCCACCTGAAGCCCCGGAACAGAACTCAACCATGTATTTCCCACCCCCGCCCTTTACCCCGTGTCCGGGCAATATCAGAGGAAAAAACCTCACCTCATGCCCGCCCGAAACGCTCGTTATGCGCACCTCGTAGTTCTGCGGATTGGAAAGAAAGCTGCTCTGAGCCCCCTTCACCTTTGGATGCTCTACTGGGAGGATGTTCCTCGAAAAGTCGGCATAGGCCACCTCCACAGCATTCACTAATGCGAGCCTTCCATCGGAGCATCGATCTGCGTCTTGAGCAGCTCCGGCAGCGGACGACTCGGCCGCAAGAAGGAGTACTGCCACATGGAGAATTGCATTCATTACGCACCTCATTCTGCGGTGGGCGCATACACGTTGCGCTCGGCCTTGGATCAGGATCGATCGAGGCACTACTGATCCAACCCTTGCCGAGTGACCCCAGCGATCATCGTCGCACCATCCTCAAGCACCTTGATCGCGTTCTTCACATCCAGCGATGAAGGGGTGCCAGGTTGAACACCTACGAAGTCCGCCACTTCACACCTGGAGAAGTAAGCATCATAAGTATCTGACAAACCAGCATGAAAGCGGGCGTTACTCCCCGAGACTGTCCTGAAGAGATCAGTCAGCAAGTTCCAGATGTCAATCATCAGCTCAGGATCAACACTGGAAGATTCCCGCAGTGACCGCAATGCTGCATCGACATTGAAGAAGGACTGATCCCCGACCCTCACACCCCCAGCTGGTAAGTCTGCGCTCGACATGAGGGTCGGCCAGTCTTCGGCGACCAAAACACCTTGTTCATTGCTCCAAAAGAAGTCGCCGGCATCCGATGACTCCCACAAGAACCAAGCTTCTTCACCATTTACGCAAAGCCTGACCGGGAAGACCTCGCGTTCATCAGCAGAATTCACGTTCAGCAGAGCCCCCTGGGCCTTGATTGGAGCTTCGCTTACAGGGCAGTACAAAAGTTGGACCGAAACTGACCAACTTCGTCACACGACGGCGAACTTGGTAGCTGCGCCGGAGCACTCACATCTTTCCGCTGGCTTTGCAGGACCCCAGAGACGCAAGAATCTCGACGTCGGCAAACTCTTCAGCCATCTGAAGTGCAGATGTCCCTCCAATTCCTGCACTGCAGGGGTCTGCCCCTGCGCGTAAGAGGATAGAAATCATCTCCTGATTCTTGGTCCTGACAGCCCATAGAAGCGCAGTGTTTCCTCCTCCATCGACAGATTCAACATCCGCACCATTCTCCAATAGCCACTGAACCGCCACTTTGCGCTTTCTTGCAGCGCTGAACGGCAGCGGACGCCATCCATCCAAACGTGTGCTGTTAACGTCCGCACCGTCGGCAAGGGCTCTTCTCATCTGGGCGGCGTCGTCTGACATGAGTGAGTCGTAGAAGTTCTGACTTGCTGTAGATTGGCTACACCCAAGGCAAGCCAGGATGAGTGAGAGGAGAAGCGTCTGATTTAAACATCTTACGTTCACTGTTTCGGCTCAAGTTGAAGATGCATCAACCTATGCACTTTACGTTCGCCACCGCACCCCTGCTTCAAGCAAGAGCTACTGGAAGCTCTGACATGCTTACGAAATCGTGGCTGGTCCACTCACCTATCCCAGAGCCCCCTCTCATTCCCGACACATTTCATTAGCTTTTGCTATCACTCTCTGATGTGCCTGATACCTCACAAGCCTTTCCCCAAGGCCTGCGCAAACAGGACGTTCATCTTCGCGCCACGGATATATCATCAGATTTCCACGCCGCTCGACACCGTCCAAATAGAGGACCGCACAGTTCCCTGTGTTCATTTGAATTTTTATTGATCGAGATCGGCCCTCAACGTAGTCCAATCCACTACCCGTCCACCTATCAACCCCGTGACGCATCTCATTGTAGAACAGACCACTCAAATCGCTATATATCGGCTTGGCCTCCAGCTCCGGCCTAATACCATCGTCTTCACATCCAGCCAAGCCTGAAAAGCAAGCCATGACCAGGATCACCACCCTACCTGCCGATAACGACAAGCGGGAGCAGCGCATCACTGAAGCAATGACCGATCCTCGCATAACACTTCCTCAGTCAAATCCATTCATGAGAACGGGAGGGATACTCTGCCTTTCGGTATGAAGTAGTACTTCGCCCCTTCAAGAAGCATCCACCAATAGAAGTGGCCCTTGGACTATCGCTCAACTGCAAGCGAATGACTAATCGGGGTACAGCTCCACAGAGACGCCAAACCCGGTCCTTGCCAATTCCACGTCCCAGATCCGCCCGGGTCGGTAATTGCGGTCCACCGGGCGAATCAACTGGCGGCCGTTTCCGTAGTTCCAGCCGATGGCCGACCCGAATGGGACGTACATCAACTGGTTCACCACCACATCACCATGGACTCGGATGATTGCCCCGCGTGTGCCGCCCAAACCTTGAAGGAGCCGAAGCCTGGATCCTTTTACCTTTCCTCAGCAACCAGTGGAACTCTTGCGACGCTGCGTGACTCTCGCACAACCACTGCAATCCACAGAACCACGCCGAATGGTACGACGAAGTTGAGCCCTACCTCATCGGGCTACGTCCCTGGGTAAATATCGAAGGCAAGGTCGATCTTCAGCTCGCTCAACACCCTTGATAGATCGCTAGTCACGTAGAAACCCGAGTTCCGGGACGAGAACCAACCAACAAAGCACTCAACGCGCCCACCAGTGCTACTCAATTGACGCAAATAGTCACCATTCCCTAGCAGTCTCTCAGTCAGTTTGCCAAGTGACTCTTCAAAAGAGCCGTTCACAGGCCACTCGTGAGTCCAGTATGTCTCCGCTCTCTGCCCGCCGATCACACTCCCTTTTGGCGTGACCTTCTCGTCGCCTGCACTGTACGAAACGTCAGGCACCAAACCTAGTGCATCAGTGATCTCCTCGCTTCGCAGATTTGGGTGCACAATCCTGAGAGATATCCGGAATCGCGTTGAGTTGTTCACTTTAGATACTCCTCAATCGAGCCTTGCCCGCTAGCTTCACCACCCTCATTGATCCAGACGCCTCCATCAGGGCTAATGCCTACCCAGTCCCTTGGCCCGGCATTAACGCCACGCTTGATGTCATGGACATCTTCTGTACTCAACCCTGGCCATTGATCAATCGGCTTTGTCCCGGTAGGACAGTCATCAGGGCGCTGTTCACGCGAAGGCTTGGCTCCTTTGCCATGCTTCTTGCTGAAGTGAGCTTGGACGATCCACGGCGCAGCCAGCGCAAGTGAACTCAACATTCCGGGAAGGTCAACGATCCGGATGCCACCAAACGAGGGAGGTGGAGAGTAGTGACCAGTGTACCCGGAATCAGTAACAGGATAACCGTCAGGATCCGACCAGACCGCACCCGTTGAGGACGGAGGCGTAAGTACAATCCGACTCCTCGTCTGAAGCCCCCAGGGATCTGCGGCACTGTTTGGGACACTTCCAACATATGCAAAAGTGCTAATCCCACCCCTCAGCCCAATCGGATCACTCTGCGAGTAGCGCCCCGCCGCCGGGTCATACTCCCGCTGATAGTTGTAGAACAGCCCACTCGCATCGGTCGCCTGCTGCCCCGGGAACCGCAGCGACAGATCAAACGCCACCCCATCGCCATCCGGATCGCTGTTCGGAGCCTGGTTACCAAACACCTCGCTCTTGTTGCTCCACTCCCAGATGCTCAGGTTGCGCACCGGGTCAATCACCACCCGCGGGGTGCCGAGGTGGTCGGGCTGGATGTACGCCACTTCCGGCACACCGGCGGCCGGCGCATTGATCAATGCGACCGGATAGTTGTCCAGCCAGATTGCCTGCTGAAGTAGTTGCCCGGTGCTGCCGTAGTTGCCAAGCCATTGGCCGGCTTCGTCGTACACGGTGAGCTGGGCACTGCCGCCAGTAGGCTCGCGCTGGATGCGCTCACCACGGTGGTTGTACAGGTAGCTTTCCAGCACTGCCCCACCCTGCTTGGCTTGCCGCAGGCGATTGGCGTCGCTGTACACGTACTCACGGCTGCCGATGCTGGTGGTGTTGCCGGCTGCATCGTGGTCGCGGGCTTCCCCGCCCACACCGGTCAGGCGATGGCTACCAGGGGCGTACGTATACACCTGGGTGCCGGCATTGCTGGTCATCCCCATTCGGTTACCGGTGGGGTCGTAGTCATAAGCCTCGATGACCGTGCCGGTGGGGCCGTCCTTGGTCTGGGTGAGCCGGCCCATGCTGTCGTAGCCGAACTGCGCCAGCGAAGAGCCCCCGTCCGCGGTCTTGAGCTCGGTGATGGCTCCCACAGGGTCGTACGTGAACCCGAGCGACAGGCCATCCTGGCCCACATCCCAGATCCGCTCGGGACGGTAGTTGCGGTCCACCGGACGAATCAGCTGGCGACCGTCGCCGTAGTTCCAGCCGGTAGCCGGCCCGAACGGGGCGTACATCAGGTTGTTCACCACCACCCGACGGGACTGGCCCGGGCGGGTGAGACCGATTTCGCTGACGCGCCCGAGGCTGTCGCGCACGTAGTCAGCAACGCTGCCGTCCGGATAGGTCAGCAACTGCAGTCGGCCACCAATGTTGTATGCATAGCGCAAGGTGCTTGACACGCCGTTGACAGTCTGCACCTTGCGGGTCATCTGGCCTAAGCGGTCGTAGCAGTACGTGGTGCTGCCGCCGGCATGCTGCACCTGGGCCACGCGGCCTTTGTGGAAGCGCTCATTGCTGCCGCACACGGCCGGAGCAGTGTCGTAGCTGTAGCCGACGTTGAGATTCGGATTGGGGTAACTGATGCCGGTGAGCCGATTCAGCGCGTCGTAGTGATGCAGCACCTGCACGCCACGCGCGTCGGTGCGCACGGTGAGGTTGCCGGCCGCATCACGGGCCATGGCGGTGTTGCCGCTGTCCGGGCTGTTCTGGGCGATGAGGTCGCCGAAGCCGTTGTAGGTGTAGGTGGTGTTCAGGCCCTTGGGGTCGGTGACCTGGGTGACCTGGTCCAGCGCGTTGTAGGTGCTCTCGATCTGCGCATTGAAGCCGGCGATGTCCTGCACGGTGTGCGACAACCGGTTGAGTGCGTCGTACCGGTGGCTGGTGCTGCGCGCCAAGGCGTCGATCACGCTGGACGGATTGCCTTCGGGATCGTAGCCGAAGGCCGTTTCGTGGTTGTTGGCATCGCGCAGCACGGTCAGCTGCCCCAGCGTGTTGTAGATGCGGCTGAGGGTGCGGCGCAGGCTGCCGGTGGTATCAGCGGTGTCCTCGCGCAGGCGGTTGCCGGCGTTGTCCAAGGTGTAGTGGATGGAGTTGCCGGTGTTGTCCTCGATATCGGTCAGGCGCTGGGCGGCATCGTAGATGTAGGTAATGCTGCTGCCGTCGGGTTCGCGGATCTTCTGGACCTGGCCGGTGGGCCAGTAGTCGATCAAGGTGGTGCGGTTCTCACCGGGCATCGCCGGATTGACACGGATGGCGACCGGCCAGCCGCGCGGGTGATACTCGTACTCGGTGATCACGGCGTTGCTGTCGGCGACCTGCAGCGGGCGGCCCAATGCGTCGTAGCGCAGCGTGAGCGTGGTATGTCCCAGCCCGTTGGTGATGCTGTGCAGGTCGCCCTTGCGGAACTCGCAAGCACCGGTACTGGCCGGCCCGCAGTTTGGACCATCCACCGGATAGTACTCGTAGCTAACGATGTCGTTGACATCATTGCGCGGTCCGTTGACCTGCTTGAGCAGGCCCAGCACCGGGCAGCTGCCACCAGCAGTCACGTCCGCCGCTTCGCAGTAGCTGAAGGTGGTGGTACGGACCTCATTACTGACCAGATCGCGCACCACAACGCTGGTTGGCTGCAGGCGCGCATTGCGGATCGTGCGCGTTTCGCGGTTGCCAATGCGGCTGTACACCACGCGGTTGCTGCCGGTGAGCGTGTGGGTTTCGGTGATGCGCTGGGCCGCCAGGCCAACCGCCTCGGTGATGGTGGTAATCTCCACCGGTTGACCGCTGTTTGGGTCCGCCCCGGCGCTGTAGCTGTAGGTGGTCTGGGTGCCCCGGCGGTCGGTCTCGCTGGCGATCCGGCGACGGAAGTCCTGTGCTTTGGGGTAGTAAGTGCGGCTGATGGGGCCTTGCGGGTCGGTGACGCCGGTGACCTTGCGCGGGTAACCTTCGCCGGCGGTGGTGCTGAGGCCATAGGTAGCAACCTTGCCCAGTGCGTCGGTGACGATGGTGGTGCCGGCAGGGGTGTAATGCAGCTGCACGCCATCAATGCCCGGCTCAGGCTGGCTGCAGGTGCCGGAGTGGCGGCTGCAGATCACGCGCCCCTTGGGGTCGTAGTCGTACCAGCTGTAACGGCGCGCGTCTTCGGTGGTGATGCCGGTGAGGTAGCGCGGGAAATTCGTGTTCTCGTAGTGGTACACGCGCACGGTGTTGCCGGGGTACTGCACGGTGGCCACCTGGCCGTTGGCGTTGTAGGTGTAGGTAGCCACGCGCTGGCCGCTGACCGACAACGCGCTGATCAGTTCCTCGCCTTCCAGCGCTTCGTAGTGGAACAGCAGCGCACGGCCGCTGGAATGGGTGATGGACAGCAAACGCCCACGTGCGTCGTGCTGGTAGCTGAGCGTGGTGCCGTTCTCGAAGGCGCGCAGCTGCAGACGGCCGTTGCCATCGAAGGTGAGTACCTCGTCGCTGCGGTAGAGCAGCCAGTTGCTGCCCTGCTGCACGGCACGGTCCCCACTGCCGTTGGCGGCTTCGTAATCGTTGCCGATCTTGGTGAAGGCGATCTGGGTGCCGTTGCTTTCAATCAAGCCGAGCTTGAACAAATTGCTGGGCGGGAAGCCGCTGGTGTCCACGCCCATGGCCAGCACGAGGTTGTGCGAGTGGGTCCAGTTGGGACCGAAGCCGCCGGCCGGCGTGGAGGTAAGGGAATTGAAGTGACGCACGAACTGGATCCAGCCCAGGTCGAGGTCGGATTCGGGTTGGGACTTGTTGCCGGTGGAGGCGTCACAGGGGTTGCCGACCTGGCTTTTGCAGGTGTTGGACAACGGCGTACTGCTGTAGTTGAGGATCATCTGCCCGGCCTGTTCCTGCATCGGATCCATGGCACAGGCCTGCAACTCGGGACGCCAGGACATCAGCGCGGTGTTGGTGCATTGCACGGTACGGGTGCGGCTGACGTACTTTTGTGGTTCCAGCAGGTCGCAACTGCCGGTCTGCGCATTCTTGTTGTAGAACGGCGTGACGTAGTTGGCCGACTCGCCGGTATTGCTGCCGTCAGCACCACTGCCGAGCCCGCCGCCGGGAATGCCGCTCCACTGCCCCGGTACCACCTCCGTAGCCGGACATCCTGCTGCAGAGGGCGTGTCGGCCTTCAGCGCGACGATCATGGCCTGTTCGGTGGCGTAGTCCCGATCGTTGTAGCGATACACCCAGTCGGTGATCTTCAGCTTGGCCGGCTTGATGCGGTAATTGTCCACGACCTTGTCGCCGTCAATCAGCGTGCTGGCCACATGCCAGTCGAAGTGACCCGCAGACTGGTAGGCGCTGAAGTTGTTTTCAATGGCCTGCTGGGCCTGGCGTTCGCTGGTGAGGGTCTGGTTGAACGCCGAGAGCGTTTCCCATTTTTTCTCGACTTCCTGCGCGTGTGCGAGCGGGTACGTGGAGAGCGCAATGAGGAACAGCAGCGTGCGGGGGCGGACTACCACAGGGGCAGAACGGGACATTCCGGTACTCCTTCCTGGAGGGTGGAACTGCTCGTACGACAATGCTTGATCGAGGTGCAGCCACGCAGGGCGTGGCTCTACAGGTCGGGCGTGGCCCGATTTCCGTGCATACGGGTTGAGCAGGTACGGCACGCCCGACGGTCCGTGGGCGGCTGAATGTGCTGCTGAGTTTCGACGGAGCGTGAACGCCCGGTCAAGACATCAAACTGTGCGGGTGCTCACTGTTCTGACAGCGGGCAGCCGGTTTTCGGAGTGTTCCGAACAATGTTGCAGATTTTTCCTACGGCAGAATCAGAGATTCCCGCGTGCGACATAACCGCGCAGCCAGTCGGTAATCACGCCGGCCGCGGCATCCGCGCGGGCCTGCAACAACAGGTGTGGGCCATCGAGCGTGACCCAGCGTGCCTGCGGTGCCAGCCGTTGCAGCGCCTGCACGCTGATCGGCCAGAGCAATCGGTCATGACGTGCCAGCAGGCCCAGTACAGGTACCCGCACATTCCCGAGCGACTTGCGCGCATCCACGCGCAACGTGGCGGCAGCGCGCTGACGCAGCACGTTGGCGGGCACTTCATTCAACGCTGCCCGCAGGGCGCGACGGGTATCCCGCGTGCTCCAGCGCCCCAGCAGCAGGGGCACCAGCACGGCCAGCGGCGGCAGCGGCCAAGCCGGCGCAAGCAGATTGGCAAACACCGCCGGCACTGGCACCGGTCGGTGCGCGAAGGTGGTGGACAGCACCACGCCGCGAAGTGCGGGCGGGGTCTGCGCGGCCAGCAGCACTGCCAACGGGCCGGCGAAGGATTCGCCGAGCAGCACGAACGGCGTTTCCGGCAACTGCAGTCGCACACGTGCAGCCAGGGTGGCGTAATCCTGCGGCCCATCCTGTGGGTAGCGCAGCACCTGCGCCGGCACGCCACGGGCGGCCAATGCGTCCAGCAAGGGGGTGGTCAGCAGGCCGGTGCCGTCCAGACCGGGCAGCACCACCAGGGTGGGTTGAGCGTCCATGCAGGCAGCCACAACAGCGGGGGTACCGGCATGGTGGCATGGTCGCTGTGACGGGTTCAACGTCAAACCGGGACGCGGCCTGCCTTGACGGCGGTGGCAGTTCGCAAGCGATACTCGGCACTTACTGCGCGATGCGGTTCACAGGGGAAAACAGATGAAGTCTGTCGCATGGGTGTTGGCCGGCCTGATCATGCTGCTGCCGGTGGCGGCCGGCGCGGAGGACTCGATCCTGCCGCAGGGATCGGCAAGCAAGCAGGAAGGTGAATTCTCGGCTTCGCTGCTGATCACCGACGACCCGGACTGGCAACAGGAATGGGAGGCACCGAAAGGCGAGGTGCCGAACTTCCGGCTGGCCGACTCGGTCTCGGCAGGCGGTGACCTGTATGTACTGGCCTTTGTCAGCAACCCGAAGCTGGACGAAGCCAGCATGACCAACGTGCGCTGCGACCTGAAGGTGGCACACCCGGACGGCACGCTGAGCAGCAACGACCATGACCTGCCCTGCTTCGTCACCCGGCTGGAAAGCGACCCGAAGCGGGTATACCTGTCGTCGGTGGGATTGAAGTTCACCGCCGAGGAAGGTGATGCAACCGGTACCTGGACGGTCAGCATGACCGTGCACGACAAGAATCGCGGGGTGACACTTCCGTTGGAAGCCGCCTTCGAACTGCGTTGAGGAGCGTCAGACCATGCGTATGTTCTGCCTGATTGTGATCGGCGCAGTCCTCGCCACGGGCCAGGCGCGTGCCGACGACGCACCACCGAAGCCGATGCCGGTCTTGAATGCCAGCGACACGCAGGCGGCGCTCGCTCGCGCGGAAACCGTGGGGCGGTTGATGTACCTGCACGACCGGGCGGCTGAGCACGCGCTCGAGACGCTGGTGACGAAGGACAGAAAGTTCCGCAAGGACAAACGCGTCAAGGACTGGATCACCGAAGCGCGCGGTGATTCGGTGGTGGTGAGCTTCCTCGACGCCACGCCGGCGGTGTTGTACCGGGTCACGGTCGATGCGCAGGGGGCCGTGGCGGGCACACCGGAAGTGCTGGCTGTGCCGGTCGCGCTGACGCCGTATGAAGCCGCTGCGGCACAAGCACGGCGTGCGGCATCGACACCGCAGATTGCCGCGTGCGCGCCAACGTACAAGATGGTGGCGATTCCCGACGGCGCGTCCCTCGATCATTGGGCGGTATACCTGCTTCCCGGCACCCGCGACCCCCGATTCATACCGCTGGGCGGCAGCTTCAAGGTCGACGTCACCCGTGGCCAGGTAACCGCCAGCCGGCCGTTCACTTACAGCTGCATCCAGCTGGAGAAAGGGCCCAAGGTAGCCGCGATCGTGACCATGCACCTGCTAGACCCGACGCCGATGGAAGTCCACGTTTACTGGGGGCTGTGGGGGCGCATACCGCTGTTCGTGGGCACGTCCAACAACCTGATGTGGAACATCGACGACGGTCATATCACCTTGGTGGAGGATGAACCCTCCACTGCATCACCGTGACCCTCAGATGACCCGTGCGTGGCAACCGCCGTGCTGGCGTTCTGGTTCGTGTTGCCCAAAGCTGCCAACATGGTCTGATGTCTTGCGCCAGCCCCGCCCCGGCCAACAGCCGAGGCGGGACAATGGGTGAATCAGGCAGCCCGACGAGGCATGCCTTTGCTGCTCTGCTGCTCCAACTTGAACACTGCCACTGCTTCATTGAGCGACTGCGCCTGCTCTTCCAGCGCGCGGCTGGCGGCAGTGGCTTCTTCCACCAGCGCAGCGTTCTGCTGGGTGACCTGGTCCATCTGTACCACCACCTGATTGACCTGCTCGATACCCGCCGCCTGCTCCTTGGTGGCGGCGGCAATGTCGCTCATCAGCTGGTTGGTGCGTGAGCTGGCTTGGGTGAGGCGAGCGATGGCCGCTTCCGATTCGACGGTGACGTTGAGGCCGGTTTTGACCTTGTCGCTGGCCACATCGATGAGGTCCTTGATCTCCTTCGCCGCCGTGCCGGCACGCTGGGCCAGGGTGCGCACCTCGCTGGCGACCACCGCGAAACCACGGCCGTTTTCACCGGCGCGCGCCGCTTCCACGGCGGCGTTGAGCGCGAGGATGTTGGTCTGGAACGCAATGCCGTCGATGACCGAGGAGATTTCGGAAATACGCGCGGAGGACTGATCGATCTCGCCCATCACCGCCGCCATCTGCGCGATGGCCTGCTCGGTGGCACGCACGGCGGCACCGGCGGCATGCGCTTCCTGGTCGGCCTGGTTGGCCAGTTCGGCGTTCTGGCGCACGGTGGAGGTCAGTTCTTCCATCGATGCTGCGGCTTCTTCAAGATTGGCGGCCTGCTGCTCGGTGCGACGCGACAGATCGCTGTGACCGGCAGCCAGTTCCTGCGCGGCATTGTTGATGCTGCCGGCCGCGCCCTGGATCTGCTGCACGATGCCGGTGAGCTGGGCCGCGGTGACGTTGGCGTCATCGCGCATCTGCGCGAACACGCCCTGGTACTGCCCGCTCATTCGCTCGGTGAGGTCACCGGTGGAAATGGCGCGCAGCACGGTCGAGAGGTCGGCGATGCTGGACTGCGAGGCTGCCATCATGCCGTTGAGGTTGGCGACCATGGCCTGGAACTGGAACTGGAACGCGGCCTCGTCGCCGCGCACGCTGAAGTCGCCCGCGCGGGCGGCAGCGGCAAGGGTGTCGATACCGTGATTGATGGCGGTCAGGTTGGCCTTGACTGTGGCCATGGTGCGGGTGAGCACGGCCTTTTCGCCGGGGTAGCTGTCCAGGTCACGGCGCAGGTCGCCGATCGCGTAATCCTGCATCACATCGACCATGTGGTTCTGCACGTCCACGTGCGAGCCGACCAGTTCATTGGTGGCGTGCAGCATGCGGCCGTAGTCGCCGGGCAGCGCATCGGCGTCCATGCGGTAGCTGATGGCACCGGCTTCGTGTTCGCGCGCCATGTCCAGCTGCGCGGTGATCGCCGCCTGCACGTTGCGGCGCACGCTGCCCATGGCTTCGCCCAAACGGGTGAGTTCGTCGCGGCCGCCGAGGTTGAAGTTCTGGTCAAGCTCGCCCTTGGCCATGCGGTCGGCCAGGGTGACGGCGCGGCCGAGCGGGCCGGTGAAGCTGCGGCCGATCAGCACGGAGGCGGCAATGCCGACCAGCAGGGCGATGCCGCCAAGCACCAGCAGCTGCAGCTGGGTGCGCTCGCCAACGCGGATGGCTTCGGCGGCGGCCTTGCGGCTTTCGGCTTCCTCATAGGCGACGCCATCGGCCAACGCCTTGTTCCAGCCGTTGGCGGCTTTCTGCACTTCACTCAGGGTGAAGGCCACGGCACCGGCGAAATCGCCGTCGGCCATCATCTGCCCCGACTGCTTGTTGAGCGGGCGGGCAATGGCGCGCTTGGCGGTGATGTTGTCGATGACCTGCTGGCCTTCGGCGTTGTGGGGGAGAGCCTGGTAGGCGGCCCAGCTGGCTTCGTAGCGGGTGACCAGGTCGGCGATGCGCTTTTCATCGGCTTCGCGCTCCTGACCCTGGCGGATGAGCATTTCACGGCGGACGACCAGCATCTGGTTGTTGGCGTCGAGCAGGTCGGAGAGCAGGTGGACCTTGGCCACGCCTTCGTCGACGACGGTCTGCATGGCGTGTTTCTGCACGGTGGCCCCGACTGCGCCGGTGGCGACTACGGCAACTACCAGTACCAGTAACAGTCCAAAGCCAAGACCAAGACGCCAGACGACGCTGACGTTGCGCAACAGATCCATGAGTGATCCACGAATGTAGGGGGAGAGATCGGTTATCGGCCGATCTTCACGGTTTCTTTACATTGTGGTTCAGGCGACGTAGAGCCACGCCCTGCGTGGCTGCTCGTGGGGCCAGAGACAGGGTCGAAGCCACGCAGGGCGTGGCTC
>NZ_JASCOZ010000140.1 GCF_029960115.1 Stenotrophomonas sp. PS02289
CGCGGGCGGTTGCCGGGCCCGCAGCCCACGGTGATGCCGGGCACAGCCCGGCACTACGGAACCCGACTTACTTCTCGGTCGCCGACTCCACCACCATATCCAGCACATACGCCTGCGCCGGTGCATCCGCCGGCGGATTGGCAATGGCAAAGCGCTTCACCCGCAGCACGTTGCGCGTGCCCGGCTCGTGCGTATACCCCTCGATGCTGCTGTAGAAGTTCTCGAACGCGCCCGGCGTGCCCTGCTTCAGCCCCTGCTCGTCGAACTTCACTTCGCGGGTCTGCAGGCACTGCATGTCGCGGATCAGCGGATGCGGGCAGGGTTTGGTCTGCGCGGCCACTTCAATGAACACCGTTTCGCCCGGGCCGCCAAAGCGCGTTTCCGCGGTCGGTCGCGGCCCGAACACCAGCAGATCGCCGCTGGCCGTGTGCAGGGTCAGCTGGTCGTTGACGCCCAGCTCCGCCTTCAGCGCGCCTTCCAGCCGCGAGCCGACCGCCTGATCCAGCGCCATCAGCGCCTTGTCGGTGCAGGCCATCATGGTCGAGGCCAGCGGCGAGACCGTCAGCGTGCCATCGGCCAGGGTGTAGCCGCCGCTCATGCGGTTGCAGGTGTTGCTGACCGCGATGCGGCCGTCCTGGAAGTCCAGCGTGACCGGCTTTTCCTCGCGCGCCAGCAGCACGTCCAGCCGCTTGCCGCTGCTGTCAGTCGCATTCTCCAGCACCCAGTGATTGGCCAGCAGGCGCTGCTGGTCCAGCAGGGCCACCGCCTTCTGGTCGGCAGCCGCCGTCGGGGCTGGAGCCAGCTCGTCGCGCGCCGGACCGCCCGGGGTCTGGCTGGAGGGGGCGCTGCAGGCGGCCAGCAACGCCAGCGGCAGGACCAGCATCAGATTGCGTTTCATGGACATCTCCTTGAGGAACCTTCGAGTTGAACGCGGGAGCGCCCCGTTCGGGGTCACCCGCGGGCCGGCGCATTCAGGTGCCGGCAGGCAGCCACAGCAGCAGACCCACACCCAGCGCGATGCGGTAGAACGCAAACGCGGTGAAGCGGTGTGCCTTGATGTAGCCCAGCAACCACTTCACTACGACGAAGCCGGTGATGATGGCGGCAACAAAGGCCACGCCCACGTCGGTCCAGTTCTCGCTGGCCAGCTTGCCGTCCTTGGCCAGTTCCAGGAAGGCGTAGGCACTGGCCGCGAACATGGTCGGAATGCCGACCAGGAACACGAACTCCGTCGCCGCCGCGCGCCGGCTCAGGCCGAACAGCATCGCCACGAAGATCGCCGAGGCCGAGCGCGAGGTGCCCGGGAACACCCCGGCCACCACCTGCGCCAGGCCCACCAGCACCGCCACCGTCCAGGTCACCTCGCTGCGGTCAGGCAGCTTGGCCGTGCGTGCCTCCACCAGCAGCATCCAGATGCCGCCGATGATCAGCGCCCAGGCAATCGGCGTGACCGTCTCCGGCAGCTCCCAGCCGGCCAGGCGCACCGGCAGGCCCACCACGGCGGTGACCAGGAAGGCCGTGCCCAGCTTCAGCACGTAATCGCGGTTTTCCTTTTCATTCAGGCCGGTCGCCAGCTGCCACAGGCGCTGGCGGAACACCAGGGTGATGGCCAGGATCGCACCGGCCTGGATCACGATGTTGAAGAAGTCCGAGCGCTCACCCAGCCAGTGCTGGGCGATCAGCAGATGGCCGGTGCTGGAAATCGGGAGGAATTCGGTAAGACCTTCAAGAATGCCCAGCAACAGGGCGGAAAGCAGATCGGACATCAGGGGCTCAATGTAGAGCCGGGCTCTGCCCGGCTGCGTGTATGGATGACGCCCAATATAAAACATCGGCGCACGCACCAAATGTGTGCACGATCCGGTCGATGCACCGCAATGGTGCGCACCGTTCAGGGGAGGTCCACCGCCCCAGCAAGCGAAATCAACGACTTGTGAAGCCCGAAAAGTTGGCACGGGGATTGCTCTATCAACCCAGGCAATCACCCATTCGAGGTTTCACCGATGTCCGTGGAAAACGTTGAGAAGCTGATCAAGGACAACCAGATCGAGTTCATCGACCTGCGCTTTGTCGATATGCGTGGCGTCGAACAGCACGTCACCTTCCCGGTCAGCATCGTGGAACCGTCGCTGTTTGAAGAAGGCAAGATGTTCGACGGCAGCTCCATCGCCGGCTGGAAGGGCATCAATGAATCCGACATGGTCCTGCTGCCGGATCCGGCCAGCGCCTACGTCGACCCGTTCTACGCCGACCCGACCCTGGTGATCAGCTGCGACATCCTCGATCCGGCCACCATGCAGCCGTACGGCCGCTGCCCGCGCGGCATCGCCAAGCGCGCCGAGGCCTACCTGAAGTCCTCCGGCATCGCCGAATCGGCCTTCTTTGGTCCGGAACCGGAATTCTTCATCTTCGACTCCGTGCGTTTCGCCAACGACATGGGCAACACCTTCTTCAAGGTCGACTCTGAAGAAGCCGCCTGGAACACCGGTGCCAAGTACGACGGTGCCAACAGCGGTTACCGTCCGGCCGTGAAGGGCGGTTACTTCCCCGTTCCGCCGACCGACTCGCTGCACGACCTGCGCGCTGAAATGTGCAAGACGCTGGCCCAGGTCGGCATCGAAGTCGAAGTGCAGCACCACGAAGTGGCCACCGCCGGCCAGTGCGAAATCGGCACCAAGTTCAGCACCCTGGTGCAGAAGGCCGACGAACTGCTGCGCATGAAGCATGTCATCAAGAACGTCGCCCACCGCAACGGCAAGACCGCCACCTTCATGCCCAAGCCGATCGTCGGCGACAACGGCAGCGGCATGCACGTGCACCAGTCGCTGTCCAAGGGCGGCACCAACCTGTTCTCCGGCGACGGCTACGGCGGCCTGAGCCAGCTGGCCCTGTGGTACATCGGCGGCATCTTCAAGCACGCCAAGGCCATCAACGCCTTCTCCAACTCCGGCACCAACAGCTACAAGCGTCTGGTTCCGGGCTTCGAAGCCCCGGTCATGCTGGCCTACTCGGCCCGTAACCGTTCGGCCTCGTGCCGCATTCCGTGGGTGTCCAACCCGAAGGCGCGCCGCATTGAAATGCGCTTCCCGGATCCGATCCAGTCCGGCTACCTGACCTTCACCGCGCTGATGATGGCCGGCCTGGACGGCATCAAGAACCAGATCGACCCGGGCGCACCGAGCGACAAGGACCTGTACGACCTGCCGCCGGAAGAAGAGAAGCTGATCCCGCAGGTCTGCTCCTCGCTCGACCAGGCCCTGGAAGCACTGGACAAGGATCGCGAGTTCCTCAAGGCCGGCGGCGTCATGAGCGACGACTTCATCGACGGCTACATCGCGCTGAAGATGCAGGAAGTCACCAAGTTCCGCGCGGCGACCCACCCGCTGGAGTACCAGCTGTACTACGCGAACTGAGCAACAAGGTGGCGACGACGAAGGGCATCCCTCCCACCTTCGTCGTCGCCATCGCTTCGCGGCTGGGGAGCCGCACGGCACGCACCACCGTGTTACGCACCACGCACCACCAGGGGCAAGAGAGACCGGACGCTGCATGGGCCTTCCTCCCTCCCGCGTCACCGCTGGCGTCGCCCGTAACGGGCGTCGGCACGGCGTGGTCCACGCATCGTTCGGCGCGACAACCAGCGGCCATGTGCAAGTGGCCGCCGGTTGACCTGACGCCGGCCTGCCACGGCAGGCCGGTTCCATCCACCATCGGGACATGCGCATGAAACTGATCTCCGCCATCATCCGGCCGTTCAAGCTCGACGAGGTCCGCGAGGCCCTCTCCGACGCGGGCGTGTCGGGCATTACCGTGACCGAAGTCAAAGGCTTCGGTCGGCAGAAGGGTCATACCGAGTTGTACCGCGGCGCGGAGTACGTCGTGGATTTCCTGCCGAAGATCAAGATTGAAACCGTGGTCACCGACGACCGTCTGGACGCGGTGGTTGAAGCGATCCAGAACGCAGCCGGCACCGGCAAGATCGGCGACGGCAAGATCTTCGTTACGCCTGTGGAACAGGTGGTGCGCATCCGCACCGGCGAAATCGGCGCAGACGCGCTCTAACTCTCACTCGGAGTCCCCACCATGAAGACCTCTTTGTTCACCGGGTGGCAAGTCCGGTTCCACGCCGTGTGTCTGATGATGCTGCTCAGCGCGCTGGCCGTGGGTGCGTTCTCCAGCACCGCGCATGCCCAGGCCCAGGTGGCCCCGGTTGCGGAAGAAAACGTCACCGTCGAGCAACTGCCCGATCCGGCCGCCGCCGCGGCCGTTGCCGCACCGGCAGAAGAAGCCGCCGCCCCCACCTTCGACCATGGCGATGTCGCCTGGATGCTCACCTCCACCCTGCTGGTGCTGCTGATGGTGGTGCCTGGCCTGGCGTTGTTCTATGGCGGCCTGGTCCGTTCCAAGAACGTGCTGTCGGTGCTCAGCCAGATCCTGGTGGTGTTCTCGCTGGTGCTGATGCTGTGGGTGGCCTACGGCTACAGCGCGGTGTTCAGCGAAGGCAACGCCTTCTTCGGTTCGTTCACCCAGTTCGCCTTCCTCAAGGGCTTCGCACCGGATTCGGTTGGCAACACGCCCATCGCCGGCCTGCCGGACTATCTGTTCGTTGCCTTCCAGTCCACCTTCGCCGGTATCACCACCGCGCTGATCGTCGGTGCCTTCGCCGAGCGCATCAAGTTCAAGGCGGTGCTGCTGTTCTCCGCCCTGTGGTTCACCCTCAGCTACATCCCGATGGCCCACATCGTGTGGGGCGGCGGTTACCTGGGTGAAATGGGTGCCATCGACTTCGCTGGCGGCACCGTGGTGCACATCAATGCCGGCGTGGCCGGTCTGGTCGCCGCGTACTTCGTCGGCAAGCGCATCGGCTATGGCCAGACCGCGCTGAAGCCGCACAACGTGCCGTTCACCTACATCGGCGCGATGCTGCTGTGGGTCGGCTGGTTCGGCTTCAACGCCGGCTCCGCCGCCGCTGCAGACACCGTGGCCTCGCTGGCCTTCATCAACACCATCCTCGCCACCGCCGCCGCGGTGCTGGGCTGGACCCTGGTGGAAGCCGTGAGCAAGGGCAAGCCCTCCGCTCTTGGCGCAGCTTCGGGTGCGGTGGCCGGTCTGGTCGGCATCACCCCGGCCTGCGGCACCGTCGGTCCGCTCGGCGCGATCGTCATCGGCCTGGTCGCCGGTGTGGTCTGCGTGTGGGGTGTCACCGGCCTGAAGCGCCTGCTGCGCGTGGACGACACCGCCGACGTGTTCGGTGTGCACGGCATCGGCGGCATCGTCGGTGCCATCCTCACCGGTGTGTTCAGCGCGCAGTCGCTGGGCGGCACCAAGGCGGACCTGGACATCGGTCACCAGGTGTGGGTGCAGGTGGTCAGCGTCGGCTTCACCATCCTCTGGTGCGCCGTGGTCACCGCCGCGATCCTGCTGGTGGTCAAGCTGGTGGTCGGCCTGCGCGTCACCGAGGAAGCCGAACGCACCGGCCTCGACGTGACCTCCCACGGCGAATCTGCGTACGAAGCGTGAGGCCTCATACGCTGACCGCTGATATGAAATCGCTTCGGTAGCGCCGGCCGTTGGCCGGCCCTCCGCAATGCATGGGTAGTGCCGGGCCCTGCCCGGCAACTGCTGCAGACCTGAAATACAAGAAACGAGAGAGAGATGCTGTCTTGACCGGCGATTCCCAAGATCGCCGGTCTTTTTCTTTCATTCGCCCCAGACTCCGCCATGGGCCACAATCGACCCATGCACCGATTCCGCCTCCCGCTCGCCTTGCTCGCCGCGCTGCTGCTCAGCAGCTGTGCCACCACCGACCTGCGCAGCCCGCTCGCCACCTGGGTGCCTTCGCCCAACCACAACGAGCGCAAGCCGGTCATCATCGTCCTGCACCACACCGACCAGGACAACGTGCAGCAGAGCCTGCATACACTGCGCACCGCCAACAGCGGCGGGCGGGTCAGCTCACACTATCTGGTCGGTTCCGACGGCCACATCTATCAACTGGTGGCCGACAACCGCCGCGCGTGGCATGCCGGCGGCGGCCGCTGGGGTTCGCTCGCGGACCTGAACTCCACGTCCATCGGCATTGAAATCGACAACGATGGCAACAGTCCGTTCGCGCCGGCGCAGATCGCCGCATTGATCCGCCTGCTGGACGATGTCTGCACCCGGCTCGACATTCCGCGCAGCCAGATCATCGCCCATGCCGACCTGGCTCCCACGCGCAAGAGCGATCCCAGCCGCTACTTCCCGTGGCAGCAGCTGGCCGAAGCCGGCTTCGGTCTGTGGCCACGCGCGAGCGATGGCCCGGCACCGGCTGGATTTGATGCGACGCTCGCGCTGAAGGCATTTGGCTATTCGTTGGCGAACCGGGAGGCTGCCATTGGCGCATTCCATCGCCGCTTCCGCGGGCGCGACGATCTGCCGCAGGTGCTGGACGAGGAAGATGCGCGGATTCTGCATTCGCTGTTGATGCAGATGCGCTGAGCGCATTTCGTGCGGTGCCTCACATTTCCGGCCGCACGCACCACAAAACTGGAATCCCACTGTCACATCCAACCCATACGCTAGCGGTTTAGATCGATCTAACCACGGAGATTCTGCGTATGTCGTCGTACCGCTCGTCGTCGTTCCCGTCCGCGCACACCGCGCACTCCATGTCGCGCAGTGCCGCACCGGCAACGAAGACCGGCCTTGCGATTGCGCTGCTGCTGGCCATGTCCCAGCTGCACGCCGCTCCGCTGGAAGAGGTCGCCGACACCGCCGCCGCCCGCCCGGGCGCTGCCGCCGACGCCACCACATTGGACGCGTTGCAGGTCACCGCCAATGCCGGTGTCACCGCGACGGCGGTCGACGCCAAGCGTCGTTCGTCCGTACTGGTGGACTCGATCGACCAGGAAAGCATCCAGGTCACCAGCCAGGAAAACTCCATCGCACAGCGCCTGGTGGTGGCACCGGGCGTCAGCCTGATGCGCGACGAAGACCAGCCGCGCTACGTGACCGTGCGCGGCATCGCCGCCAACCTCAACAGCACCACCCTCGATGGCATCACCATGGCCTCGGTGGGCGACGAAGGCGGCGGTGAGCGCAAGATCAATCTGCAGCTGATTCCCAACGACATCGCCTCGCGCATCGACATCTTCAAGACCTTCAGCGCCGAGCAGAACCCGGACAGCATCGGGGCCGGCATCAACCTGGTCAGCGGCAGCGCGTTCGACAAGCCGCGCAACTCGCTGCACGTGGACGCCAGCGTGAACTACCACGCGCTCGGCAACGACGACGGCCGCAACAGCCTCTCGCAGACCACCGACCGCTGGGGCAGCGGCCTCAGCGGCAGTTTCAGCACCACCTTCGGCAGCAGTGACCAGTTCGGCCTCACCCTGTCCGCGCGCAACCAGGACTTCCAGACTTCGCAGAACAAGCTCTTCCAGAGCTCGCAGCAGTTCTTCGACAGCCAGGGCAACTACATCACCGGCCCGCTGCCCGCGCAGGGCTGGAACGGCATGTCCGCGCCGAACAACTTCGCCTACTACGCCGACAACCGCTGGATCCGCACCTATGGCGGCTCGGCCAAGCTGGAGTGGATGCCCAGTGACAGTCCGTTCCGCGCCTCCGTGCTGATGTACAACTACGGCATGGAAGAGCGCCGCACCGAGAACGGCTACGAGTTCATCACCCAGCGCAACGTCACCGACCAGACCCCGGTGTCCGGCACCAAGGGCATTGATTCGCTCAACGTCATCTTCGAAAACAAGGTCTGGGCCCGCAACAACCGCGGCGTGCTCGGCGGCATCGAATGGGAGCAGGACAACCAGTGGCTGGCCCTGCGCGGCGGCTACACCCGCGACCGCATCAATGCGCACGGTCGCAGCACCCGCCTCACTGCCAAGCCAGTGGGTCAGAGCCTCACCTATGCCTCCCCCGGGGTCGGCGAGATCTACAACATCACCGGCCTGAGCGACCCGGGCATCATCGACAGCGCCCGCTACGACCTCAACAGTGCCTCCGAATCGCAGACCTACGGCACCGCTGAAGTGCGCGACGTGCGCCTGGACCACCGCTGGAACGTCGGCCCGGAAGCACGCGGCTTCGGCATCGCCAGCGGCCTGGAGTACAAGCGCCTGGAGGTGGAGAGTGACATCACCCGCCGCAACAACGTCGCCGGCGGTGACTTCAGCGACTACCTGTACCAGCCGGGCTTCCGCTACCCGAAGTCGCAGTACGCGCTGCCGTTCTTCGACTACCACGCCTTCATGGGCAACGGCGGTTGGGACGCGTTGCCGGTGGACCAGACCGGTTCGACCTACTCCAGCCTGGCCTCGGACTTCCGTTATCTGGAAACGGTCAAGAACGCATACGTCTCGTTCCACTACAGCACCGACTTCCTTGAAGCCGTGGCCGGCGTGCGCTACGACGACACCACCTTCACCGCCCACACCCCCGCGATCACGGCGGGCGTGGTGACCGGAACCGGCCGCAACGGCGGTGGCTACGACAACCTGCTGCCCTCGTTGAACCTGACCGCGCACCTGCGTGAGGACATGAACCTGCGCTTCAGCGCCAGCAAGACGATCGGTCGCCCGATTCCCTCCAACATCGCCCAGGCCGAAGTGGTGAACTGCGACGGCGACAGTGGCGACTGCAGCATCTCGCGCGGCAACCCCGACCTGAAGCCGCAGCGCTCCACCAACTTCGACCTGTCGCTGGAGAAGTACTTCAATGACGGTCGCGGCTACGCCTCGCTGGCCGTGTTCCACAAGGACATCAGCGACAACATCGCCGGCATCACCAGTGAATCCATCGACGACCAGGGCCGCGTGACCAGCATCAACACGCCGCAGAACCTGGAGGACTCCAGCGTGCGCGGCGTCGAGCTCTCGCTGGTCAACCGGGACATGGCCCTGGGCGAGCACCGCTTCGACGTGCTGTTCAACGCCGCGCAGATGGACGGTGAGATGGTCTACCGCTGGGCCGGCGGCGAGCGCACGATCCACCAGCTCGCTTCGCAGCCCAAGACCATCGCCAACCTGGGCATCACCTGGCATATGCCGTGGTTGAACACCAGCCTGACCGTCAGCGAGAACTACACCGGCAAGCACATCTTCACCATCGGGGCCAACAGCTGGGGTGACCGTGGCTTCCGCTCGCGCTACGTGACCGATGTCTCGCTGAAGACCCGCATCAATGACAAGTGGTCGGTCGGCCTGACCGCCGCCAACCTGTTCGGCGAAGATCAGTACCAGACCGTGGGCGACAACTTCGAATACATGCGTAACCTCAACAACTACGGTCCCACCTACGCGCTGCACGTCAGCTACGACCTGAACCCGTAAGGACATTGCCATGACCATCCGCCGCCTGCGCGCCCTGTCTGCCCTGCTGTTGTTCGCCCTCGTTGTCGGCGTGCTGTCGGCCTGTGCCACCTCGCCCGCCGCCACCGCGAAGGACGAGGCCGCTGTGTTGCGGGTGATGACCTTCAACGTCCGCTACGCCTCGCCCAACGACGGGGTGAACCTGTGGGAGAACCGCCGCGCCTTGACCCTGAAAACCATCGTGGAGCAGCAGCCCGACCTGATCGGCATGCAGGAGCTGCTGCTCGGCCAGGCCACCTGGCTGGGCCAGCAGCTGCCGCACCACGCCTGGTTCGGCAAGGGCCGCAACGGCAACGAGGTGGACGGCAACGGCAACGAGCACATGGGCCTGTTCTACGACACCCGCCGGCTGACCCTGCTGCGCCAGGGCGACTTCTGGTACTCGGAAACCCCCGATGTGCCGGGCAGTGCCAACTTCGACGGCCCGATGCCGCGTATGGCCACTTGGGGTGAGTTTGAAGATCGTCGCAACGGCAAGCGCTTCTTCCTGTTCAACACCCATCTGCCGCACACCGACGCCGCCGAGGCCCTGCGCGAGCGCTGTGCACGGCTGCTGCTGGCTCGTATCCAGCAGCTGGCCGGTGATGCGCCGGTGGTGGTGACCGGCGACTTCAACGCCCATCCCGACGGTCCGACGCACCGTCTGCTGACCGCAGAGCTGTCCGACGCCTGGGACCAGGCTCCCGCCCGCAGCGGGCCGGAGAAGACCGCGCATGCGTTCACCGGCAACCCGGATGCGCGCATCGACTGGGTGCTCTATCGCCAGTTCGGCATCCGCTCGGTGCATTCGGTGGATGACCACGAGGGGCCGCTGTACCCCTCGGATCACTACCCGGTGGTGGCTGAGTTGACGTGGCTGTGATGCGCGCTCGCGCTCTGCTGCCCCTGCTGGGGCTGCTCGCGGTGCCATCGGTGCAAGGGGCGGGATTCTCCACCTCGTTCGAACCCGGGCAACCGACGGTGCAGGGCACCGCTACCGGGCTTCAGCTGCGCACGGGTACCGGTCCAAAGCAGCCCTATGCGGCCAAGGCCGACGTCGGCAGCACCGGCCTGCATGCCCTGGCCTACCAGGGCAGCGGCCGCCAGCGTCTCTTCGAACTGGATGTGCTGATCGCGCCCGACACTACGCTGTTCTGGTCGGTGCTGCCGGAGATCGTCGGCGACGACACCGTGGCCTCCACCTATGTTTCAGTGGACGCGGTGCTGGACGACGGCACCCGCCTGTCCGGCCTGCACGTGCGCGATCAGCATGGCGTGGCGCTCGGCGCTGCCGAACAGGGCGACTCGAAAACCCTCTATCCGCAGCAGTGGGCGTACAAGCAGGTGCGCCTGGGCGAGGTGCCTGCACTCTTGGGCAAGCGTGTGGTGGCGCTGGAGCTGGATGTGCAGCCCGCACCAGGGCATCCGGCGCAGGGCTGGCTGGACGACATCGGCGTGCAATCCATCGCGCCGGCCGTGCGCAAGCGCCCGAGCGACTGGGTGGTGACCACCCGGGGTACCCAGTCCAACGGCCGCTTCTCGCGCGGCAACAACATTCCCGCTGTCGCCGTGCCGCATGGCTTCAACTTCTGGACCCCGGCCACGAATGCCGGCTCGCTGTCGTGGCTGTATGCCTGGAACGAACACAACGACGACGCCAACCGGCCGCGCCTGCAGGCGTTCTCGCTCAGCCACCAGCCCAGCCCATGGATGGGTGACCGCCAGACCTTCCAGGTGATGCCCTCCAGCACGCCCGGCATCCCTGAGGCTGATCGCGTGGCGCGCAGCCTGGCGTTCGATCGTGCGCACGAAGTGGCGCGACCACACGAGTACCGCGTGCGCTTCGACAACGGCATCACCGCCGCGCTGGCCCCGACCGATCACGCGGCGGTGTTCGAGTTCGGCTTTCCGGCCGAGGGCGATGCCAACCTGCTGTTCGACAACGTGGATGCGCGCGGTGGGCTGACCCTGGATGCGAACACCGGCACCCTCAGTGGCTACACCGACGTGCGCAGCGGCTTGTCCACCGGCGCAACCCGCATGTTCGTGTATGCCAGTTTCGACCAGCCGTGGCAGCGCAGCGGCCTGATCGACACCGGTCGTCCCACCGGCTACATCAAGTTCGCCGCTGGCACCCGTGCGGTGACCATGCGCATGGCGACCTCGCTGATCTCGCTGGAGCAGGCCCGTCACAACCTGCAGCTGGAGGTCGCCGCCGCTGACACCCAGGTCGCCGTGGGGGCGCGCCCGGCCCGCCCCCGGGGGGGGCGGCGGGGGGGGGGGGCGGGGGGGGG
>NZ_JASCOZ010000141.1 GCF_029960115.1 Stenotrophomonas sp. PS02289
ATGTGTGCCCACGCGCCCCGGAAATCCATCTGGACCAACACCCCCCTTTTGTTACGGGGGCGCGCCGACAGGCGCGGGGATAGGTGGAATGCTTCGGGGCCCACGATTCGCGTCGCGAATCGTGGGCGAGCAATTAAAGCAGCAGCTTCGGTTACGCCGTAAGGGCGTAACCGAACTGCTGCTTGAATTGCTCGTTGAACTCTTCGAACGTGAAGCGCTGGTTCTGCGTACCCGGGTGCTCCACCTTCAGCGCGCCCATCAGGTTGCCCATGCGGCCGATGGTCAGCCAGTCATAACCCTTCTCGATGCCGTAGATCAGGCCGGCGCGGAACGCGTCGCCACAGCCGGTCGGGTCGACCACGCGGCGCTCGTGCGCCGGCGGGATGTCGTAGGTCTTTTCCGGGGTGTGGATCACCGCGCCCTTCGGGCCGCGGGTGGTGATGTAGGCCTTGACCCGGCTCACGATCTCTTTTTCGTCCCAACCGGTGCGTTCCTGCAGCAGGTTGGACTCGTAGTCGTTGACCACCACGTAGTCGGCCTGCTCGATGAAGGTGCGCAGCTCCGGACCGTTGAACAGCGGCATCGCCTGGCCCGGGTCGAAGATGAACGGCACGCCGCCGGCGGAGAACTCCTCGGCGTTCTGGATCATGCCTTCGCGGCCGTCCGGGCCGACCAGGCCCAAGGTCACGCCCGGCACGTCCTTCACGTGGTTCTCGTACGAACGCATCATCGCGCCCGGGTGGAAGGCGGTGATCTGGTTGTTGTCGTGGTCGGTGGTGATGAACGCCTGCGGGGTGAACAGCTCGTCGATCACCTTGACCCGGCTGAGGTCGATGCCCAGGCCCTGGAAATACTCGCGGTAGGGGCCGAAGTCCGAGCCCACCGTACCCATCGGGATCGGCGAACCGCCCAGCAGGTGCAGGTTGTAGGCGATGTTGCCGGCGCAGCCGCCGAACTCGCGGCGCATGCGCGGCACCAGGAACGACACATTCAGGATGTGCACCTTGTCCGGCAGGATGTGATTCTTGAACTGGTCCGGGAACACCATGATGGTGTCGAAGGCAAGAGAACCACAGATCAAAGCGGACATCGAATAAGCCTATGCGAAAGGGGTCTGGGGGCCCGGCGGCCGGGCATCAAAACGGCGCCGTCCGGCACCCAATGGCGCAAAGGTTAACGGGTGAATGGCCTGAGGGCCAGAACCCGAGGTGATCACGTTGGCCTGAATGGCCGTGAAGGCAAGCTTTCCGCCAGATTTGTCCTTGCTCGCGAACAGGCGGATTGCTAGGCTTGTCGACCTCGATTTCTGCCCATTTTTTCGCCATCCCGCGGCGGGCACGACACCCCTCAGGACCCCTTCCTCAGATGTTCAAGAAACTGCGTGGCATGTTCTCCAACGACCTGTCCATCGACCTGGGCACGGCCAACACTCTCATCTACGTGCGCGGGCAGGGGATCGTGCTGAACGAGCCGTCGGTCGTGGCCGTGCGCCAGGACCGCGCCATCGGCGGTACCCGTTCGGTCGCCGCGGTCGGTGCCGAGGCCAAGCAGATGCTCGGCCGTACCCCGGGCCACATCACCACCATCCGCCCGATGAAGGACGGCGTCATCGCCGATTTCACCTACACCGAGGCCATGCTCAAGCACTTCATCAAGAAGGTGCACAAGTCGCGCGTGCTGCGCCCGAGCCCGCGCGTGCTGGTCTGCGTGCCGGCCGGCTCGACCCAGGTCGAGCGCCGCGCCATCAAGGAATCGGCTGAGGAAGCCGGTGCCCGCGACGTGTTCCTGATCGAAGAACCCATGGCCGCCGCCATCGGTGCCGGCATGCCGGTGACCGAAGCGCGTGGTTCGATGGTCATCGACATCGGCGGTGGCACCACCGAGGTCGCGGTGATCTCGCTGAACGGCATCGTCTATTCGGCCTCGGTCCGCATCGGCGGCGACCGCTTCGACGAGTCCATCACCAACTACGTGCGCCGCAACCACGGCATGCTGATCGGTGAAGCCACCGCGGAGCGCATCAAGGTCGAACTGGGCTGCGCCTACCCGCAGGCCGAGGTCATCGAGATGGAAATCTCCGGCCGCAACCTCGCCGAGGGCGTGCCGAAGATGATCAAGATCAACTCCAACGAGGTGCTGGAAGCCCTGCACGAGCCGCTGTCGGGCATCGTCAGCGCGGTCAAGCTGGCGCTGGAACAGACCCCGCCGGAACTGTGCGCCGACGTCGCCGAGCGCGGCATCGTGCTCACCGGTGGTGGCGCGCTGCTGCGCGACCTGGACCGTCTGATCTCCGAGGAAACCGGCCTGCACGTGCAGGTGGCCGACGACCCGCTCACCTGCGTGGCACGTGGCGGTGGCCGCGCGCTGGAGCTGGTGGACATGCACGGCAACGAGTTCTTTGCGCCGGAATAAGCGGTCCCTACTGTGCCGCCTTATGCCGGACCTCCCGTAACCTCCCGCCAGGGGGATGCCAGCAGCCCGTTGCGGTTGCTGGCCTACCTGGCCTTGGCTGTCATTCTGATCGTCCTCGACGACCAGGCCGGCTGGCTGGCGCGTGCGCGTGCCCAGGCCAACGTGCTGGTGCAGCCGGTGTGGGCGCTGGCCGGTCTGCCCGGCCGCCTGGGCACCCAGGTCAAGGACAACGCCGCCAGCCACGGCCAGCTGGTCGCCGAAAACCGCGAGCTGCGCAACCAGCTGCTGATCGCCAATGCCCGCCTGACCCGCCTGCAGACCGCCGCACTGGACAACGCCCAGCTGCGCGAGCTGCTCAACGTGGCGGAACGGAGCGGCCTGGATGTGCAGCTGGCCCCGATCCTGGACATCGACCTGGACCCGGTGAAGCAGCGCCTGGTGCTGGCCGCCGGCAGCCGCGACGGCGTGCACATGGGCCAGGCGGTGATCGACGCCGGTGGGCTGATGGGGCAGGTGATCGCCACCACCGGCAGCTCCGCCACCGTATTGCTGCTGACCGACCCTGACCACGCCGTGCCGGTCACCGTGGCCCGCAATGGCGTGCGCCTGATCGTGTACGGGCGGGGCGACAGCCTGGAGCTGCGCGACATTCCGCTCAGTGCCGGGGTCGAAGTCGGCGACGAGATCGTCACCTCCGGCCTGGGTGGCCGCTTCCCGGCCGGCTTCCCGGTTGGAAAGATCACCGCCCTGCGTCCCGACGACACCCACGCCTTTCTGGTCGGCTCGCTCGAACCCGCCGCAAAGCTCGACCGCGGCCGCGACGTGCTGCTGCTGCGCCCGGGCGCGGCGATCCGAATCCCCCCGAACCTGCGCCTACCCACGGAAGCACCAGGCGGTCCCGCCGAAGATTCGATGACATCACCGGTAGCGCCGCAGGGAACGGCAGGACAGCCGTTCCCAACGTCGCGCAGCGACGGCCCGCAGGGTGCCCGCCAGGACGGCGGGCATAACGTTGGCCGGCCCACGGAACCCGCGCCGCAACCGCAAACCCCACCGCCTCCGGAAACCCCGCCGGTAACGCCGGCTGTTGGCCGGCAACCGCAGGAACCCCAACGATGAGCCGCCTGCGCGACAAAGGCTGGGTCCTGCCGGTCAGCATCATCGTGGCGCTGCTGCTCGGTCTGCTACCGCTGCCCGAGCTGCTGCAGCCGCTGCGCCCGTACTGGCTGGCGCTGGTGCTGGCCTACTGGGTGATCGAGGCCCCTGAGCGGGTCGGCCTGGGCGTGGCGTTCAGCTGTGGCGTCATCGCCGACCTGCTGTACGGCGGGGTGCTGGGCGAGCAGGCGCTGCGGCTGGTCATGCTGACCTTCATCCTGCAGCGCTTCCGCGCGCGCATCCGCTTCTTCCCGATGTCGCAGCAGGTGCTGGCGATCGGCGGCCTGCTGTTCAACGACCGCATTGTCAGCGCCGTGGTGCACATCGCGGTGGGCGAGCCGACCCTGCCGTGGTCGTACTGGTGGGCCCCGCTGCTGGGCATGGCGCTGTGGCCGCTGGTGTTCGTGCTGCTCGATGCAGTGCGCTTCGGGCGTCGCGGGCGCTGACATGTACATGCGCCGTCCGGCCAAGAACCCGCACGCCGAAGCTGAGCAGTTCCGGCGCCGCGCCGCGCTGGGCTTTCTCGGCGTGCTGGTCTGCCTGCTTGGCCTGGGCGGCTGGTACTTCAAGCTGCAGGTGCTCGACCACGACGTCTACGCCACGCGCTCGGAAGCCAACCGCATCAAGCCGCGTCCGGTGGTGCCCGGGCGCGGCATGATCTATGACCGCAACGGACGACTGCTGGCGGAAAACGTCCCCGCGTTCCGGCTCGACATCACCCCGGACAAGGTCAAGGACATGGACGCCACCCTGGCTGGGCTGGCAAAGATTCTGGACATCAGTCCCGAAGAGATCGAAACCTTCAACAAGTCGCGCAAGGCGCGCCGCAGCTTCCTGCCGGTGACCCTGAAACTGCGCGTCAGCGACGAGGAAATGGCGCGCTTCGCGGTCGACCGCTGGCGCTACCCCGGGGTGGAGCTGGAGCCTTACCTGACCCGTCGCTACCCGTACGGCGATCTGTTCACCCACATCATCGGCTACGTCGGCCGCGTCGACGACAAAGACCTGGAGATGCTGGGCGAGGGCAATGCCGCGCTGACCCATATCGGCAAGTCCGGGCTGGAGCGCTATTACGAGCAGCAACTGCGCGGCCAGGTCGGCTACGAGCAGGTAGAAACCAACGTGCAGGGCCGCGCCATCCGCACCATCGGGCGGGTGGCGGCGCAGTCGGGCAGCGACCTGCGCCTGTCCATCGATGCCGACCTGCAGCGCGCCATGGTCGCCGCCTTCGGCGACTTCGAGGGCTCGGCCGTGGCGATGGATCCGCGCACCGGCGAGATCCTGGCCATGGTCAGCCTGCCGTCGTACGACCCGAATCTGTTCGTCAACGGCATTTCCCACGCCGACTTCAAGGCGCTCAACGAGAACCCCTCGCGGCCGCAGTTCAACCGCTTGGTCCTGGGTGGCGTGGCCCCGGGCTCCACGATCAAGCCGCTGATCGGCCTGGCCGGGCTGGACAGCGGGGTGCGCAAGCCGGAGGACAAGATTCTCTCCACCGGCATGTTCTACCTGCCCGGGACCTCCCGTGGCTGGGGTGATGCCAACCGGGGCGGCCACGGCTGGACCGACCTGCGCAAGTCGATCACCCAGTCGGTCAACACCTACTACTACCGGCTTGCCCTGGACATGGGCATCGAGCGCTTCGACCACTACATGGGCTACTACGGTTTCGGCGCGCCCACCGGTATCGACCTCACCGGCGAGATCGGCGGCATCCTGCCGTCGCCGCAGAACAAGGCCAAGGCCCGCAAGGAGCGCTGGTACCCCGGCGACACCGTCAATGCCAGCATCGGCCAGGGCGACTGGAAAGTGACCCCGCTGCAGCTGGTGCACGGCGTCGGCGGCATTGCCGACGGTCAGCTGCGCACGCCGCACCTGGTCATGCAGACGCGCGAAGGCTTTGATGCCGACTGGGCTCCTGTCGCGGTGGGCAAGAGCAAGCCGATCAGCCCCAGCGAAGGCAATCTGCTGGCGGTGCGCGAAGGCATGATGGGCACCATGCGCCCGGGCGGCAGTGGCGCGCGCGCGGCTGCCGGCGCGCCGTACACCATTGCCGGCAAGACCGGCACCGCGCAGGTGATCAGCCGCCGTGGCACGGCGGCGGTGAATCCCAAGAGCCTGCCCATGCATCTGCGCCACCGTTCGCTGTTCGTCGGTTTCGCGCCGGCCGAGAACCCGGTGATTGCCGTGGCCATCGCCGTGGAAGGTGGAGGCTATGGTGGCTCGGCTGCTGCGCCGATCGCGCGCAAGCTGTTCGATGCCTGGTTGCTGGGCAAGATGCCTGAAGGCATGGAGCCGCTGGACAGCGAGCGCGGCACCACGGCGATCGGCCTGACTGCCTTTGATGGCGGCGACAGCGCCGCGCGCGAGGCCGGCGATGTCGCCGCGCTGGCGCTGGAGCTCCTGCCGGTGATGGTCGGCACGCAGATGCCGGTCGTACCGCCCACGCCAGAACCCAGTGCGCCGTCGCCGGCCACCGTGGCCCCGATACCCTCCGCAACCCCACCGGAGCGCAGCCGATGAAAGAGTTTCTGCGCTGGGCGACCGACATGGTCGTGCGCTTCGTCAGCACCCTGGACTGGGTGCTGTGCCTGGCGCTCGGCAGTCTGATGGTGATCGGCCTGGCCGTACTCAAAAGCGCCGGTGGTGATGGCCTGGTGTTCGCCCAGGGCGCGCGCTTCGCGGTCGGGCTGGGCGCGATGTGGGCGATCTCGCGGGTGTCGATCCTGCGTATCCGCTCGGCCACGCCGCTGATCTATGCCGTGTCCATGATCCCGCTGCTGGCGGTGTTCGTGCTCGGCACCGGCAAGTACGGTCGGCAGTGGCTGGACCTGAAACTGTTCTACCTGCAACCGGCCGAGCTGCTGAAAGTCAGCCTGCCGATGATGGTGGCCTGGTACCTGCACCGCATGCCGCTGCCGCCGCGCTTCAACACGGTGCTGGTCAGCGCGGTGATCATCGGGGTGCCCACCGGATTGGTGATGCTGCAGCCGGACTTCGGCACCGGCGTGCTGATCGCCGCCAGCGGTGCCTTCGTGCTGCTGCTGGCCGGCCTGCCCTGGTGGTGGGTGGGTGTGGCCGTGGGCGGTGTGGCGGCAGCCGCGCCGGTAGCCTGGATCTGGCTGCTGCGGCCCTATCAGAAGGACCGCATCATGATGTTCCTGGACCCCGAAAGCGACGCGCTGGGGGCGGGCTGGAACATCATCCAGAGCAAGATCGCGATCGGTTCCGGCGGCCTCGATGGCAAAGGCTGGGGGCAGGGCTCGCAGTCGCACCTGAACTTCATTCCAGAGCAGACCACCGACTTTGCGTTCTCCGTGCTCAGCGAGGAGTTCGGCTGGATCGGCGTGGCCGTGGTGCTGACCCTGTACCTGGTGGTGATCGGGCGCTGCCTGTGGATCGCCTCGCAATCGCGCGACTCCTACTCACGCCTGCTGGCCGGTGCCACCGGGCTGGCTTTCTTCGTCTATGTGCTGGTCAACGGCGGCATGATCTCCGGCCTGCTGCCGGTGGTGGGCGTGCCCATGCCGCTGATCAGCTACGGTGGCACCTCGGCGGTCTCGCTGCTGGCCGGCTTCGGCCTGGTGATGGCAGCCCGTGCACACCAGCCGGTCCACGGCGGCTACAGCTGAAAAGTGCCCAGCGCCCGGGCGCTGGCGGCTTTCCGACAGTTACACATCCTTGCGTCAAATCACCGCCTGTGGGGGCGTGTGATTTAGTGTGATTTGCGCAAAATTAACATTCGGACCCGTTTGGACGCCTCGAAACCGGCGTTTTTGGTGCATGACGCGTCAACAAAGTGGCAAAAAAGTGCGATGCAGTGCACAAAAATGAATTCGCTTGATTCGGATCAATGGACATGTCGCAAATGGCACGCACAATGGCGGCCCGTTCAGCAGCCGCGCATCGAGCCAAGCGAAGCGCGAAGGGGAGCTGGACGGGTAGCAGTTGACCCAACCGATACAGGGGGCGAGACGTGCGCTGGGGAGTTGCACGTCGCGCCAGTATCAACCGGGTCGGTACGCCGGTTACGTCCGTTGGGGATGGGGACGTAGCCGGCGCACCTTATCGGCCGTAGGCCGGTAAGGTGAGCCGGACTACGTCCGCGCATTCTTCCTATCCCCCGCGGCGTTGCCGCGCCCCCCTTAACAAAGGGGGGCTCTCCACCCGACGGATGCGGGTTGATCGGATGCTTCTCTACACGCTGGGTTCATGAATTGGCTGTTGTCTACGCAATTCGTTGGGATTCATGGTGTTAGGGGTTTTATTTCATCTTTGACCTGCTAACCTGCGGCGATGATTCGACGCACTTTGGCCTGCATGCTTACGCTCGGTTTGGTTGCCTGTGCGACCCAGCCGTCTTCTCCGCCACCGCCGCCGCAGGCGTCGGGTGCTCCCAACAAACCGGGGGCCGTGCATAAAGGGCCGGCCGAGGCCGCGCCGGAGGCTGCCGCAGCCACCGCGCCGCCGGTGGATCTGACCCCTGTTCCGTTCGAAGTGGCCCGCGCCAACTTCGTGCGCGATACCGCCGCCCGCTACAACATTCCTGCGGCGCAGATCGACGCCACCCTGGCCCAGGCGCAGGTGCGTCAGCCCATCATCAATGCCATGTCGCGGCCGGCCGAACGGGTCAAGCCGTGGAACGAATACCGGCCGATGTTCATCAGCCAGGCACGCATCGACGGCGGCAAAAAGTTCCTCGCCCAGCACCGCGATGAGCTGATGCGCGTGCAGGAACGTACCGGCGTGCCGGCCGAAGTGATCGTGGCCATCATCGGCGTGGAAACCAGCTACGGTGCCAACACCGGCAGCTATCGCGTGCTCGATGCGCTGTACACCTTGGCCTTCAACTACCCGCGCAGCGGCGACCCGGCCAAGCTGGAGCGCGAAGTGCGCCGCGAACTCTACTTCCGCGACGAACTGGCGCGCCTGTTCGCGCTGACCCGCGACGAACGCCTCGACATCACCGCGATCAAGGGCAGCTACGCCGGCGCGATGGGCATGGGCCAGTTCATGCCGTCCAGCTATCTGGACTTCGCGGTGGACGGCAATGGCGACGGTCGTCGCGACCTGTTCAACAGCTACGACGACGTGTTCTCTTCCATCGCCAACTACTTCGTCAAGAAGGGCGGCTGGGTGCGCGGCGGTCCGGTGGCGGTGCAGGCCACACTGGCGGAGGGGCGCGAATCGTTCGATCCGACCGACTGGACCCCGAGCTGGACGCTGTCCGATCTGGCCCAGCGTGGCTACCAGCCGACCGGCAGCGTGCCGGCCGGTCTGACCGCCACCCCGGTCACGCTCGAAGCCAGCACCGGCAAGCAGTACTGGCTGGGCTTCCAGAATTACTACGCGATCACCCGCTACAACCTTTCCAAGATGTACGCGATGGCCGTGTACCAGCTGTCCCAGGCCATCGCCGGACAGGAGTTGCCGCCGGCATGAACACCTTCGCGCAGTGCAGGGCACTGATGCTCGGTTTACTGGTGCTGGCGCTGGCCGCCTGCAGCAGCGCACCGAAGAAACCGGCCAGTGCCGGCGGTTCCGGCAAAAGCACCGGGACGCTGGTGCAGGGCAAGGGCAAAAGCACCCGTCCTGGCCACTGCCCGGAAGGCTCGCCCTACCAGGCCGCCACCGAAGACCCCAGCACGCGCGGCAACTATCGCGCCGGCGGTCTGTACAAGCCCGGCGTCAACGACAGCACGCCGACCTACGTGCCGGACGTGGCCTGCATCCCCGAGCCGGACGTGGTCGAGCTGCCGCGCTCGCCGGTGGGCAACAAGTCGCCCTACGTGGTGCTCGGCAAGCAGTACCAGGTGATGGACAAGACCCAGGGCTATGCCGAGAAGGGCACGGCCTCGTACTACGGGTCCAAGTTCCATGGCCGGTTGACCTCCAACCGTGAGGTGTACGACATGTACGCCTTCACCGCCGCCCACAAGACCCTGCCGCTGCCGAGCTTTGCCCGGGTGACCAACCTCGACAACGGCGAGTCGGTGGTGGTGCGGGTGAACGACCGCGGCCCGTTCCACGACGGCCGGGTGATCGACCTCAGCTACGCCGCTGCGGTGCGACTGGGCATTACCCAGCGCGGCACCGGCAACGTGGAAGTGCGCGCGCTGCAGCCGGGCGACGACAACCTGCTGGCGGCCAAGCCGTCCCGGCGTGAGCAGCGCGCGGCGCAGGCCGCCGCCGCTGCAGCACAGACGCCTGCTCCCACTCCCGCCCGCCCCAGTGACATGGACCGGCTGGTGGGGGCGCTGCCGGCGGCCTCGCCGGCGGCCGCTACCCAGGCGGCCAACCTGGACAACGCCCAGGTCAGCGTCAGCGAACTGCCGCCGGCCGCGCCGGCACGTCCGGCTCCGGTGGCCGCCGCCGCCCCTGCGCCTGCCGCCAGCCCGACCCTGTCACAGCAGGTCGGAACGGTGCTGCTGCAGGTCGCCAGCTTCGCCAGCCGTGACAATGCCACCCGCGCGCTGGGCCAGCTCTCCACGGCCGGTATCGTCGGGGCCAGCATCAGCGACATCGTCAGCGGTGGCCGCACCCTGTGGCGGTTGCGGGTTCCCGCAGCCGATCATGCCAGCGCGGCGGAACTTGCCGGGCGCATCGTGGGTCTGGGCTTTGGCTCGCCGCAGATCGTAAAAGAATGAATGGCCGGCCACGGCGCGCCTGAGCGCGTGCCGTGACAGCATGGGCCTACAATGGCCCACCCCGTGTCACCCCTTTGTCATCCCCCTTGGCGCCCCTGGAGCTTGTTGTCCGATGAAATTCCGCTTTGCCGCTGCCGCGATGGCCACGACGCTGTTCGTGGGCATGGTTTCCGCCCAGACCCCGCAGCCCATCCCGGCACCTGCGCCCGCCGTTGCCGCTCCGGCCACCGTGGCCACGCCGCCGGCACCGGTACCCAGCGTCTCCAAGGCCTGGATCCTGATGGACTACGCCACCGGCCAGGTGCTGGCAGGTGAGAACGTTCACGCGCAGCTGGCTCCGGCCAGCATCACCAAGGTGATGACCTCGTACGTGATCGCCGCCGAAGTCAAGAACGGCAAGGTGCGTCCGGACGATCAGGTGATGATGAGCGAGCGCGCCTGGCGCGAAGGTGGCGCCGGCACCGATGGCAGCTACAGCGGCTTCCCGGTCAACCAGACCGCACGTCTGGAAGACATGGAAAAGGGCATGGCGATCCAGTCGGGCAACGACGCGGCCATTGCGCTGGCGGAGCATGTCGCCGGCAGCGAAGAAGCCTTCGCCTCGCTGATGAACAGCTATGCCGCCAAGATCGGCATGAAGAACTCCCACTTCGTCAACGCGCACGGCCTGAGCGCGCCGGGACATCAGACCACCGCCTACGATCTGGCACTGCTGGGCCGGGCGATGGTGCGCGATTACCCGGAAACCTACGCCTACAACAAGGTGAAGGAATTCACCGTGGGCAGCATCACCCAGCCCAACCGCAACCTGCTGCTGTGGCGCGACGCCAGCGTCGACGGCATCAAGACCGGCCACACCTCCGAAGCCGGCTACTGCCTGATGAGCTCGGCGCAGCGCGGTGACCAGCGCCTGATCGCCGTCGTGCTCGGCGGTGCCTCGGAGAAGCAGCGCGCCGACGACAGCCTGGCGCTGCTCAACTGGGGCTTCCGCTTCTTCGAAACGCATCGCATGTATGAGCCGGGCAAGGCTGTGGCCGACCACAAGGTGTGGAAAGGTCAGGCCGACACCGTGCAGCTGGGCGTGGCCCAGCCGCTGCTGGTGAGCGTCCCGCGTGGTCGCTACAACGACCTCAAGCCGAGCATCGACGTGCCCAAGACCCTGGAAGCCCCGTTCACCGCGGGTCAGCCGATCGGCACGTTGAAGGTCACCTTGGACGGCAAGGTGGTGGCGCAGGCCCCGCTGGTCGCCGTGGCCGCCGTGGAAGAGGCCGGCTTCTTCAAGCGCCTGTGGCACAGCTTCCTGATGTGGTGGGAATCGGAATAAGAAAAAAGGCCCGCACTGCGGGCCTTTTTTTTCTTCGGTAGCGCCGGCCGTTGGCCGGCCCTCGGTTATGCATGGGC
>NZ_JASCOZ010000142.1 GCF_029960115.1 Stenotrophomonas sp. PS02289
GCCGTTGGCCGGCCCAAGAGTTCCATCCAGCATCATGAGGGCCGGCCAACGGCCGGCGCTACCGGACGCATGCCAGCCGCTGTTAGAACATGTGCAACCCGCCGTTGACGGCGTAATCCGCACCGGTCACATACGCCGCGTCATCCGACGCCAGCCACGCGCACAGGCTGGCCACTTCCTCCGGCTTGCCCAACCGGCGGATCGGCACCGAGCCGGCCAAGCGATCCAGCACATCCGGCGGGAAGCTGCTGATCGACTGGCTGGCGATGTATCCCGGCGAGATGGTGTTCACGGTCACCCCGCGCATGGCCACTTCGTTGGCCAGCGCACGGCTGAAGCCATGCATCGCCGCCTTGGCCGTGGCGAAGTTGACCTGCCCGATCTGCCCCTTGTGCGCACTCACCGAACCGATGTTGACGATGCGGCCCCAGCCGCGCGCGGCCATGCCGTCGATGACCTGCTTGGTGATGTTGAACAGCGCATGCAGGTTCGAGCCCATCACCGCGTTCCAGTCGTCCTGGCTCATCTGCCGGAACAGCACGTCGCGGCTGCCGCCGGCATTGTTCACCAGAACGTCGATCTCGCCGACCTCGGCCTTGACCTTGGTGAAGGCGGCAACCGTGGACTGCCAGTCCGCCGCGTTGCCCTCGGAGGCAATGAAGTCAAACCCCAGCTCGCGCTGTTCACGCAGCCAGGCGGCCTTGCGCGGCGAGTTCGGCGCACAGCCGGCGACCACGGTGTGGCCGTTGCGGGCCAGCTTCTGGCAGATGGCCGTGCCTACACTGCCCATGCCACTGGTGACGTATGCGATGCGAAGCGTCATGGATAACTCCTCTCAGCAATCAGGAAGCAAAGGGATACAGGCCGCAGATCAGGCTGCCGACCATCAGCACCAGCGAGACCATCACCGCCCATTTCAGGGTGAACTTCTGGTGGTCGGCGAAATCCACCTTCGCCAATCCCACCAGCAGGTAGGTTGAAGGCACCAGCGGGCTGAGCAGATGCACTGGCTGACCCGCCAGCGAGGCGCGCGCCATTTCCACCGGGGTAATGCCGTAGTTGCTCGCGGCTTCGGACAGGATCGGCAGCACGCCGAAGTAGAACGCGTCGTTGGACATGAAGAAGGTGAACGGCATCGAGGCAATCGCGGTGATCACCGCCAGATACGGGCCCCAGGCGTCCGGAATCACCGCCAGGAAGCTGCGCGACATCGCTTCGACCATGCCGGTGTTGTTGAGGATGCCGGTGAAGATGCCAGCGGCGAAGATCAGCGACACCACTGACAACACGTTGCCGGCGTGGTTGACCACGCGGCGGCGCTGCTCGGCCAGGTTCGGGTAGTTGATCACCAGCGCAATGGCGAAGCCGACCATGAACAGCACCGGCATCGGCAGCACGCCCATCACCAGCGCCACCATCAGTGCCAGGGTCAGTGCGAAGTTCACCCACAGCAGCTTCGGCCGCTTGGTGTCCTCGGCGTCTTCCACGGTCGGCAACGCACCGTCGTCAGACACGCTGGCATCCATCCAGGTGCCGCCAGTCGGCAGGCTCACCACACCCAGGCGACGACGCTCCTTCAAACCCAGGTACCAGGCCAGCAGCAGCACGGACGCACAGGCCAGCACCATCGCCGGAATCAGCGGCACGAACACGTCGGCCGGGTCCACGTGCAGTGCCGTGGCTGCGCGCGCGGTCGGGCCGCCCCACGGGGTGAGGTTCATCACGCCGCCCGCCAGGATGGTCACGCAGGTCATGTTCAGCGCGCTCATGCCCAGGCGCTGATACAACGGCAGCATCGCCGAGACCGTGATCATGTACGTGGTCGAGCCGTCACCATCGAGCGAGATCAGCATCGCCAGCGCGGCGGTGCCGAGCACGATCTTCATCGGGTCGCCCTTCACCAGCCGCAGGATGATCCGCACCAGCGGATCAAACAGCCCGGCGTCGATCATCACCCCGAAGTACAGAATGGCGAACATCAGCATCACGCCGGTGGGCGCGATCTTCTTGATGCCATCCAGCATCATCTCGTCCAGACCGGTGGCGAAGCCGCCAATCAGCGCGAAGACGATCGGAATGGTGATCAGTGCCACCAGCGGTGACAGCCGTTTGCTCATGATCAAATACATGAATGTAATGACCATGCCAAAGCCGAGGATGCTGAGCATCATCTGCGGACTCCTTGTAACGTGGGGTTAGAAATCGAACTGCAAGCGGCCAGTGACCGCGCGGGTGTGGTCCACCGTGGTGCCCGCGAGCTGGTCGCGGTTACGGCTGTCAATCAGGTTCAACATGAAGCGTAGGTTCGGGCGCATGTACCAGTTGCCGCCCAGCGTCCAGGCTTCGGTGCGGCCGTCGCGCAGGTCGGGCTGGCCGATCAGGTGCTGGTCACCGCGCATCTGGTCGTAGCGCAGCGCCAGTTCGAACGCACCGGCCTTGTGGTGCAGTTCCTTCACCCGCGCAAAGCGCCCGGTCTTCTTGTCGTACGCGCGCGATTCGCCGGTGACGAACCAGCTGAGCATGCCGTAGCCCGCCAGCACCTTGCCGCGCTGCATGCCGTCGTCGAAGGTGGCACCACTGAACTCGCCCTGCCATGACCACGGGCCGCGCACCTGCGCGTACTCCATCGACCACTTGTTGACGTCGGTGTCGCGACCGGCCGAGAAGTCGACCAGGGTCAGGCGGCTGTTGTCGCTCAGGTGGCCCGCCGGGCGCGGGCGGATCCTCAGCCCCGGCACGCCGTTCGCGCCCGGGTTGTCGTAGCGCTCATGCGCCAGTGACAGACCCAGGTGCAGCACGTCGCCGGCGGTGGAACCGGGAGCCCAGGTCACGCGGCCACCGGCGGCGCGGCCCTTCACCTGCCAGGCGTCGATGCTTTCCAGGCTGTAGGCGCTGGCCGCCCAGGTCATGTCGTTGCGTGCGGCCTGCCAGGAGGCACCCAGCCGGTACAGCGGGGCCAGCGTGGTGCCGGCGTTGCCGCGCTCAAGGAAGCTGCCGTAATTGGAGCCGGTACGGTCGTCCAGCGAGAAGTACTGCTTGAACTGGCCCACGGTGAGCTTGCCACCGCTGAAATCGCGGCTGACGTAGACGTCTTTGGCCTCTACACGGTCGCCGGAGAAATCCGCCTCCAGCTTGTAGTCGACCACGAAGAACTTGCCCGACACGTCCAGCCAGGCGCGGCGGATCTCGGTGTCGTCCTTGTTCGGCGTGCCGCGGCTGTCGTTGTTGAAATCGGCAAAGTCCAGGTGCAGGCGGCCGCCCAGCGTGGCGGTCACCGGGCGGTCGTCGTCGGCGGTTTCGGCGGCCCACAGCGGTGCCATGGGAATCATCAGGGTGCAGGCGGCCAGCCCGCGCCAGCGCAGGAAATCAAGAGACATGCACCCTCCCAGGTACGTTGTAGGTCGAAACATCCGCACCGTGGGGGAGGTGGGATGGCGCAGCCTAGTCCCGGGAAGCTGTCATCCACCTGTCAGCCATTGTTGCGCCGCAGCGTAACCACGGAAGGCCCGCTACGCGCTAGCATTTGGGCACCTTTGAACGTTCGTGCCCGATGCGCATTCTGCTGGTGGAAGACAACCCGGACCTGGCCGACGCCATCGTTCGCCGCATGCGCCGCAGTGGCCACGCGGTGGACTGGCAGAACGACGGCCTGGCCGCCGCCAGCGTGCTGCGCTACCAGAGCTTTGACCTGGTGGTGCTGGACATCGGCCTGCCCAAGCTGGACGGTCTGCGCGTGCTGGCCGGCATGCGTGAGCGCGGCGACGCCACGCCCGTGCTGATGCTCACCGCGCGCGACGGTATTGAAGACCGCGTGCAGGCGCTGGACGTGGGCGCGGATGACTACCTCGGCAAGCCGTTCGATTTCCGCGAATTCGAGGCGCGCTGCCGGGTGCTGCTGCGACGTACGCGTGGGCAGGCCAGCGAAGTAGTGCAGATTGGGGGCTTCCAGTTCGACAACGCCTCGCACCGCGTTTCGCTGGATGGCACGCCGATTGAACTGCCCAACCGCGAGTTCCGCTTGCTGGAAATACTCATGGGGCGGTTGGGTCAGGTGGTCGGCAAGGATGAGATTGCCAACGGGCTGTTCGGTTTCGATGACGAAGCCGGTCCGAATGCGATTGAGCTCTATGTCGGCCGTCTGCGCCGGAAACTGGCGGAGGCACCGGTGCGTATCGTGACCGTGCGTGGCAGCGGCTACATGCTGGAAGCGGCGGAAGAGGGCAGTGATGGCAGCCGCTGAGGCCGCGCCCGGTTCATTGCGACGCACGCTCACGCTGTATCTGGGCGCGTTGCTCGCTGTGTTCGCGGTGGCATTGCTGTTCGCCGCGCGTGATTACGGCCAGCGCGCCGCCAATCGCTCGTACGACCATCTGCTGGTGTCCTCTGCGCTGTCCATCATCGACTCGGTCGCGCTGGTGGAGGCGCAATGGCAGGTCGATCTTCCCTATGCCTCGCTGGATCTGCTGGCCATGGCCCCGGAAGACCGCGTCTTCTACCGCGTGTTCGACGCCCACAATCAGACGGTGACCGGCTACGAAGACCTGCCCACGCCGCCGCGAGCGCCCACCGACCAGCCGCAGCTGTTCGACGCGCAATACAGCGGTGAACAGGTGCGCTTCGTTGTGGTGTCGCGCCGGGTCTCATCGCCATCCACCCAGGTGGAAGTGCGCGTACAGGTGGGCCAGACCCGGCGTGCGCGTGAAGCGCTGGCACAGGACATGGTCAACCGTTCGCTGATCGCCATTGGCGTGCTGTCACTGCTGTCGCTGGCCTTGGTCGCCTTCGGCGTGCATCGCGCGTTCCGGCCGCTGGTGAAGGTCGAGCGCGAGTTGTCCCGTCGCGAGCCTTCTGACCTGAGCCCGCTGGATGCACGCGTGCCGCGCGAGATGGACCAGATGGTGGCCGCTTTGAACCGCTTCATGGGTCGCTTGTCCAGCAGCAACGAAACCCTGCGTGCGTTCATGGCCGAGGCCGCGCATCAGATGCGCACTCCGCTGGCCGCACTGCGTGCGCAGGCGCAGCTGGCGCTGGACGATGACGACCCTGAAGACATGCGGCGCAGCCTGCTCGCCATCGAGCGCAATGCCACCCACATGAGCCGCCTGCTCAATCAGCTGCTGAGCGATGCCAGCGTGATCCACCGCTCCAATCTGCAGCGCTTTGCGCCGGTGGATCTGGTCGACACTGTGCACCAGGCACTGCACGAAGCGCTGCCGCAGGCCGGCCCCGTGCCGCGCGTGCAGCTGGCCGTGGGCGTTACCGCTGCCACCGTGAATGGCGACGCGCTGCTGCTGCGCGAGGCGATCAAGAACCTGATCGACAACGCGCTCAAGTACGGCGGCCCGGGTGATCTGCAGGTCGCACTGACGGCTGAGGGCAACCGCTTCATCCTCACCATTGCCGACCACGGTCCCGGCATCGCCCCTGCTGATGCTGAGCGTGTGTTCGAGCGCTTCGCCCGCGGCGAAGGCGCGGCCGCCGGTGGGGCAGGGCTGGGGCTGGCCATCGTCAAACGCGTGGTCGACAGCCACGGCGGCCACATCGACCTGAGCAACCGGACCAGCGGTGGCCTGGTCGCCACGCTGACGCTTCCCGGAAGAAATACATGAAGGCCCTGTTTTCCCTCTTGCTGGCCCTCTGCACAGGGGCTGCGTTCGCCGCACCCGGCGACGTCGCGCGTTTCCCGGCCAAAGGCCCTGTGCTGGCGCAGCTGCGCATCCATGGCTCCACCGACATCGAGGTGTTCGGCACCGTCATCGCCGACTACCAGCGCCTGTACCCGGGCACCGAGATCGTCTACGAAGACATCATCACCCAGGACATGTATGCGCGTTACTTGAACGAGCGTAATGGTCCCAATGGCCCGGACATGCTGATCAGCAGCGGCATGGATCTGCAGACCAAGCTGGTCAACGACGGCTACGCACTGGCCCACCGCTCCGCGCAGACCGAGGCGCTGCCGGACTGGGCGCAGTGGCGGCATGAGGCGTTCGGCATCAGCTACGAGCCGGTCGCCATGGTGTACAACACCCGCCAGCTGCCCAAGGCACGCGTGCCGCACACCCGTCGCCAGTTGCTGGAACTGCTGCGCGCGCCGGACGCCCCATTGGCTGGCAAGGTCGGCACCTACGACGTTCAGCGCAGCAGCGTCGGCTACCTGCTGGCGACCCAGGACACCCAGCGCGGCAGCATGGCGGGCGCGCTGCTGGGCGCACTCGGCGACAACCAGGTGGAGCTGGAAGAGCGCACCGGCGTGCTGCTGGACGCGGTGAGCAGCGGCCGCCTCTCGCTGGTCTACAACGTGCTTGGCTCCTACGCCCAGGCCCGCATCGACGCCGGCGAGCCGCTGGGTATCATCGAACCCGAGGACTACACCCTCGTCGTGCTGCGCACCGCGATCATCCCGCGCAGCAGCCGCCACCCCGACGAAGCCCGCCGCTTCCTCGACTACCTGCTGTCGCCCCGCGGCCAGCAGGTCCTCTCCCGCGAGGCGCGTCTGATGCCGATCCTGCCCGGCCAGCGCCCCCAGCAACCCGGCGGCCCCGAGCGCAGCTACCGCCCCATCCAGCTCGGCCCCGGTCTGCTGGTCTACCTGGACGCCCTCAAGCGCCGCCAGTTCCTCGACGCCTGGCGCGGCAGCATGCTGCCCCCGAACCCCTGATTCTCCTCGAACACCTATGGGTACCTGCTGTACCTGCTTTGGTAGCGTCGGTCGCAAGACGACGGCCGATAACCTCCATCGGCCCTTTAACGCATGACTCCAAATCGAATCCATCCATCCGCAACTCCGTCACCCCATCCCCGTACAATCCCCCCATGGATGCCCTGACCCTACTTGTCGCCGACGACCACCCGCTCCTCCGCGCCGCCGTCGTCCACTCCCTGCACCAATCGCTCCCCGGTGCAAAGGTCATCGAGGTCGCCAGCGCCTCCGCCCTGGAAACCGCCCTCGACCAGAACCCCGAAATCGAGCTCGTCCTGCTCGACCTCACCATGCCCGGCGCACGCGGCTTCTCTTCCCTGCTGCACGTGCGCGGCTCACACCCGGACATCCCGGTCGTCATCGTCTCCTCCAACGACCACCCACGCGTCATCCGCCGCGCGCAGCAGTTCGGTGCCGCCGGCTTCATCCCCAAATCCGCTCCGGCCGAAACCATCGGTCAGGCCGTGGAAGCCGTCCTCGACGGCGGCCTGTGGTTCCCGGCCATGGCCCCCGAGCGCAGCGAATCCGACGCCCTGCTGGCCGCACGCCTCGCCCAGCTCACCCCGCAACAGTTCCGCGTACTGCTGTGCCTGGCCGACGGCCTGCTCAACAAGCAGATCGCCTACGAGCTGGGATTGGCCGAAAACACCGTAAAGGTGCACGTGACTGCCATTCTGAAAAAGCTCGAATGCCACAGCCGCACCCAGGCCGCCGTGCTGGTCAAAGCGCTCGAGCCGGAAGGCGACGCAGGCGCAGACCTGACCTAGCCCGGGCCAGTGCCGGCACACCCAACGACACGCTCCTGATCCGAATTTGCCGGAACACCGCGACATTCAACTCGCTCATCACCCGGCATCGTCGGCACACCGATACACCTAACGCCTTCATGACCAGGTAGCGTCGGTCGATAGACGACGGCCGATAACAAGTATCGTTGCTTTAACGCATGACCCCAGCCGGAGCCAAGCAGCCCCCGGCTACCCGGACGCCGAACTCTTCCCCCGCGCACCGCAGTAAGCCGGTTCTCCGCCCGCCCAAACCGCAACACCATGATGCAAAACATCACGCTCAGACCCGGACGAACCAAGCCGCCTGCCCAGCCATCGCACATAAAGTGCCGTCCCCTTCAGCTCCATCGCGAGCACATCCCCACCGCCCTCGGCGGTCACATACATCTGTGCCCCTCGGTAGGTCACTGTAAGCAACTCAGGCGGCACAGCCTCGCCCTCATATCCCTGCATCAGCACATACGTCACATCCCCGGAGCGCGTAAACGAAAGCTCCGTACCCAGCAGATCCCCACTCTCCGGGTGCACGCAAACATCGGAATACGTTCCCTTCAGCGTAGGTGGGCGGAGGTCCTCCGCGGCCAAATCAGCCGCGTTCAACAGCGAGGCAGCAAGCAGAACCTGCCAAAGTGAGGGCATCCTCATGCGAAAATCTCCTTGATGCATGGCTTTCGGTAAGGAATCAACGGGTGGGTTCATGGTTGTTTCCAAAGGTGCAAATCAAAAGGCGGTTGCGCGTCCCTATGGCCTGAAGAAACCTCCGGATCTGTCCGCATGGACTCCCCCATCAATCAGTAAAGGTCTGATATCGGACATTGGAAAGGGGGTGCAAGCTTGATCTCGACATCCCCAGATCAATGCGAGTCCTGACGACAACGCCCACTCCATTGGGTCTCCGGACGATGGCGCGAAGAGAATCTGCAAGTCGCATGACCCATCCGATTTAATGCGAACTGTCGCCTTGTTCATGGTGCGCCCGTTCCACGCCACGCCGCCTTCCAGATGCAGGAGCTTCAATTCATCGGCGTAGCCGGTCTTACATCCGTTAGGCTCAAGAACGAACAGCTTGGACTCGGGCCTGAACCTCCCTTCCAGGGACCAGGTGCGGTCATGGACTCCATCGTCAGCCAAGCGTCTGGTAATGATGCTGGCACCATCGGCGATGCACCACGACGATAGCCTCAGCTCGCATTTCCGGGTCGGCGCAGCTGTACCCTGCGTCGGCGGTGATGCGGATGCAGCCCCGCTCTGTAGCGTCAGGGCCAGAAAGGAAAGGATGCTTATTGACCTCATTGGAAACCTCTGCCTCGGTGAACGCTCATCAACGCGTGGGCCATGCATGACCTGCGTGCGAACGCATTCGCTCAACATAGATTCCTGGCCCGTCGTCGCACATCCCGGTGGATAGTCGGCGGTCCTTGAACGAGTACCACATCAGAACTTCATCTTCCATGCGGGTGTCCGGCTGCAGGAATCCAACGCCATCAACGCTCACAAGCTGGTTGTTCCATCGTCCTTGCGCCACGTCACTGTAGAAGGCATCGGGGAGCGCTAACTTGACACAGTCATCCCCCTTGGAGACAAGTGCAGCGCCCGCAGGCGCACCAGGGTGCAGCGTCAGCCTACCCACGACCACGCAATGTGAACCGGGCTTGCAGGAGTCCAATGACAAATCCAGGCGCGACGCGGCTGCGCCACGTTCGGCGTGCATCACAATCCGCTCCACTTTTACCGCGCCTTCGTCCAGTTCACACGCCGCAGTGGGATCATCGAAGCAGATATCAGCAATAGCGCTCTGGTCCAATGCATACATCACTGGGGTGCCGGTGATGAAGTTGGCATATCGCCGATGCTCATCGCCAACGATGGCGTTCCCCTCCGGATAGGCAGCCTTCAACTGCTTCAGCGTGCTGCCAACACCTATGCCGCGCTCGTCCTTGACGCGTAGCGACGTTGTCGTACAGACAGCAAGGCGGTCGTCATCATCCAGAATGCAATGGATCGAGAAGTGATCGCCAGGCCAGAACATCACCGTGTTGTAGATGTCTCCCTCCTGCATCGTCTTTCCTCGCGACAGGCGGTAAGCGGTCTGCGGAAGCTCGGAGACATACATGCCCATCCGTACGCGATCAACGGTGGCGGATCGCGTGTTGATGACGTGGCTGTTTGTGGCTGCTGCTGCCGAAGTCGCAGCAGCAATGGCGCTCTGATGCGAGCCGGCCCAAGTCAGGAGCAGAAACGCCAGTATCGTAGCCTTTCTCATGTGGTGGTCCTCATACGCTCATCAGTGCATCAAACCAGAGTGATCGCCATTCGGTGTGGTAGTGCCGCTCAATCGGACATGAGAACTGGACGGGTGTCACGTCGGATATCTCACGACGTAACTTGCCGACCAAGGTGTAGTCCGAATACTCCAACGGAAGGGGGCGCGTGACCAGTTGGAGGGTTCCTCCCGGCGCATGCGTTGAATCCAGCTCATAGGGATGGATGAACGGCACCACCGGGTCCGCCGGAGCACCCCGGGGTGTCAGCGCGATGTCCTCCAGGCGGTCGCCCGGGGACAGGTCGGATGCCTCAATGGACAAACGATAAGGAGAAGCGCGCAGGGCAGGTTGCCGCGACGAGAACTCCCCCGTAAGCCGGACATGCAGCCCAACGCCGCCCACTTCGCACTCGGCGGGCGTGTAGTCGTAGTAGGTATAGCGATCAAACAGCAGCACCCACAGGACGATGAGGCCAGTGGCAATGCCCAACAGGAGAACAACGATCGATCCAGATTCCTTGCGCATCACGGGGTCCAATCGTGGGGCGTGCGGTGGGTTGGCGACGTTTGGGTCAAATCAGGACATGGAACGAGACAGCAGCTTGCGCGTTCTGGACAACACGTGACCTGTCCTGAGTGACGGGTGGCAGCACAGCTGCCACGGGACCTGGACCAGAAAACGTTAGCGCAACTCGGATGCGGGCCGCAACATCGCGACGTCCGGCCCGGTAGCGTCGGTCGCAAGACGACGACCGATAACAGCCATCGGCGCATTGACGCAGCGCACCCACCCGAAGCGCTCCCCGCAACCACGGCTACTTGCGACAGCCGCGAGACGGCCGAGGCAATGTGAGCACCCCGTCACACATGGCGCATGGACCACTTATTAGCGAGGCGTTTCCGTCATCTGACGTCGGAATCGGCACATCACTGACGTCATCAGCCGAACCTCGCTTATCCTCCACAACAGGCAGCAACCGCACGCACGGTTTCTGCCGCATGGTGTTGTCGCGGAGCTTGAAATCTCCCTAGCAAAAAAATCTGCGTGGAAGTCCCAAGTCGGGAGGGTGGCGAAATACAACACCCTCGCGGGAATATGCCACGCCGTGCGCTGCTAGACGGATTTCAACCTCCCGACTCCCTCGCCATCCCGGCGAGGGAGGACTTCTAAGAGGTTCACACATGTGTGATTGCAAGTCTGATGAGTCGACACAGAAGCAGTATGGGTTCGCCTGGGCTCCGCCAGAGACGATCAGGATCTCAAAAGTAAAGCTGTCCTCCGGCCAGCTCCTTCCCGATAACGAGTCCATCCCGTCGCTGCTGCTGCGTGGCATGTGGCTGGTTCAGTGGGGCTACCGCGCGGGCTGCAGGGTGCGGGTAAGGGTCAACCACCGGCGCATTGTGTTGACGCTGATTGACCCTTCGGAGCAGCGAAAGAGCGGCCCCGGTCTGGTTCGCCGCTTGGCGCAAGCCGCGATGCGCTGGGTCTGGGCTTGAGGTAAGCGCTGACCATGAAAGGGATAGACGCGAACCGACCACGCAACCGATTAACCAGGTAGTGACGGGCCATGCCCGTCACGATCGCCGCCCAACAA
>NZ_JASCOZ010000143.1 GCF_029960115.1 Stenotrophomonas sp. PS02289
GCCGTTGGCCGGCCCAGGCGGTAATGAGGGCCGGCTAACAGCCGGCGCTACCGATTCCCATCAATCTGCCATTACAGCGCTTCGAACACACCCGCCGCGCCCATACCCGTACCGATACACATGGTCACCATGCCGTACTTCTGCTGGCGGCGACGCAGGCCGTGCACCAGGGTGGCGGTACGGATCGCGCCGGTGGCACCCAGCGGGTGGCCCAGGGCGATGGCACCGCCCAGCGGGTTGATCTTCGACGGGTCCAGGCCGCAATCACGAATCACCGCCAGCGACTGCGCGGCGAAGGCTTCGTTGAGTTCGATCCAGTCCAGCTGGTCCTGGGTCAGGCCCGCCTGCTTGAGCGCCTTCGGGATGGCGGCAATCGGACCGATGCCCATCACTTCCGGGCGCACGCCCGCCACCGAGAAGCTGACGAAGCGCGCCAGCGGCTTCAGGCCGTAGTCCTTCACCGCCTGTTCCGACGCCAGCAGCACCGCCGCCGCACCGTCGCTCATCTGCGAAGAGTTGCCGGCCGTCACCGTGCCGCCGAACTGGCCGTTGCGGAACACCGGGCGCAGCTTGGCCAGGCCTTCGGCGGAGGAATCCAGGCGCGGGCCTTCGTCGGTGTCGACGATACGGTCGCGGGTGATGATGCGGCGACCGTCGGCCAGGTCCGGGGTGCGGGTGCGCACGTCGTACGGGCTGATCTCGTCCTTGAACTCTCCGGCCTGGATGGCGGCGATGGCCTTCTGGTGCGAGGCGAGGGCGAACGCGTCCTGCTCTTCGCGCGAGACCTTCCACTCTTCGGCGACCTTCTCGGCGGTGATACCCATGCCGTAGGCGATGGCGACGTGATCGTTGTCGAACACGCTCGGTGCCATCGCGATCTTGTTGCCCATCATCGGCACCATCGACATCGACTCGGTACCGCCGGCCAGCATCAGGTCGGCGTTGCCCAGGCGGATCTGGTCGGCGGCCATGGCCACAGCCTGCAGACCGGACGAGCAGAAGCGGTTCACGGTCTGTGCGGCGATGGTGTTGGGCAGGCCGGCCAGCAGCACGCCGATGCGTGCCACGTTCATGCCTTGCTCGGCTTCGGGCATGGCGCAGCCGATGATGGCGTCGTCAATGCGGTTCACGTCCACGCCCGGTGCCTGGGCAACCACGCTCTTGAGCACGTGGGCGAGCATGTCGTCGGGACGGGTGTTGCGGAATACGCCCTTGGGTGCCTTGCCGACCGGGGTACGGGTGGCGGCGACGATGTAGGCGTCCTGGATCTGCTTGGTCATTGCGGTGATCTCTCTATTAGTTACGCAGCGGCTTGCCGGTCTTCAGCATGTGCGCGATGCGGGCCTGGGTTTTTTCCTGCTGGGCCAGTTCGACGAAGTGCTTGCGCTCCAGGGTCAGCAGCCACTCTTCGTCGACCACGGTGCCGCGATCCACTTCACCGCCGCACAGCACGGTGGCGATACGCACGGCGATCTCGTAGTCGTACGGGCTGATGAAGCGGCCTTCCAGCATGTTGACCAGCATCATCTTGAAGGTCGCGATGCCGACGTCGCCGGCCACCTGGATGCGGCGTGCCGGCATCGGCGGACGGTAGCCGCCTTCGGCCAGCGCACGCACTTCGGCCTTGGCGATGTACAGCGCTTCAAAGCTGTTGAACACGACCTTGTCGGTCGGGCGCATCAGCCCCAGCTCCTGCGCATTGACGGCAGAGTTGGAGACCTTGGCCATGGCCACGGTTTCAAACGTCTTCTTCAGTTCGGCAAACACGTCGCCGCCCGGGCCAGCGGCCTGCGAAGCACGCACCGCCAGTTCCTTCAGACCACCACCGGCCGGCAGCAGACCGACGCCGGCTTCGACCAGGCCGATGTAGCTTTCCAGTGCGGCCACGCTCTTGGCGCTGTGCATCTGGAATTCGCAGCCGCCGCCCAGCGCCAGGCCGCGCACAGCGGTCACCACCGGCACCAGCGAATACTTGATCGCCTGGCTGGTGCGCTGGAAGTTGTGCACCATCTCTTCGAACTGATCGACCTTGCCGGCCTGCAGCAGGCCGAGCGCGCCGGCCAGATCGGCACCGGCGGAGAAGGGTTCCTTCTGCTGCCAGATCACCAGGCCCTGGAAGCCCTGCTCGGCGCGCTTGATCGCTTCCTGCAAGCCGTTGAGCACGTGGTCGGAGACGGTGTTCATCTTGGTCTTGAAGCTGACCACGGCAATGCCGTCGCCGTCGTGCCACATGCGCACGCCGTCGTTCTCGAACACGGTTTCGCCCGGGCTGAAGGTCTCACCCAGCAGCGGATCCGGGAAGCGCTGACGCTGGTACACCGGCAGCGCCGAGCGCGGCAGCTTGGCGTTGCGCGACGGGCTGTAGCTGCCTTCGGCGGCGTGCACGCCGTCACGGCCATCAAACACCCAGTCCGGCAGCGGCGCGCTGCTCATGCTCTTGCCCGCAACGATGTCGTCGGCGATCCACTGCGCGACCTGCTTCCAGCCGGCGGCCTGCCAGGTTTCGAACGGGCCCAGCGACCAGCCGTAGCCCCAGCGGATGGCGAGGTCGACGTCGCGCGCGGTTTCGGCGATGTCGGCCAGGTGGTAGGCGCTGTAGTGGAACAGGTCGCGGAAGGTCGCCCACAGGAACTGGGCCTGCGGGTGCTGGCTTTCGCGCAGCTTGGCGAACTTTTCGGCCGGGTTCTTGATCTTCAGGATCTCGACCACTTCCGGCGCGGCGGTGCGGTCGGCCGGGCGATAGTCCTGCTTCTCCAGGTCCACCACGACGATGTCCTTGCCGACCTTGCGGAAGATGCCGGCACCGGTCTTCTGGCCCAGCGCGCCCTTGGCGATCAGCGCGTCCAGCCACTTCGGCGACTTGAAGTACTCGTGCCACGGGTCATTCGGCAGGGTATCGCCCATGGTCTTGATGACGTGGGCCATGGTGTCCAGGCCGACCACGTCGGAGGTGCGGTAGGTGGCCGACTTCGGGCGGCCCACCAGCGGGCCGGTCAGGCCGTCCACTTCGTCAAAGCCCAGGCCGAACTGCTGGGTGTGGTGGATGGTGGACAGGATCGAGAACACGCCGATGCGGTTGCCGATGAAGTTCGGGGTGTCCTTGGCGTAGACCACGCCTTTGCCCAGGGTGGTGACCAGGAAGGTTTCCAGGCCTTCCAGCACCGCCGCGTCAGTGGTGGTGGCCGGAATCAGCTCGGCCAGGTGCATGTAGCGCGGCGGGTTGAAGAAATGCACGCCGCAGAAGCGATGGCGCAGCTGCTCGGGCAGCACGTCGGCCAGCTTGTTGATGCCCAGGCCCGAGGTGTTGGAGGCCAGCACCGCATGGTCGGCCACGAACGGGGCGATCTTCTTGTACAGGTCCTGCTTCCAGTCCATGCGTTCGGCAATGGCCTCGATGATCAGGTCGCAGTCCTTCAGCTGTTCCAGGCCGGTCTCGTAGTTGGCCGGGGTGATGGCTTCGGCGTAGGACTTGCTGGCCAGCGGGGCCGGGCTCAGCTTGCCCAGGTTGGCAATGGCCTTCAGCACGATGCCATCGGCCGGACCTTCCTTGGCAGGCAGGTCGAACAGCACGGTGTCGACACCGGCGTTGGTCAGGTGGGCGGCGATCTGGGCACCCATGACGCCGGCACCCAGCACGGCGGCGCGGCGGACTAGCAGGGAATTGGACATGTCGATAAGCCTTTGGTGGTCTGTTTAGCCGGGCAGAGCCCGGCTCTACGGGGGATCGGGCGCGGGCCCGGCGTTACGGGGTGGAAACGGGCGAGGCGGCTGCGCTGGCGCGGAAGCCGGCTTCGGCGAAATGAATGAGTTCGTGGGCGGCATGGGCACGATGCGCCGCTTCGGTGACACCGGCGGGTCGCTTGATCAGCCCGAAGTCGGCCATGGCGTAGGTCAACGAGCCGGCCAGGAAGTCCAGTCGCCAGTACAGCTCTTCCTTGCTCAACTCCGGCAAACAGGCCGCGATGGCCTTGCCGAAGTCGCGCAGCACATGGCCGTAGTGGTCGGACAGGAACTTGCGCAGGTTGTCGTTCTTTTCCGCGTAGGCGCGGGCGATGACGCGGACGAAGGCTCCGCCGCTCTGACGGTCCTGGGCCATGGCCAGGGCCGGCTCCACGAATGCGGCCAGCACCGGGCGAAGCTGGCCGGGGTGGTCGCGGCGGGCGGTGTCCAGCTGGGCCAGGCGCGCCGTGGTCATTTCATCCATGCGGCGGCGGAACACCTCGTTGACCAGGTTTTCCTTGGAGCCGAAGTGGTAATTCACCGCCGCGATGTTGACGTCGGCCTGGCTGGTCACCTGGCGCAGCGAGGTGCCAGCAAAGCCGTGCTGGGCGAACAGCTCCTCGGCGGCCCCGAGAATGCGGTCCTTGGTGGAGAAGTGGGCGGGCTTGGCCATGGGTAGGGCAGGGTTCAATCAAACGATTGTTTGATATTAGACCCAGCCCGGTCCGCTGGCATGCTGCGTCGCAGCAGACTGGTTGGCCGGCGCTTATCCACCTGAATGCGGCCCGTTGTCATGCCGCGCGCGGACGCTGTAGAATTGACGCACGTATATCAGGCTAAGCCCGCGTTTTGACGCGGGTTTTTTTCATGTTACTCTCGGGTCGATCAGTGGCCCGCCCAACGGAGAACCTCCCATGGCGCTGGAGCGCACCCTTTCCATCATCAAGCCCGACGCGGTTGCCAAGAACGTCATCGGCGAAATCTACGCCCGCTTTGAAAAGGCTGGCCTGAAGGTCGTCGCTGCCAAGTACAAGCAGCTGTCGCGCCGCGAAGCCGAAGGCTTCTACGCCGTGCACCGCGAGCGTCCGTTCTTCAACGCGCTGGTGGAGTTCATGATCTCCGGCCCGGTGATGATCCAGGCGCTGGAAGGCGAAAACGCCGTGCTGGCCCACCGTGACCTGCTCGGTGCCACCAACCCGAAGGACGCTGCGCCGGGCACCATCCGCGCCGACTTCGCCGAATCGATCGACGCCAATGCCGCCCACGGCTCGGACTCGGTCGAGAACGCTGCTGTCGAAGTCGCCTATTTCTTCGCCGCCACTGAAGTGGTCTCGCGCTGAGAGTAATGCCGTGAACGAGGTCGTACAGCCCACCGCCGCCATCCAGCCGTTGCCGAAGACGGCACCGACTGCTGGCAAGCAGAACCTGCTCGACCTCGATCGCGAGGGTTTGGAGCGCTTCTTCGCCGAGACCCTCGGCGAAGCGCGCTACCGTGCCCATCAGGTCATGAAGTGGATCCACCACCACTACGTGACCGACTTCGACCAGATGACCGATCTGGGCAAGGCGCTGCGCGCCAAGCTGCAGGCGCACGCTGAAGTGATTGTGCCCAACATCGTGTTTGAAAAGCCCTCCAACGACGGCACCCACAAGTGGCTGCTGGCGATGGGCACCGATGGCAAGAACGCCATTGAAGCGGTCTACATTCCCGACAAGACCCGCGGCACGCTGTGCGTGTCCTCGCAGGTCGGCTGCGCGCTGAACTGCACGTTCTGCTCGACCGCCACCCAGGGCTTCAACCGCAACCTCTCCACCGCCGAGATCATCGGCCAGGTGTGGGTCGCCGCGCGCCATCTGGGCAACATTCCGCACAAGCAGCGCCGCCTGACCAATGTCGTGATGATGGGCATGGGCGAGCCGCTGATGAATTTCGACAACGTCGTGCGCGCCATGAGCGTGATGCGCGACGATCTGGGCTACGGCCTGGCCAACAAGCGCGTGACCCTGTCGACCTCCGGCCTGGTGCCGCAGATCGATCGCCTCTCCGCCGAAAGCGATGTCTCGCTGGCGGTCTCGCTGCATGCGCCGAACGATGAGCTGCGCGAGACCCTGGTCCCGCTCAACAAGAAGTACCCTATCGCCGAGCTGATGGCATCGTGCGCCCGCTACCTGCGCGCCAACAAGCGCCGCGAGTCGGTCACGTTCGAATACACCCTGATGCGCGGCATCAATGACACTCCCGAGCACGCCCGCCAGCTGGCGCGGCTCATGCGCCAGTTCGACAACGCGGTGCAGACGTCGAACGCGGGCAAGGTCAACCTGATTCCGTTCAACCCGTTCCCGGGCACGCGCTACGAGCGTTCGGACGATACCCAGATCCGCGCCTTCCAGAAGATCCTGCTGGACTCGAAGGTGCTGACCATGGTGCGGCGTACCCGTGGCGACGACATCGATGCCGCCTGTGGCCAGCTCAAGGGCCAGGTCATGGACCGCACGCGCCGCCAGGCCGAATTCAACAAGACCCTGCAGGGCGGGAAAAACCGGAATGCCGCTGCCTGACCTTCGATTGCCAGCCGTTGTCTTCGTCGCGCTGGCATTCGCTGGCTGTGGCGGCAACAAGGGTTTCAAGATTCCAGACAATGTGCGGGGCGTCGCGCCGGATTACACCGCGCGTGACAACGCTGACGTTCGCAAGCGCTTCGCCTACCAGGACCAGGTGACGCTGGCGGCCGAGGCGTTGCGCATGGGTGACCTGCCGCTGGCCGAAAAGCGCGGGCGCTCGGCCCTGAAGATGGATGCCACCCGTCCTGAGGCCTACCTGGTGCTGACCCAGCTGGCCAACGCGCAGGGCAGGGATGCCGAGGCGGGCGAACTGCTGCGTAAGGCTGTCGAGGTCGCTCCGCATCGCGGCGACGTCCTCAACAATTATGGCGCGTGGCTATGTACACATGGCCGTCCCGCCGAGTCGCTGGTGTATTTCGATCAGGCGCTGGCTGCGCCGGGCTACAGCACGCCGGCCGCTGCGCTGGCCAACGCCGGGGGCTGTGCGCTCGACGCGGGCGAGGCGGACCGGGCGGTACGGGACCTCCGCAAGGCCTTGGCACTGGCTCCCACCAACGCCTACGCGTTGGAGTCGATGGCTCGCAACGAGTACACCCAGGGGCGCTTTTTCGAGGCCCGGGCCTTCGTGCAACGGCGTTTGGCGGCTGCACCGGCCACGCGTTCCGTGTTACAACTTGCCTCTGATATCGAGGCGCAGCTGGGCGACGCAGTGGCATCGGGTCGCTATCTGCAGCGAATTCGCGACGAATTTCCGCAGGACGCGGCTCCTAATTCCCGGGGTTGAAGCATTGTGATTGATGACCAGACTGTGAACGCTTTTGACGCTGCGGCCGGATGCGGAGCACGACTCCGTCAGGCGCGGGAAGCGGCCGGACTGACCCTTGAAGCCGTAGGCAAAAACCTGCGCATGCCGGTCCAGGTGGTGAAATCCCTGGAGTCCGAGCAGTGGGATCGCCTCGGCGCTCCGGTGTTCGTCCGCGGCCAGCTGCGCAGTTATGCCCGTCTGCTCAAGGTCGACCTGGGCGACGCGTTGGAGCAGGCCCACATCGGACCGGTCGTTCCGCCGGAACTGGTCAGTCACACGCATACGCCGCGGGCGCGCCGCATTGCCGAGAGCCTGGGGCGTCGTGCCCTGTACGTGGGCATCACCGCCGTGCTGGCGGTGCCGGTGTGGTTTGCCACCCGGGGGCACTTCGACAACAGCAGCAACACCCCCAATACCGCATCGCTGGATGTCATTCCGGCGGCCGTCCCGGTCGCGGGTGGTTCCGAGCCCGATGCGCCGGCGGCACCCGCAGCCGCACCGGCCCCCGCATCGACCACGCCTTCGGCTCCCTACCTGGCCTCGCTGACCCCGGTGCCACGCCCCGCCGCCAGCGCGCCGGTCGCGACCGGCGGCACGCTGAATCTGCAGTTCAAGGGCGACAGCTGGGTCGACATCACCGGTCCGGATGGCACCACCGTGGAAAAAGCGTTGATCAAATCCGGCGAGTCGCGCAGCTTCCCCCCTGGCCAAGTGGCCCGCATGGTGCTGGGCAATGCGTCGGCGGTGGAGGTTCAGCAGGGCGGCGCTATCGTCGACCTTTCGCCGTATCAGCGAGCCAACGTGGCACGCTTTACGGTATCCTCTGACGGTTCCGTGGTTCCGGTTTCACACTGAGCCGCGGCTCCCGTTCAACAACCCAATTCAAATGGTCCCTCCTGATGGGCAGGGGCGAGAGTACGCATGGCGATCGACGACCTGCTCGACGAGCACGAACAAAGTGAACGCGTCCGCGGCTGGCTGCGGAAAAACGGTGTCAGCATCATTGCCGGTGTGGCCATTGCCATTGGCGGCATCACCGGCTGGCAGTGGTGGCAGAAGCAGCAGGGCAACGAGCTGGCCAACGCCAACGTGCAGTACCAGGCGGTCCTCAAGCAGCTGCAGGACAAGAAGCTGGACGAAGCGGCCAAGGGCGTGAAAGCGCTCGAAGGCGGCAAGTCCTCGCTGTATGCCGACCTGGCTGCGATGCAGCTGGCCAAGGCCCAGGTGGATGCCGGTCAGAATGACGCCGCCCTGGCGACCCTGCGGGCCATCAAGGCCGAGCCGGAATTCAAGAATGCCGTCGACCAGCGTATTGCCCGCCTGCTCATTGCCGGTGGCAAGAGCGACGAAGCGATCAAGCAACTGGGCGCGGCGAGCGACAGCGCCAGCCTGGAGATCCATGGCGATGCACTGATGGCGGCCGGCAAGCGCGACGAAGCGCGCGGCCAGTATGAGAAGGCGCTCAAGACGCTGGACGTGGCGGCGCCGCAGCGGCGACTGCTGGAAATCAAGGTGATGGATGCCGGTGGCACGGTCACCGATCGTGCGGAGTCGGCGTAAATGAAGCAGATGGTCATGATCAAGCGCGTTGCCACCCTGGTGCTGATGGGTGTGGCGCTGTCCGGTTGCAGCACCGTCAAGGGCTGGTTCGCCGGCAAGGACGCTGAAGCCAAGAAGGCGCAGGAACCGGCTGAGCTGGTCAAGTTCGAGCCGACCGTGAAGGTCGAGAAGATCTGGAGCACCGGCCTGGGCAAGGGCGAAAAGCGCATTGGCGTGCGCCAGGGCCCGGTGGTGGCTGACGGCCGCGTGTTCGCCGCGGCGATCACCGGTGGCGTGCAGGCGCTGGACCTGCAGACCGGCAAGACCGTGTGGACCTACGAACCGGCCAAGGTCAAGAAGCAGCCCAAGCTGCGTCTGTCCGGCGGCCCCGGCGTGGGCGAGGGCCTGGTGGTGATCGGCACGCTCGACGGCCAGGTCATCGCGCTGGACGCCAACGACGGCACTGAAAAGTGGCGTGCCAAGGTGCCGGGCGAAGTGATCTCGGCCCCGGCCATCTCCCAGGGCCTGGTCTTCGTGCGCAGCAACGACGGCCGCGTGACCGGCTTCGAGGCCTCCAACGGCACCCAGAAGTGGTTCAACCCGCGTGAGCTGCCCGCCCTGACCGTGCGCGGCAACGCGCCGGTGGTGGCCGGTCCGGGCGTGCTGTTCATCGGCAACGATGACGGCAGCGTCGCGGCGCTGGCCATGCAGGACGGCCGCACCGTGTGGGACCAGATGATCGCCAATGGCGAGGGCCGTACCGAACTGGAGCGCATGTCCGACGTGGACGGTGCCCCGGTGCTGGAAGGCAACACGCTGTATGTGAGCAGCTTCAAGAACCAGACCATGGCCATTGAAGGTCCGACCGGTCGTCCGCTGTGGGCGCGCGACCATGGCGGTGCCGGTGGCGTCGCCCTGACCTCGGGCAACGTGTTCGTCACGGACAGCAAGGGCGGCGTGTTCGGCCTGGACAAGATGAGCGGCACCGCGATGTGGTCGCAGACCGGGCTGGCCCGGCGCACCCTGACCGGTCCGGTCATCCAGGGCGATTACGTTGTGGTCGGTGACTATAAGGGTTATGTGCACTGGCTGCGCACCGAGGATGGCCAGATGGCCGCCCGCGCCAAGACCGGCGGGGATGCCCTGCGGGGCGCGCTGGTGGTCGCTGATGGGATTCTGCTTGTGCAGAACGTTGATGGAAAGCTGACCGCCTTCCGGTTGGCAAACTAAGGAGTTACCGCGATGCTGCCTTTGGTCGCCCTGGTTGGACGGCCGAATGTCGGCAAGTCCACCATTTTCAATGCGCTGACCCGTACCCGTGACGCCCTGGTCCATGACCAGCCAGGCGTCACCCGGGACCGCAACTATGGTGTGTGTCGCCTGGACGAGGACAATCATTTCCTCGTCGTCGACACCGGCGGTATCGCCGAGCAGGAAGAGGGTCTGGCCGGTGCTACCGCACGCCAGGCCCGCGCCGCCGCCGCCGAGGCCGACCTGATCCTGTTCGTGGTCGACGCCCGTGACGGCACCTCGGCACTGGATGACGAAATCCTCGCCTGGCTGCGCAAGCTGTCGCGCCCGACGCTGCTGCTGATCAACAAGATCGACGGCACCGACGAAGACGCGGTCCGTTCGGAATTCGCACGCTACGGTTTCAGCGAAATGCTGACCGTCTCTGCCGCGCACCGACAGGGTCTGGACGATCTGCTCGATGAGGTCGTGCAGCGCCTGCCGGAAGAGGGCAGTGGCGAAGAGCTGGACAATGATCCGGCGCGCATCCGCATTGCCTTTGTCGGCCGCCCGAACGTGGGCAAGTCGACGCTGGTCAATCGCATCCTCGGCGAAGAACGCATGATCGCCTCGGAAGTGCCGGGGACCACGCGTGACTCCATCGCCGTGGACCTGGAGCGCGACGGTCGCCAGTACCGCCTGATCGATACCGCCGGTCTTCGCCGCAAGTCGCGCGTTGACGAGGTGGTCGAGAAGTTCAGCGTGGTCAAGACCCTGCAGGCCATCGAGCAGTGCCAGGTCGCAGTGCTGATGCTGGACGCCAGCGAGGGTGTGACCGACCAGGACGCCAGCGTGCTGGGTGCGGTGCTCGACGCCGGCCGCGCCCTGGTGGTGGCGATCAACAAGTGGGACGGCCTGACCGAGTACCAGCGCGAGCAGGCCGAAACCCTGGTGTCGCGCAAGCTCGGCTTCGTGCCGTGGGCGGAGAACGTGCGCATCTCGGCCAAGCATGGTTCGGGCCTGCGCGAGCTGTTCCGTGCCATCCACCAGGCCCATGCCTCGGCCACGCATGAGTTCAGCACCAGCGAGGTCAACAAGGCGCTGGAAATGGCGTACGAGTCGAACCCGCCGCCGGCCATTCGCGGCCACGTCTCCAAGCTGCGTTACGTGCACCCGGGTGGTTCCAATCCCCCGACCTTCATCGTGCACGGCACCCGCCTGAAGGACCTGCCCGAGTCGTACAAGCGCTACCTGGAAAACTTCTTCCGCAAGCGTTTCAAGCTGATCGGCACCCCGGTGCAGTTCATCTTCCGCGAGGGCACCAACCCGTACGAAGGCAAGAAGAACGTGCTGACCGAACGTCAGATCGCGCGCAAGCGCCGCCTGATGAAGCACGTCAAGGGCAAGTAAGCTGTAGAGCCACGCCCTGCGTGGCTGCGCGGTACCAGGTGGGTCGAAGCCACGCAGGGC
>NZ_JASCOZ010000144.1 GCF_029960115.1 Stenotrophomonas sp. PS02289
GGGCGGCCAGCCCGCGGATCCCCGCCGCGCGGGGGGCGGGGGCGCCGGGCCCGCCGGCCAGGTCGATGCGCAGGCCACGTTCCACCCGGCGGATCGGCTGCCCGGCCCCGCGGACCAGTTCGGTGGCCTTGCTCGACCAGGGCGACAGCGTGCCCAGGCGGGGCACCACGAAGTGCGAGACCGCGCCCGCTTCCAGCGCCGCCAGCTCCGGCTGCGCTTCCAGGATCCGGCTCAGGATCACCGGGTCCGGGGCCGCATCGCCCTCGGTCTGGATGAAGTAGACATGCCAGGCACCGGTGATGCGCAGATCGGCGACCAGGGACTGCAGGCGGGATTCAAGACGTTCGCGGCGGAACGGCGAAAGGGCGGATGCGCCCTCGAGGACCATCATGTCCGGGGAACCGTGGTTGGGAACGGGGCCCACTATTCTAACCTCACGGGGCTCTGGCCCGTGAGGTCCGTCGCCGACGACCAGTCAACCGAAGTTTGCGCTGGCTCACGGATTGCCAACGCATTCCATGACAACGTTGCCACGACCCGCCCGGTGTGCATGCCTGGCGGGCCACCGTCCGCCCCCTCCAGCTGTTGCCGGCTCTCTCACCGGCCCCGGACCTGCTGCAACGCGGGGCGGCAGCCCGCCGCCCCGCGCCCCTGACCTGATCGGAGAATGACCATGACGGACCCGATTCTGCGCAGTACGGTGACATCGATATCCTCACGCCCCGCCGCCCGCCATCGACGCTGGCTGCTGGCCCTCGCCCTGGCCTCGGCCACCCTGACCCCCGCCTTGGCGCAAGCAGCCAACTGTACCGGGGCCCCGGAATGGAACGCCTCGGTGATCTACCTGGCCGGCACCACCCTGCAGAAGGGCGGCGTGCTGTACCGGGCCAACATCGACATCTGGAATGCCCCGCCGGACCACCCGGCCGGTGCGCCCTACTACACCAACCTGGGGGCCTGTGACGGGTCCGGCACCAACCAGCCGCCCAGCGTCAGCCTGACCTCGCCGTCCAACGGGGCCAGCTTCAGCGCCGGCAGCACCATCACGGTCAGCGCCAATGCCAGCGACAGCGACGGCTCGGTCAGCAAGGTCGAGTTCTTCCGCGGCGGCACTTCGCTCGGGGTCGACACCAGCGCGCCCTACAGCGTGACCTGGACCAATGCCAGCGCCGGCAGCCACACCTTCAAGGCCGTGGCCACCGACAACAACAATGCGGTGACCTCCTCGGCCACCGTGACGGTGACCGTCAACGCCGCCAGCAACGACACCACCGCGCCCAGCGTGCCCGGCGGCCTGAACTCGCCGTCCAAGACCGCCAGCACGGTCAGCCTGGCCTGGAACGCGGCCACCGACAACACCGGCGGCAGCGGCGTGGCCGGCTATGACGTGTACCGCAACGGCGGCCTGGTCGGCTCGCCCACCAGCACCAGCTACACCGACGGCGGTCTCGCCGCCAGCACCGCGTATACCTACACCGTGCGCGCCCGCGACAACGCCGGCAACGCCTCGGCGCAGAGCGCGTCGATCAGCGTCACCACCTCGGCCGGTGGCGGCAACGGCGGCAACAAGCGAGTGATCGGCTACTTCACCCAGTGGGGCATCTACGGGCGCAACTACCGGGTCAAGAACATCGACACCAGCGGTTCGGCTGCCAAGATGACCCACATCAACTACGCGTTCGGCAACGTGCGCAACAACCGCTGCGAAGTCGGCGTCACCGTGCCGAGCAATGAAAGCACCGGTGCCGGTGGTGATGCGTTCGCTGACTACACCAAGGCCTTCCAGGCCGGTGAAAGCGTCAGCGGAGCAGCCGATACCTGGGACCAGCCGCTGCGTGGCAACTGGAACCAGCTCAAGCAGCTGAAGGCGAAGAATCCCAACCTGAAGGTGCTGATCTCGCTGGGCGGCTGGACCTGGTCACGTGGCTTCTCCAGCGCGGCGCAGCCGGCCAACCGCCAGGCCTTCGTGGCCTCGTGCATCGACGCCTACATCAAGGGCAACCTGCCGGTGACCGACGGGGCCGGTGGCGTGGGCGCAGCCGCCGGCGTGTTTGACGGCATCGACATCGACTGGGAATACCCGGTGGCCTGCGGTCTGGCCTGCGGCAACCCGGAAGACAATGCCAACTTCACCGCCCTCCTGGCCGAGTTCCGCCGCCAGCTCGACGCGGTACGCCCGGGGCTGCTGCTGACCGTGGCGGTGGGTGCCGGCATCGACAAGATCCGCGTCACCGACCCGGCCACGTACCACCAGTACCTCGATTACATCAATGTGATGACGTACGACTTCCACGGGGCCTTCGACCCGATCACCGGCCATCACTCGGCGCTGTTTGATTCGCCGAATGATCCGTCCACCGGTGACGTGAAGCTGTACAACAGCAACGATGCGATGGAAGCCTTCCTGGCCCGTGGCGTGCCGGCCAGCAAGCTCAACCTCGGCATCGGCTTCTACGGGCGCGGCTGGACCAATGTGCCCAACGTCAACAACGGCCTGTACCAGAGCGGCAGCGCCGCCCCGGGCACCTACGAGGCCGGCATTGAAGACTGGAAGGTGCTGAAGAACCTCAACCACCCGGTGTTCACCGATGCCAACGCACGGGCCACATGGAGCTACAACGGCACCACCTTCTGGAGCTTCGACACTCCGGCACTGATCACCGAGAAGATGGGCTACGTGAAGGCGCAGGGCTTTGGCGGCGCGTTCTTCTGGGAGTTCAGCGGTGACGATGCACAGGGCACGCTGGTCAATACCGTCAGCAATGGCCTGAAGTAAGCAAGGCGCACCCGGGGCCGATTGCGGTCCCGGGTGTTGCGGTGGCGGGGTTCTGCGATCAGAGCAGGTACACCATCGCTGATGATGCTTCGAGGTGTGAAAACTTGCACATAGTTGCAAAGCCGGGGCGTTGATCTCCGCGCACAGTGTGGACTTCCCGTCACACTGGAGTGCTTCACGTTGACCACGATTCCCTCCCTGGCCAAGAACACCGTCACCCTGTTCCGGCTGTTCTCGACCACTCCGATCAAATGGGCCAAGAGGGCGCAGGCACCGATTGTGCGGGGCTTCCGTACCAATACGGCACCTTCGAGCAAAACGTCCTCATACATCTCGCTGGTCGAACTGAAGAATGTCGACCCCAGTCGCGTGGCCAGCCGTAACACCACGCGAACAGCGACTCAGCTACCACACGTGGCGACCTGCCCCACGCCGATCAAAGTGCAACTGCTCGAGGTGCGACAGCCAACCAGCTGGCTGCACGGCGCGTGGATGCCCGGCCACGTCAGCGCGCGCATTGCGGCCTTCGAGCAGCCAGTCGCCGCGCCGCTGAAAACAAAGCGACAGGCTCCAATGCCACCGTCTGAGCCCGTGCCGGCACCCGTGAAGACCATTGCGTCGATACCGCAGCAAACGCTGGCGCGTTCAACGTCAGCACCTGGGCAGACGGTCACACCGCCCCTCCCGCCGTCAGCACAGGCAGGTGCCAGCAACCCGCTGGGCCGTAGCAACTCCTATCCACCCACCACGCATCACGGAAAGGCGCTGTTTGCAGAGATGGCGGAGCACCCACTGGTGCTCAGCCGAGCGCCCTTGGAGTCGATGGGGAAGGCCAGTGAAGTGGAGGCCAACAGCAGCGTTCACGAAAGCGCTGCACTGCCCCTTCAAGGTCGCCCCTTGGATCCATTCCAGCTCGCTCTGACGGAAAGGATGGGAACGAGGGAACCTGCTGCGCCGATTGAGGTCACGGCAGAGGTAAAGCGTCAAGCTGAAAAACTGCGTAAGGAGCGGCAGGCCAAGCTCAATGCTGCCATGCGGAACGACCCAAGGAAACAGGCTGTGCCGACCCCACCCGGATCCGAGGAGTCTGACGCTGACACCCTCAAGAGGAATCTGATGGCCGAACTGAATGGCGTGCTAGCTACCAGGTCCAGGAAGGTTGCGAGCGGCTGATCGCCTCGTCCCGGGCGGGGCTCCCGCGCAGGAGCTCCGTTAGTCCCACTTCTACAGCAAAGTCGACTTCGCTCATCCGGATCAGTGATATGAAATCCACCCAAACTTCGCACGGCTTTCAAGCCCCAACGAGCACTGCACCCGTAAAGGCTACGCCTCCAGGTCAGCTGCTCATTCCGCGGCCCCAGCTCAACGCAACACTGGAGAGCGTCTACAACACCACGCACCGGACGGCCACCGCGCATCAGGCGGCCCACGCCGATAGCGACGACGAGGGCTGGGGCTCAGATTTTGATGATGTGTCCTGGACCAAGGAAGAGCAGGATTACTTCGACGCACGCTTCGATTGGGAAGACAGAAAAATGGCGGGCGTTGAGCGTGAACCCCCGCCGGTTCCCCCGAGGAGCTGGGCGAAGTAATCACGAACCTGAACAACCAGATCGGCAGATCCCCAGCCACGATCGCAAACTGAAAGCGGGCCGCCGCCCCAACCATCATGCTGACGGATTGAAGTCAGCGTTTACTAGGGAGATCCCTACGCCATGCTCATCAACTTCCCTGCCCTAGTTGCATCCTCGGTCGCGGCCCGGCATCCAGCTTCCGCTTCACATGCATTAGCGCACCGTGCACCCCGGTTCCCAACCGGGATGGTTGCTCAGCGCATTAGGGAGATCAACAACGGCACCTTCGGTAAAGTAGACCCGACCCGAAGCGACAAAAAGCTGAACACCGGTTTGCGCGACCGTCTGCAGCCCCTTCTCCTCGTACGCAATAAGGCGACGTCGCCGCTTGGTCGTGCGACATCGCGGTCGCAGCCAGCCACCACCCGTCCTGAAATCTTCCCGCGCTTCATCAAACACTCCGTCACCGGATCCCCCCCTCGCTCACCCAGCGTTGTTCAGTCACGCGTCGAACACCGGGATCGGGCGAAGCACCAAGTGTTCGCGACACAGCCGATGTCTCAAGAGCAAGGGTACCCACCGCCTCTCCGCAGAGAACGCCACCCGCTCGCGCTGCTGACGCTGCTGACGCACACGTCGTCGGCCCAGCACGCATCTCCCAGCAACGACATTGATCCCCTGGAATCGCAGGGCATGACGCACGTCTCCATTGTTGACGGTACTGGCCAGGGCGGCGTCGACAATGACACGATTCCTGCTGACTCGCGTAGCAAGGCGTGTTCGGCCACTGAAAGCGACGATGAAAGCGGCTGGGGCAGTGACTTCGATGATTGCGACAGTGATGATGACTTGAGCAGCGAAGATGAGGGGCCTCCCCTCCACTCCCCCGCGTACTTTGCAGACCTTGAAAAGCGCTTGAAAGCTGCCCTTCCATTTTTGCCGCGAAATCGCGCGTCAGACGAGACAATGACCCGCGCTTTCCTGCAATCGCGGAGCGACTCCGATACCGGGTACGCGAGCGCCCCCGGTACTCCCGGCCCCGACGAAGGTCAGCTGCGAGACATTGTTAAGGACGTCCGGGAGGAATTTGCGCGACTTGATAGGCGAGCGCTTCAAGCTTATGACGGAATGCCCGATGCTGAGAAGCAAATGCCCGTCCCCCCTCGCTCTCCGACTTTCGCGGAGATGATCAAGCACGGGCGCGAAGCGCTGAAAACACGTACTCATCCCAACCAACCCCCGCGCCCCACCACTGCAATGGATGACCTCCTCGATGAAGTTCAAAACTTCAAACTTGAGGATCTCAAGCCTGTTAACTCCAGCGCTCCTCAAATCAACAAAATCAGAGTTGCGCCTACTGATGCCGGCAGAAAGGTCAACACGACAGATCTATTGCGCCAGTTGATGGAAAAAATGCCCGATCCAGACATTTGATCCGCCCATGGACTGACCACCTGCAATGACCCAGGGGACGCGCTGCATGCGTTTGCACCTTCGGCGCGTCTCCGCCGGCTCCAGGTCAGACTGCCGGCGGGCGAGCAGCATGGATTTGAATATTTTCTGAAAGCGCGAACCCATCAGGAACGTACAGTTGCCCGCCCCACCCCACCAACCAACATTGCAGTGAAAATTACTCCGATTACGTTTGCAGTCAAGCACTTACACAAGGCTACAGACCTCGCGAGCCAGGCCAAAAAAGAGGCCGGCCGTGCGGCAATCGATCTTGCAGGCAGCAAATTCGCCCCACGCTTCTTTCAAAACATGGTGCTGGAAAAGATCCAGAACCGCTGGACCAACGTGAAAGAGCAGTTCCAGCTCAGCGCTTCGCAGTCCTCAACGCCCCCGATCACCGATCAACTTGTTACCAAGGCCTACAAAGCCACGCGCGACGAATGGAGCGTGAGGCACCCTGGTCAGCCACTGTGTGGGCCTCTTCTCACCCTTGAAGTCAACCGCAAACTGCTCACATTCTTGAATAACTGCCCTGCCAACACCCGGATCGCGATCGGGCAGCTATTGAGCAAGGACGCAGTGCACACACGCGCTATGGAAGATATGGGCGACGCCATCTCGGCAGGCAAATACCCGTCTACGGATATGCTCGCTGAGGCTGTCATCACGATCGCAGAAAAGGCGCCGCCGTCGAATCACCGAGACGTGCCACCCAACGTCCTTATTGCAGGCATCCTCGTCCCTCTCCCACTCGCGCGAGAGATGAAGTTGCAGCTGATGCACACCCTGATTCCGGACTGGCAAGACGGCTATTCCAGTGATGAAGAATCTCTCCAAGGCCCGACCAACAGCAGTTCGCGAGGGTCCACCTCTTCGCAAGGATCCATCACCTCTTCGGAATGGCCCGCTCCCACTTCGCGAGGGTCCATCACCTCTTCCGAGAGGTCCATCGCCCCTGTTTTCATTCGCAACCAAGACGGTGACGCTGCAGCCATTACCTCCCCTGGTGCTCCGACAGAGGAATGGGTTCGTGAGTGGGTGAGCTTCATTAAACAGCGCCCCGAAGTGGGCGATCTGAACCACCATGTCCACGCCGTTCGCATAAAGAATGAGGCTGAAGACCTCGAGCTATATAGCGGCGTCTCCTTTAGCATGGCCATCAGCGCGATTCGCGAGGCGTTCAAAGACCAGTGGCAATCCGTGTCAGAGCATGCGGAGCAAGTACTCAACGACGCGACTTACTGGCACAGAAAGGAAGCAGAGGAGTTCAGAAGCTCTATTTTCAACGCCAAGAACTCTGCGCTGGTAGACAAAATCAACGCGCTCCCGAAGGTTGCCGCGGTAAGGGGTAGCGCTGACGCCGCAGTTCGGAAGGAGTTGAAGCAGATCGTCAGAGATGTGCAGAGCCTCCCCGGCATTCGACCTACCCGTGCCGCCGGAAACGAGGGTGTGGCGCTACTGCAGATTGCAAACATGCTCCGCAACGGAAACTCGCCTCAGGAGAAGGCAGCAGGCGCTCTGGTGGAGGATCTTCGCCTGCAGATGATGCAGCAGGCAGGGTCCATCACCTCTTCGGAAGGGTCCATCATCTCTTCGAAATTGTCCTTCGCGGCTGATTTCATTAGCAACGAGGACGGTGACGCTGCAGCCCCTGTCTCCCTTGATGCCCCGACATCCATCACTAAGCCGACAGAGGAATGGGTCAACGAGTGGGTGAACTTCATTAAACAGCGTGCTGAGGTGGACAATCTGGACCACCGTGCCCACACCGTTCGCATAAAGAATGAAGCTGAAGTCCTCGAGCTAAATGACGGCGTCCCGTTTAGCTCGGCCATCAGCGCGATACGCGAGGCGTTTCACAAGGAGTTCAAAGACCAGTCGCAACCCGTGCCAGAGCATGCGAAGCAAGTGCTCAACGACGCGATTTACTGGCACAGAAAGGAAACAGAGGCATTCAGAAACGCTATTTTCAACGGAAAGAACCTTGCGCTGGAAGAAAAAATCAACGCACTATCGAAGCTTGCCGCGGTGCCGGGTGACGCTGACGACGTACTCCAGGAGAAGTTGAAGCAGATCGTCAGAGATGTGCAGAGCCTCCCCGGTATTCGACCTACCCGTGCCGCTGGCAACAAACATGTGGCGCGACTGCAGATTGCAAACATGTACCGCGACAGAGACTCGCTTCCGGACAAGGCAGTAGGCGCTCTGGTGGAAAAGCTTCGCCTGCAGATGATGCAGCAAACGGCGAGACCGTAACCCGTGCGCTAAGCCCAACTTTCAGCTGGAAAGCGCGCGAATGTGGGCCAACGATCTCGTTTAACCCACATCTCTGGAGGCCGGGCATTGCCCGGCCTCTCTTGATGTGATCAGGGTGCCAGCTTTTCCAGCGCGGCCTTCATCTGCGCCGGGGCGATATACCCCCCCAACTGCGTGCCGTCGGCGGCGAAGATCGCCGGCGTGCCGCTCACACCGATCTGCTGACCCAGGGTGTACTGCATGGCCACCGGGTTGGTGCAGTTCTTCGGCGTGACCGCCGCACCTTCCTTGGCCGATGTCAGCGCCTTGCGGCGGTCCACCGCGCACCAGACCGAGATCATGTCCGTGTAGTCCTGGCTGCCCAGCCCCATGCGCGGGAAGGCGACATACTCAACTGTAATGCCCATGCGGTTCAGCTCAGGCACGTCCTGGTGCAGCTTGCGGCAGTAACCGCATTCGATGTCGGTGAACACCGTAATGGTGTGCTTGGGATTGGCCGCGGCGAAGATGATGCGGTCGCCCTTGGCGATGCCGTCCAGCTTCTGCTTGCGGTAGCCCAGCAGCGCGGTGCTGCTGGCCGGGCGGCGGGCCTGGATGTCATAGGGCTGGTCCTGCACCAGGTAGCGACCGTCGTCAGACACGTACAACACCTGCCCGCCGACCAGCACCTCGCGGAAGCCCGGGAACGGGGCCGCGCCGATGAAATCCACCTGGAACTTCGGGTTCAGTGACTGCAGCGCGGCGCGCACGGTCTTTTCGGCCTCGGCCGGGGACACCGCACCGGCGGCGGGGGCGGCGGCGGCAGGCGTGGAGGAAGAACGGGCGGCGGGGGCCGTGGGCTGGGCGCAGGCGGTCAGGCTGAGGGCACCCAGCAGGGCAACGGCAATCACTCGAAGCATCGGGCATTCCAACGGGGGACGAATCTGCGGATTCTCGCACAGCCGCGCCCGGGCGTTCTGTCAACGTGATCGGAGCGCGACGGATTTCCGGAGGTCGCGGCGCTCAGATTCGTTAAGACTCCTCTGCCCCGCCCCCCCCCTCTTCCCATGAACGTACTTTCCACCGTCACCCACACCGTCAAAGCCTTCGTCGGGCGAAGCCTGAAGGCACAGGTACAACTGGCCACCCCCTCCGGCAGCACGTCGCTCATCAGCCGCCTGGCCGGTAAGCAGGCCCTCATGACGATCAGCAACCAGTCGAACACGCTGGCGAAATGGGTCAATGAAAGCCGTCTGTCCAGTGATCAACTGGTGCGGCGTACTGAACAGTTGGCCAGGTGTCTTATCACGGTGAAGCCGGGATCCGGACCTGAATGCACACAGTTGAGCAACGCCACCAACGACATATTGCGTAACATTCAAGACCGTTGCCGAACGGACCGGGCGAAAGGGCAGCTGAAGGACCTTTTATCGAGCCCCCAACGCCACGAACGTGCGTTGTTGAATCTCGGTGCCGCCTTCATGGGAGGAAAGCTGGCTGACGACGACGCGCTTAAGCACGCCGTGGGCGTCGTGTCTTTCTTCGCCCCGCTGTCGGGACCGGATATGAACTTCGTGATGCGCCGCGAACAGGTACTGGACGAAGTCGCAACCAAGTGGGAGCAGTGGGGCTTCGACATGCAACGGATGCGGGCCCTGTCGCCCCTCTCCAACCGCATTCGCTAACCCCGCGGATGATGCCGCGCGTGTAATTTCTGCAGATGCTCACGCGCCACCAAGGTGTAGATCTGGGTGGTGCTGAGCGAACTGTGGCCCAGCAGCATCTGCAGCGCGCGCAGGTCAGCGCCACGGTTGAGCAGGTGGGTCGCGAAGCTGTGGCGCAGGCCGTGCGGGCTGATCCTGGCCGGATCGATGCCGGCCAGCGCCGCATACTTCTTCACCAGCGCCCAGAACTGCTGACGGCTGGGCGGCTGCAGCGACAGCTCCAGGAACAACGGCACGCTGCCGTCGCGGGCGGCCGGCACGCTCCGCTTGCCGGCCAGCTGCGGGCGCGCTTCGGCCAGGTAGCGCTCCAGCCAGTGCTGGCTTTCCTCGCCCAGGGGCACCAGCCGTTCCTTGCTGCCCTTGCCGGTGACCCGCAGCACGCCCTGGCGCAGGTTGACGGCATTGGCCGGCAGGTCCACCAGTTCGCTCACGCGCAGGCCGGCGGCATACATGAGCTCGAGCATCGCGCGATCACGCAGGCCCAGCGGCTGCGCCACATCCGGGGCGGCCAGCAGCGCATCGATCTGGCTTTCGGCCAGCGCCTTGGGCAGCAGCCGCGGAAGGTGCGGTGGGTCGATCAGCGCGCTGGGATCCTCGGTGCGCTGCCCTCGGCGCACCGCGTCGGCGAAAAAGGCGCGCAGCGCTGACAACAGCCGCGCATTGCTGCGCGGCGACCAGCCGTGCCGGGCGCGCCACTCCAGGTAGTCGAACAGGCCCTTGCGATCGATCCCGGCCAAGCCCTGCCCGGCTCCGTCGCGCCAGCGCGCCAGCCCCTCCAGGTCGCGTCGGTAGCTGTCCAGGCTCGCCCGCGCGAGGCCTTGTTCGGCCCAGACCGCATCGAGAAAGCGCTGGATCAGCGCGTTGTCGTCATCGCGCAGCGGCGGCAACTGCTGCACCAGCTGGCGGCGCAACGCCGGGGTGGAAGTCTCTGACATGGGCACAGCATACGAGGGCCCGCGCAGGTATGCTCGCGGCATGATCACGTCACCCGCTGCCGTTGCCCCGGACCGCCCCGCTTCGTTGCTGCTGTGGCGGCTGCTGGCCTTGGTGTATGACTTCTTCCCGGCACTGGCGCTGTGGATGCTGGTCGGTGCGCTGTTCACCGCCGGCTATGCCGTCGGCCACGCCACGCGCGAGAACATCGCGCCCTTCAGTGCACTGCAATGGGTGCTGTGGGCCTGCTGCTGGGGCGTAACCGGGCTGTATGCCACGCTCAGCTGGCAGCGCGGCGGGCAGACCCTGGGCATGCGACCGTGGCGGTTGCAGGTGGTGGCGATGGAGGGCGGTGTTCCGCGCCGGGGCCAGCTGTGGGTCCGTTACGCGGTGGGCACGCTGTCGGTGCTGCTGGGCGGGCTGGGGTTGTGGTGGGCGCTGGTGGATCGGCAGCGGCTGAGCTGGCACGACCGTGCCAGTGGGACGCGGGTGCAGCGCCTGCCGAAGCGGACGTAGAGCCACGCCCTGCGTGGCTGCGCGGTGCCGGGTGGGTCGAAGCCACGCAGGGCGTGGC
>NZ_JASCOZ010000145.1 GCF_029960115.1 Stenotrophomonas sp. PS02289
CCGTTGGCCGGCTCACGCATCGCCTGGGCCGGCCAACGGCCGGCGCTACCGTTACCCCAGCAGGGTTTTGATCGCCGGAGCCACTTGTTCGGCACGCTCCAGCTGCGTTCCGACGGCTTCGAGATCAGCTGCCAGCTGCGCGGCATCATCCCCGCGCAGCGTCGCATGACCGACCTTGCGGCCGTCGCGCGGCTGCTTGCCGTAGTCGTGCCAATGCCCGCCCGGCTGGGCCAGCACGGCGTTCGCGTCAGGCATCGCACCGATCCAGTTGAGCATGCAGGCATGGCCGAGCATGCGGGTGTCGCCCAGCGGCAGGCCGAGCACGGCGCGCAGATGGTTCTCGAACTGGGAGGTTTCGCTGCCCTCGATGGTCCAGTGCCCGGAGTTGTGCACGCGCGGGGCCATTTCATTGGCCAGCAGTTCGTTGCCGCGGCAGAACAGCTCCAGCGCGAACACGCCCACGTAATCCAGACGCTCGGCCAGGGTGCGGGCGTAGCCGATGGCGGCGGCCTGCTGCTCCGGGCTCAGCACGGCCGGAGCCAGGCTGACCGACAGCACGCCGACGACATGCCAGTTGCCGGTGACCGGCCAGGCGCGGAACTCGCCGTCGCGGCCGCGCACGGCCACCACGCTGACCTCGCGATCAAACGCCACGAAGCCTTCCAGGATCAGGCCGGTGCGCTCGACCTGGGTACCGAGTGCACTCCAGGCCGCGTCGATGTCGGCTTCGCTGCGAAGACGGAACTGACCCTTGCCGTCGTAGCCCAAGCGGCGCGTCTTGAGGATGCACGGCAGACCGAACTCACCCACACGTGCGGCGAGTTCGTCGCGGCTGCGGATGTCGGCGAACGGCGGCAGCGGAATGCCCAGCTCGCGGAACAGGGTCTTTTCGCTCAGGCGGTCCTGGGCCACGGCCAGTGCATCCGGATTCGGGTACACCGGCACGCGTTCGGCCAGGAAACGGGCGCTGTGCGCCGGCACGTTCTCGAAATCGAAGGTGACCACGTCGACCTTGGCGGCGAACGCCGCCAGCGCGGCTTCGTCGTCGAACGCGGCTACCTGCAGCGGAGCCAGCTGGCCGGCACAGGCGTCGGCCGCGGGATCGAACAATTCAAAGCGCAGGCCCTGCGGCGCGCCGGCCAGCACCATCATGCGGGCGAGCTGGCCGCCGCCCAGAATGCCTACGGTACGGGTCATTGGCGCGGGTCGTCGTGGGCCATGACGTCTTCGGTCTGGCGGGAGCGGAAGGCTTCCAGCGCCTGGCCGATGGCCGGCTGCTCCGGGGCCAGCAGCGCCGCGGCGAACAGCGCGGCGTTGGAGGCACCCGCGTTGCCGATGGCGAAGGTGGCCACCGGAATGCCGGCCGGCATCTGCACGATCGACAGCAGCGAGTCCATGCCGTTGAGGGCCTTGGACTGCACCGGCACGCCCAGCACCGGCACGGCGGTCTTGGCCGCGACCATGCCCGGCAGGTGCGCCGCCCCGCCGGCCCCGGCGATGATGGCGCGCAGGCCACGGCTGCCGGCCTGTTCGGCGTAGGTGAACAGCACATCGGGGGTGCGATGCGCCGAAACCACCTTCACTTCATACGGAACGCCCAGTGCATCGAGCTTCTGTGCAGCGTGCTGCATGGTTTCCCAGTCGGAACGGGAGCCCATGATGATGCCGACGAGCGGCGCGGATTGGTTGAGGGTCATTGGCCGTCACCTGCCTTAAAGACGTATTCTAGCCGTCTTCCACGCAAGACGAAGAACCCATGGATCGCAAGCTGCTTGACCTGCTGGTGTCGCCGGACCACCGCCAGCCCCTGTCCCTGCTCACTGGCAAGGGCCTGGACGCCTTGAACCAGGCCATCGGCGCGGGCACCGTGACCAAGGCCGACGGCAGCGCCCAGACCCAGCCGCTGCGCGAAGCCCTGCTGACCCGCGACGGCAAGCAGGTGTTCCGGGTCGACGACGGCATTCCGGTGCTGCTGGCCGAAGAAGCCATCGCCACCGCCCAGATCGCCGACTTCCCCGCGCAATGAGCCCTGCCCTGCTGCCGCCTGCGGCCGCACAGGTCGAGGCGGACGTCGCCCGCGCCCTGGCCGAGGACATCGGCAGCGGCGACGTCACCGCCGCCCTGCTGCCGGACCGCCCTGACCGCGCCTACCTGCTCTGCAAGCAGGATGCGGTGATTGCCGGTCGTCCGTGGTTCGACGCCACCCACCGGGCGCTCGACCCGGAAGTGCGGATCGACTGGCGCGTGGCCGAAGGTGACGCGGTCAAGGCCGGCACCGTGCTGGCCACGCTGCAGGGGCGCAACCGCAGCTTGGTCAGCGCCGAGCGCACCTCGCTCAACTTCCTGCAGACGCTGTCTGGCACCGCCACCACTACGGCCCGCCATGTGGCGGCCGTGGCCGGCACCGGTACGCGCATCCTGGATACCCGCAAGACCCTGCCCGGCCTGCGCGTGGCGCAGAAGTACGCAGTGCGCTGCGGCGGCGGCGACAACCATCGGCTGGGCCTGTTCGACACGGTGATGCTGAAGGAAAACCACATCCGCGCCGCCGGCTCGCTGACCGGCGCGGTGCACGCCGCGCGGGCGCAATGGCCGCAGCTGCCGCTGGTGGTCGAGGTCGAGGACCTGGACCAGCTGCGCGAAGCGCTGGCAGTTGGGTGCGACCGGATACTGATCGACGATTTCGATGCGCAGATGCGACGCGAGGCGGTGAAGATCGCTGCCGGGCGTATTCCGCTGGAAGTGTCTGGCAGCGTGGACCTGGCTGGATTGCGGGCGATTGCCGAGGACGGCGTGGACTGCATTTCGATTGGCGGGTTGACCAAGCACGTGCAGGCGATTGATCTGTCGTTGAAGCTGGGCGATCCGCCGGGCTGACATGCCGTGCCGACCAACGGTTGGCACCTACCATATAGGTAGCGCACGACCGTTGGTCGTGCGGCCTTCACGAATTGCCCAGCGCTCGTCTGCGACGCTCTCCCTACCCCCACCGGAGAACGCGCATGCGCCGGATGCTGTTGCCCGCCTGCCTGCTATTCGCCGCTGCACCGCTTACCGCAGCGGCCGCCGAAGTCTGTGACATCCCGCCGCGCTACGGGCTGAGCCCGCTGGCGGTAAGCATCGTGCGCACCGCATGCAATGAGCACCGGCTTTGGTACCGCCCCTTCATCGATGGCGAAGGACGGGCCGCCAACCTCGGCGTCAGCGAGGCCGAGCGCCTGTACCTTGCGGACGATGGCATGCCGGCGTGGCAGCGCGTGGTTGCCTACTGGCGCGACAGCGGCACGCTGGGCCCGATGGGCAGCCAACCCGGCGCGACCAGTTGCATGCAACCCTTCGGTACGCGCTACACCGACAGCGACTGCCGTGCCTTCATCATCGACAACCCGTGGTCGGCGGCCTTCATCTCCTGGGTGATGAGCCGCGCAGGCGTGCCGGGCTTCACCCGCTCTCCGCGCCACATCGATTACATCCGCGCGGCGTACGAGAACAGCGGACCGTACCAGATGACCGACCCGGCGCAGGGAAAGCCCGCCCCCGGCGACCTGCTGTGCTACCTGCGCGACCGCGACGAAACGCTGAGCTACGCGGGGCTGGTGCAGCAGCTCAGCGGGGGCAAGGTGGAGAACTGGAAATCGCATTGCGAGGTGGTGGTCGCGGCCAACATGGGCGGCGACCACACCCTGTACCTGATCGGCGGCAATGTCATGAACACGGTGGCGATGCGCAAGCTGCCGCTGGATCGTAACGGCCGCATCCAGTTACCGCCGCCCCGCCCCTACGATCCCTATGACATCGGCTGTACGCCCGGCCGCGAAGACGAGTGCAACTTCAATCGCCAGGACTGGGCCGCCCTGCTGAAGCTGGTGGCGTCCTCGCCCATGGGCGTCACCCCCAGCTACACGCCAGTGCCCGCGCCGACGACCCCGCCGCCACCGGCGCCAGCGGCACCCGCCCAACCTGGCGTGCCGGCAACCCCGCCGGCGCAGAAGCCGACGTTCCCGCGCGTGGTTCCGCCGCGGCCGCAGCCGCCGCAATCGCCTGCCAGTCCGCCGCCGCGCACGTCGCCGTAGAGCCACGTCCTACGTGGCTTCGCGGTGCCAGAACGAAGTGCAGCCACGCAGGGCGAGGCTCTACATCGCTTGAAGTGGGCGGCAGTTGTCGCCATGTTGGTCATTCCTGACCCGCTTCTACCGAGTCCCAGATGCCCAGCTTGATCCTGTTGATGATTGCCGGCGCGTTTGTCTACGCCTTCTGGAACTCCTCGCGGGCAGCCGCCGAACGAGCGATTGAGCTGGGGCGCAACGCCTGCCGCGCCGCCGATGTGCAGTGGCTGGACCAGGCCGTGCACGCCAGCAGCATCCGCGTATGCCGCAAGGACAATGGCTGGCTGGGCTGGGAGCGCACCTACCGCTTTGAGTACTCGCACGATGGGATTGATCGCCACACCGGACGCATGGTGCTGCGTGGCGATCAGCTGGTCGCGTTCGTGGGCCCTTCTGCGGCGCGGATCAGCGAGATCCGGCAGTCACCGGATACACGCGGCGCAGAGGACGCATAAAAAAACGCCGGGCAGAGCCCGGCGTTTTTCATTTCACCACGCGCAGATGCGGGCGTCCGCCTGCTGGCGGCTTGGGCGGGGTGTCGTCCGGCGTCGGCGTGTCATCGGTCGGCGTCTCGTCTTCGTCCAGGCTGGGCTCATGGCCCGGGATGTCGTCTGGCAGTGCCATGCCCTGCCCGGTTTCGCGGGCGTAGACGGCCAGCACGGCCGAAATCGGCACCTGCACCGGATGGCTCACGCCGGAGAAGCGCGCCGCGAAGTTGACCGAGGTGTTGTCGATCTCCAGCCCCATCACGGCACGGTCGGCGATGTTCAGTACGACCCGGCCGTCCTTGATCGCGCTGGGCGGCACCTGCACGCCCGGCATGCCGGCGTCGACCAGGATATGCGGGGTGAGCTGGTTGTCGTTGATCCATTGCACCAGCGCCCGCAGCAGGTACGGGCGGTGGCTGGTCATGCGGAATGTATCTTCAGTCATGGGGTGCGCCGGGCCATGCCCGGCTGATTATCAGCGTGAATACCGGCTACCAGTGTACGCGCAGGACCGGTGCTGCGGTCACACCGGTAACTCGCGCAGCTTCTTTTCCTGGTCGGTCAGGCTGCGGATGAAGCCGGGGTGACGGAAGATGCGGTTGCCGTAGTCCTCGATGGCCTTGCCATCCTTGGGCAGCGCGACGTCCAGCGACTGCAGCCGCCAGATGATCGGAGCCATGGCGCAATCGGCCAGGCTCATTTCCGGGTTCAGGAAGAATTTACTCGCCTTGAACAGCGGCACCGAACTGGTCAGCAGTTCCTTCAGGCGTTTGCGGCCGGCCTCGGCCTGGGTCTTGTTGCCGAGCTGGATCGCCTGCACCTGCGGTACCCAGTCGTGTTCGATCCGCAGCATGGCCAGACGGATGCGGGCGCGGGAGAGCGGATCGACCGGCATCAGCGGCGGGTGCGGGTAGCGCTCATCCAGATACTCGCTGACCACCGAGGCCGCATACAGCACCAGCTCGCGCTCCACCAGCGTGGGCACCGAGTGGTACGGGTTGAGGTCGATCAGATCCTCCGGCGGATTCTGCGGGTCCACCGGCACGAAATCGTAAGTTACGCCTTTGGCGGCCAGCACCAGGCGTACCCGGTGGCACAGGACATCGTCGTTCGAGGAAAACAGCGTCAGGGTATTCCGCATGCGTACGCTCGCCGCCATCAAAGGCTCTCCAACGACCGAATCCGTCGGCCGTATCGGCGCTGCCGGCCCATTGCCGACAGTCGTCACAGGTCCCGAGTGTGCAACCCCCCATCACAAAAGCCAATAGGTCAAAGGGTTGATGGACGTGTGAAGCTCAGTGCACGTCCTTCCAGTATTCCTTCTTGAGCAGATACAGCAGGAAGGTCAGGAACGCCAGGAACAGAATCACCCAGACGCCCAGCTGCTGGCGCTTGAGTGCCGCCGGTTCGCCTGCGTATTCCAGAAAATTGGTGATATCCCGCACGGCCTGGTCGTACTGACCCGCGTCCATGTTGCCCGGCTGCGCAATTGTCAGCCCGGTCACCGGCGCTTCGGCACCGGGTGCCTCCGGCTTGCCGTGCACCGCGTGCTGCAGCCCCTGCATCTCCCACAGCGGGTTGGGCATGGAGGCGTTGGGGAACAGCGCATTGTTCCAGCCCAGCGGGCGGCTCGGGTCCAGATAGAACGACTTGAGGTAGGTGTATATCCAGTCGCTGCCCCGCACCCGCGAGATCAGGGTGAGGTCCGGCGGCATCTTGCCGAACCACTTCTCGGCCTCGGCCTTGGGCAGGGTCACGCCCACCGTTTCGCCGATCGCCGCGCCGGTGAAGTTGAGGTTGTTCATCACCTCTTCTTCGGTCAGCCCCAGGTCCGTCGCCATGCGCGAATAACGCAGGTATTTCAGCGCGTGGCAGCCGGAGCAGTAGTTCATGTACAACTGCGCGCCGCGCTGCAGCGACGCGCGGTCGCCCAGGTCATTGCCGGCCTGCAGGGTCTTGCCGCCCTCGGCAGCACCGGCCACGGCGCTGGCCAGCATCAGCGTGGCCGCGCAGGCCAGCCGCACAATCCAATGCTTAGTCATGCAGGGTCACCCGGTCCGGTACCGGTTTGGTCCTGTCCAGCTTGGTCCATATCGGCATGGTGATGAAGAAGGCGAAGTAGAGGAAGGTGAGGACGCGGCCGATGTAGGTTTCGTGCACATCGGTGCCCGGACCCGACCCGATCACGCCCAGCCAGACGAAGCACACCGCCAGCACGCCCAGCATGACCTTGGAGATCCAGCCACGGTAGCGCACCGACTTGACCTTGGCCTTGTCCAGCCACGGCACCAGGAACAGGATCGCGATGGCCGAGAACATCACCAGCACACCGCCGAGTTTGTTCGGCACCACCCGCAACATCGCGTAGTACGGCGTGTAGTACCACACCGGTTTGATGTGCTCAGGCGTCACCAGCCGGTTGGCCTCGGTGAAGTTGTCGTGTTCCAGGAACAGGCCGCCGAAGCCGGGCGCGAAGAAGATGATGAACGCGGCGATGACCAGCAGGAACCCTGCCCCCACTGCATCCTTGAGCGTGTAGTACGGGTGGAAGGGAATGCCATCGGCCGGCGCGGTGGGCGACCAGCGGTTGCCCTTGGGCCCCTTCTTGATCTCCACGCCGTCGGGATTGTTCGAACCCACCTCGTGCAGCGCACCGATGTGCAGCACCACCAGCAACAGCAGCACCAGCGGCAGCGCGATCACGTGCAGGGCGAAGAAGCGGTTGACCGTGGCGTCGCTGGGCAGGTAATCGCCCATGATCCATTCGGTCAGCCCGTTGCCGATTACCGGGATTGCTCCGAACAGCGAGATGATCACCTTCGCGCCCCAGAACGACATCTGGCCCCAGGGCAGCACATAGCCCATGAAGGCTTCGGCCATCAGCACCAGGTAGATCAGCATGCCGAGGATCCACACCAGCTCGCGCGGCTTCTTGTAGCTGCCGTACAGCAGGCCGCGGAACATGTGCAGGTAGACCACGATGAAGAACAGCGAGGCCCCGGTGGAGTGCATGTAGCGGATCAGCCAGCCCCAGTCGACGTCACGCATGATCGTCAGTTCCACCGAGGTGAAGGCCTCGGCGGCGCTGGTCTTGTAATGCATGGTCAGGAAGATGCCGGTCAGGATCTGGTTGACCAGGATCAGCAGCGCCAGCGAACCGAAGTAGTACCAGATGTTGAAGTTCTTCGGCGCGTAGTACTCGCTGACATGCTTGCGGTACATCGGCATCAGGCCGGGGGCGCGCTCATTGACCCAGTCGGCCACGCCGGTGGCGGTACGGGAAAGGATGTTGGCCATGCTCAAGCCGCCCCCTGCGGGTCAACGCCAATGACGAGCGTATTGTCGTCCTGGTAGTGGTGCGGAGGCACCAGCAGATTGATCGGTGCCGGCACGTCCTTGAAGACGCGGCCGGACATGTCGAAGCGCGACTTGTGGCAGGGGCAGAAGTAACCGCCCTTCCATTCCGGGTCGTAGGGCTCGGGTCGGATCTCGGCGACCATTTCCGGCGAGCAGCCCAGATGGGTGCACAGCCCGACCAGGACCGAGATCTCGGACTTGATCGAACGGAATTCGGGATTTTCCTTCAGCACGTACTCGGGCTGCTGGTCTTTTTCGCCGGACTCGGGGTCTTTCAGACGCCCGTCCAGACCGTGCAACGCCTCCAGGATGGCCTTGGAGCGCTTGACGATCCAGATCGGCTGACCACGCCACTCCAGGACCAGCCGCTGGCCTTCCTGCAATGCGCTGATGTCGGCGATCACCGGTGCACCGGCCAACTGGGCACGGGCGCTGGGATTCCAGGACTTGATGAACGGTACCGCTGCGAACCCGACGCCGACTGCACCCACCACCGCCGTGGTGGCTGAAAGAAATCGTCGACGTCCAGTGTTGACTGGATCGTTTACCCCATCGTTGGCCATCCGGCACTCCGATATTGATTTAGGTAGCTTGAGGCTGCCAGCAGACCGGTGGGGGCCAGTCCACGTGAATCGAAACCGACTATAGCGGAACCTGACTCGGCGACACAACGGAAAGAATCCGAAGTCGGTAGCGCCGGGACGACGATGGGGTTACTGCTGCGATGCCGCACCGCGATAGCGGTCGGCCAGAAGCGCGACGCGCTTCACGTAGTACTGCGTCTCGCTGTACGGCGGCACGCCGCCGTGGCGGTCGACCGCGCCTTCGCCGGCGTTGTAGCCCGCGGCGGCCAGGGTCAGGTTGCCGTTGAAGCGCTTGAGCAGCCACGCCAGGTACTGCACGCCACCGCGGATGTTCTGCGCTGCGTCATAGGAGTCGGTGACCCCGAAGCGGCGCGCGGTGGGCGGCATCAGCTGCATCAGCCCCTGCGCGCCGGCGCGGCTGATCGCGGTGGGGTTGTAGGCCGATTCGGCATGGATCACGGCCCGCACGATCGCCTCTTCGACCCCGAACTCGCGGGCGGCGGCGGCGATCTCGGCCTGGAAGGCGGTGGTGTTGAGCCGCACCGAGCCGAAGTTCACCCCGGGATTGGCCCCACAGGCGTAGCAGCGCTCGATATAGCTGTAGCGGATGGTGCGCACCTGGCCCAGGCTGGCCACCTGCGACGGCCGGCTGCTGGTGTAGTGGCGGACCCCGTCCTTCATATAGGAGTAGACCTGGCCGGCGACCACGCGGCCCGGCTTGCTGCTGCGCTTGGCCGGGGCCGCGGGCGCAGTCAGGACGGTGGCGGCGGGCTCAGCCGTGGCGGCAACCGCCGTGCTGGCAGCGGCCCCATCGGCCTGGGCCGGGGTCGCCGCTACCGGGGCAGGCGCGGGGGCGGCCGGCGGGGACGGCGGCGGGACGTAGCGCTTGGGCGCGCTGCGATCGGGCCGGTAGTTGCTGACCACGCTGCAGGTCGCTTTCGGCACCCGCTTGCTCACATAGCTGGGAATGCCGTCTTCGCCCACGCACTTGTACAGCGTGCCCGCACTGGCCGGCAGGGCGGTCAGCGCAGTCAAGGTCAACGCAGCGATTGTCCCCACAATCCCCTTCATGGGGCGGAGTGTCCCCGTTTCGCGCCCCATTAACAAGTAGTGCCACGCCCCGCGTGGCAGTACGGGGTAGAATGCGCGGCTACCCTGCCCGCCCACCCGACTGGAATAAGCGCCATGACCGGGACGCCAGCTTCACCCTCCGAACCCGTCGCCCGCCCCGACCTCATTCCCCTGCCCGGCTCCCGCCCGCAGGTGAGCGGCCCGGTGCGCGGCAAGCTGTACATCAAGACCCACGGCTGCCAGATGAACGAGTACGACTCGACCAAGATGGCCGACGTGCTGGCCGCCGAGGAAGGGCTGGAGCTGACCGACGACCCGGCCGAGGCCGACGTCCTGCTGATGAACACCTGCTCCATCCGCGAGAAGGCGCAGGAAAAGGTCTTCAGCCAGCTCGGCTACTGGAAGGCGCTGAAGAACAACGGCCGCGGCGTGATCATCGGCGTCGGTGGCTGCGTGGCCTCGCAGGAAGGCGAAGCGATCATCAAGCGCGCCCCGCATGTGGACCTGGTGTTCGGCCCGCAGACCCTGCACCGACTGCCGGAGCTGATCCGCCAGCGCCGTGAATCGGGCAAGTCCCAGGTGGACATCAGCTTCCCGGAAATCGAGAAGTTCGACCGCCTGCCCGAGCCACGCGCCGAAGGTGGCTCGGCCTTCGTCTCGATCATGGAAGGCTGCTCCAAGTACTGCTCGTTCTGCGTGGTGCCCTACACCCGCGGCACCGAGGTCAGCCGCCCGTTCGAGGACGTGGTGGTGGAAGTGGCGCAGCTGGCCGCCCAGGGCGTGCGCGAAATCAACCTGCTCGGCCAGAACGTCAACGCCTACCGTGGTCCGTATGGCGACGGTGAGCTGGCCGACCTCGGCCTGCTGATCCGCACCATTGCCGAGATCGATGGCGTGGACCGCATCCGTTTCACCACCTCGCACCCGCTGGAGTTCAGCGACTCGCTGGTGGACGCCTATCGCGACGTGCCGCAGCTGGCCAATTTCCTGCACCTGCCGGTGCAGGCCGGCAGCGACCGCGTGCTATCGGCGATGAAGCGTGGCTACACCGCGCTGGAGTTCAAGGCAAAGATCCGCAAGCTGCGCGCGGTGCGCCCGGACATCTCGATCAGTTCGGACTTCATCGTTGGCTTCCCGGGCGAAACCGAGGCCGATTTCGAGAAGACCATGAAGCTGATCGAGGACGTCGGCTTTGACCAGAGCTTCTCCTTCATCTACTCGCGCCGCCCCGGCACCCCGGCGGCCGACCTGCAGGACACGATCACCGACGCCGAAAAGCACGCCCGACTGGCCCGGCTGCAGGCGAAGATCAACGAGCAGGCGGCGGCCATTTCCCAGGCCATGGTCGGTACTGTGCAGACGGTGCTGGTGGAAGGCCCGTCGCGCAAGGACGCGAATGAGCTGACCGGCAAGACCGAGAACATGCGTTCGGTGAACTTCCCCGGGCAGATGCGGCTGGTGGGCCAGCTGGTGGATGTGGAGATCACCGAGGCGTACAGCAATTCATTGCGTGGGCGGTTGGTGGTCGCGTGACCATCCGGTGGGTGCCGACCGTTGGTCGGCAC
>NZ_JASCOZ010000146.1 GCF_029960115.1 Stenotrophomonas sp. PS02289
TGGCCGGCCCACGCATTGCCGAGGGCCGGCCAACGGCCGGCGCTACCGTGTTACGTCTGATCGCTTACCGTCCGAGGTCGAACACGACGTCCAGATTCACCGACACCGTCGACTCACCCGGCGACACCGGGGTGGAAGCGTCAGCGGCCATCGCCATCGGAGCCGCACGCATCATCACCGGACGGAAGTTGCCGCCGCCGCTTTCCGAGATGCTCACGATCCGACGCACGCGCAGTCCCAGTGCCTTGGCGTAGGTCTCGGCGCGGGCCTGGGCCTTCTCCAGTGCGGCCAGGCGCGCTTCGTCATAGACCGGCTCAGGCTGGTCGATCTCGAACTGCGGGCCGTTGATCTGGTTCGCGCCCTGCGCGGCCAGTGCATCCAGCACCTTGCCCAGCTTGGCGATGTCACGGACCTTCAGGCTGACCGTGTTGCTGGCCTGGTAGCCGGTGATCTTCGGAGCCTCGTTCTCGGCGTAACGGTACTGCGGGCTCAGGTTGACCCCGCTGGTCTGCACGTCGCGCTCGGCAATCCCGGCGGCCTTGATCGCGGCCAGCACCTTGGTCATCTGCTCGGCGTTCTGGCGCATGGCGGTGTTGCCGTCCGTGGCCTGGGTAACCACGCCGGCCGACAGGGTGGCCACGTCGGGCACGCGCTTGGCTTCGGCATTCGCCGACACGTTGAGCAGGGTGCCGTCGATGGGGGCGGCGATGGCCGGAGCGGTCTGGGCGTGTGCGGTCATGGTGGCTCCCATAGCGAGGGACAGGGCAAGCAGCAGCGGGGACAGGGTCAAGCGGCGCATGAACATCTCCTTGTGAAGGCGTTGAGGTTGGTGTCGGAGCGATGAACGTCTGGTGAGGTCTGGTGGGGTTGAAGGATTTTTGGTCACGTTGTGCGCGATTCAGAGAGCGGCCGCAGGTTATCCTTCCGCGATGCTTTATCTTGCCTCCCGTTCGCCCCGACGAACCGAATTGTTGTCCCGACTGGACCGGCCGTTCCGCGCGCTGGACCTTGACGTGCCTGAAGTCCGCGCCGCCGGGGAAACCGCCCTGGACTACGTGCAGCGGGTGGCCGCCGACAAGGCCCGGGCCGGCCTGGCCCAGGTGGCCGGCGACCCCGACGCCGTGGTGCTGGGCTCGGACACCGAAGTCATCCTGGACGGAGAGGTGTTCGGCAAGCCCGCCGATGCCGCCGATGCTGCCGCCATGCTGCGCCGGTTGTCCGGCCGCACCCACCAGGTGGCCACGGCCGTGGCGCTGGTCGCCGCCGGGCGCGAGCAGGGGGTGCTGGTGGTGTCCGAGGTCACCTTCATGGACTGGAGCGAGGCGGCCATTGCCGCTTATGTGGCCAGCGGCGAGCCGATGGGCAAGGCCGGTGCCTACGCCATCCAGGGCGGGGCCGAGCGTTACATCCGCCATCTGGCGGGAAGCTATTCGGGTGTGATGGGATTGCCCCTGCAGCAGACCGAACAATTGTTGCTGGCGTTCGAACCGAAGGGAGTCGCCCATGTCTGAGGAAATCCTGGTCAACGTCACCCCGCGTGAAACCCGTGTGGCGGTCATTGAAAACGGCATGCTGCAGGAGCTGCACATCGAACGCGGCTGGCGTCGTGGCGTGGTCGGCAACATCTACAAGGGCAAGGTGCAGCGGGTGATGCCGGGCATGCAGGCCGCCTTTGTCGAAGTCGGCCTGGAGCGCGCCGCCTTCCTGCACGCCAATGACGTGGTGCGTCCGGCCCCGGTGGCCAGTGCCGACACCGAAGGCACCACGCTGCCGCCGCCGGCCTCGGTGCCGATCGTCGAACTGCTGCGTGACGGGCAGGACATCGTGGTGCAGGTGGTCAAGGACCCGATCGGCACCAAGGGCGCGCGTCTGACCACGCAGATCAGCATTCCTTCGCGCTACATGGTGCTGCTGCCGCAATCGAAAGTGGTCGGCGTCTCTGCCAGGATCGAAGACGAGGCCGAACGCGCCCGCCTGAAAACCCTGGTCACCGAACTGTCGGCGCAGCACGGCGGCTATGGCTACATCGTGCGCACCAACGCCGAGGGCCAGCCAGCCGAGGCCATTGCCGAGGACATCGCCTACCTGTCGCGGGTCTGGAACGTGGTCGAGCGCCGTGGCCGTGAAGCCGCGCCGTGCAGCGTGATCTATGAGGACCTGAGCCTGCCGCTGCGCTCGGTGCGCGACCTGATCCGCAAGGACGTCGACAAGGTCAAGGTGGACTCCAAGGAAACCTTCGCCCAGCTGCAGGCCTTCGTGGCCAAGTACATGCCGGTGCTGGCCGAGAAGCTGGAGCTGTACAGCGGCGACCGGCCGATCTTCGACATGTTCGGGGTGGAGGACGAAATCGGCCGCGCCCTGGACAAGCAGGTCCCGCTCAAGTCCGGTGGCTACCTGGTCATCGACCAGACCGAAGCGATGACCACCATCGACGTCAACACCGGGTCGTTCCTGGGCCAGCGCAACCTGGAAGAAACCGTGTTCCGGACCAACCTGGAAGCGGCGCAGGCGGTGGCCCGCCAGCTGCGGCTGCGCAACCTGGGCGGCATCATCATCATCGACTTCATCGACATGGACGACGCCGAGCATCGTCGCCAGGTGCTGCGCACGCTGGAAAAGGCGCTGGCCCGCGACCATGCCAAGACCACGGTGTACGACTTCTCGCCGCTGGGACTGGTGGAGATGACCCGCAAGCGCACCGTGGAAAGCCTGGAGCGCCAGCTGTCGGAAACCTGTCCGCAGTGCAGTGGCCGCGGCAGCATCAAAACCACGGAAACGGTGACCTACGAGATCTTCCGCGAGATCACCCGTGCGGTGCGCCAGTTCGACGCGGCGCGACTGCTGGTGATCGCCTCGACCAAGGTGGTCGCGCGCATCACTGACGAAGAATCCGCTGCCGTGGCCGAGCTGGAGGAATTCCTCGGCAAGTCGATCCGCTTCCAGGCCGACGAGCAGTACCTGCAGGAACAGTTTGATGTCGTGCTGCTCTGACCTTCATCTCCAGGCGTGCCGCCGCGCGCCGGCGGGTCGATGACCACGCCGCTGCGACTGCGGCTGCGAAGGATCCGCCGCCATGCTGTGTATGCGCTGGCCATCGTGCTGGTCGGCGTGGCTGTGCTGGTGGGCACGGCCAGCCAGCTGTTGCCGCTGGCCGAACGCCACCCGGACAAGGTGGCGGCGTGGTTGAGTGCACGTGCCGGCCAGCCGGTCCGCTTTGATCACCTGCAGACGCGCTGGACCCGCCGCGGGCCCTTGCTGGCACTGCAGGGGTTGCACATTGGTGAAGGGCAGGGGCTGCGCATCGGCGAAGCCGAGGTCCTGGTCTCGATGTATGCCGGCCTGCTGCCCGGGCATTCCCTGACCGAGCTGCGCCTGCGCGGCCTGGCACTGGTGCTGCAGCGTGCGGACGATGGCCGCTGGTCGGTGGTGGGCCTGCCACAGTCCGGTGCCGGTGATCCGCTGGAGTCGCTGCGTCGACTCGGCGAGCTGCAGGTGATCGGCGGGCGTTTGACCGTGGACGCGCCCTCATTGCAGATGCACGCCGAACTGCCGCGGATCGATCTGCGCCTGCGGGTGAATGGCCAGCGTCTGCGGGTGGGCGCACGCGCCTGGGCCGACCTGCAGGCACAACCGCTGACCGCGGTGCTGGATTTCGAGCGCCGTCGTGGCGATGGTCAGGTCTGGCTGGGAGCCGATCCGGCTGATTTCAGCGCGTGGGCACCGCTGCTGCAGTTCGGTGGTGCGCGCCTGCAACAGGGCACCGGTGAGTTCAATGCCTGGGTGGATGTGCGTGATTCGCGGCTGGTGATGGTCACCACCGACACCGACCTGCATGACGTGCAGTTGCAGGGGGCGGTGCTGGCCGACGGCAAGCGACCGCAGATGACCCTGGACAACCTGGAGCTGCGCGCGCGCTGGCGTTGGGTCAAGGGCGGCTGGCGCGCCGACGCGTCGCGCCTGCGGATTGGCATGGATGGCAACGAGCAGACTCTGGACGGCCTGCTGGTAGCCGGCGGCGAGCACTTCGCCCTGGCCGGCGACAACATCGACGCCAGCGCGCTGCTGCGTGGTCTGGCACTGACCGACCGGGTTGACCCGGGCCTGCGTAGTTGGCTGCACGCGGCGGCACCGCAGGTGCGGATGACCCGGGTGCGGCTCAGTGGCGAGCGTGACGGTGCCCTGCGTTTTGAAGGCGATCTGGAAGACATCCGGTTCGCCGCCGCCGGTCACGCGCCCGGGCTGAGTGGCGTCGGCGGGCACTTCCAGGGCGATGCCGACGGCTTCCGCCTCGACCTGCAGCCCAGCCGCGTGATGCATTTTGACTGGCCGTCCGGATTCGGCGTGCGCCATGACGTGCGCCTGGCCGGCAGCATGATCGGCTGGCGCGACGAAGCGGGTGGTTGGCGCGTGGCCACGCCCGCACTGCGGGTGCAGGGCACCGACTACGCCGCCGACGTGCGCGGGGGCGTATGGTTCCAGGGCGATGGCACGCGCCCGTGGCTGGAACTGGCGGCGAAGATCGATGACGTGCCGATGACCGCAGCCAAGCGCTTCTGGATCCACTCCAAGATGAGCAAGGGCGCGACTGACTGGCTCGACGCAGCCCTGGTGTCCGGCCATGTGCGCGGCGGGGTGGGGCTGGTCACCGGTGATCTGGAGGACTGGCCGTTTGATCAGAACAACGGTCGCTTCGAAGCCACCGGCCATATCGACAACGGCAACATCCGCTTCCAGCACGACTGGCCGACCATGAACAAGGTCGACGCCGACATCGCCTTCATCGGTCCGGGATTTGAGCTGCACGGGCGAGGCGATCTGGCCGGCGTGGCGGTGGACCACTTCGACGCCGGCATTGCCGATTTTGGTCAGTCCGACCTCTATGTGAAGGCCAACAGCCGCAGCGACGCCAGCGCGCTGCTGGCGATGCTCAAGCAGAGCCCCTTGCAGAAGACCTACGGCGACTCGCTCAATGCCCTGACCGCGAAAGGTCCGGCGGTGGTCGACTTCGACCTGCTGCAGCCGCTGCATCATGATGCCGGCCCCGGACGTCTGCAGGGCACGGTCGAACTGGCCGGAGCCACCCTCAGCGACAAGCGCTTCGACCTGACCTTCGACAACATGCACGGCAAGGCCAGCTACAGCAATGACGGTTTCGGTGCCGAGCAACTGGCGGTGCGGCATCTCGGCCAGGACGGCCAGTTGAGCCTGCGTGCCGGCGGCTTTGTGAAAGACCCGGCGCAGGCATTTGAATCCGAACTCAGCGCCTCGCTCGATGCCGGTCTGCTGCTCGATCGCGCGCCTGAGCTGAGCTGGATCAAGCCGTACATCGAGGGCACCTCGCGCTGGACCATCGGCGTGACCCTGCCCAAGGTGGCACCGGGGGCCAAGGTCGAGCCGCCGACGCTGTTGACCCTGCACTCGGACCTGGTCGGCACCCGGCTCGACCTGCCGGCACCGCTCGACAAACCCGCACCGGTGTCGCTGCCGACCACGGTCAACGCGCAGCTGCCGATGGGCGCAGGACGGGTGGATGTGGCGTTCGGCCAGCGCCTGGCGTTGGCCGCGCGCACGCATAACAACCAGACCGGGGTGCAGGTCACCCTGGGCAGCGACCGCGTGGATCGCGACCCGCCGACCAGCGGGCTGGTGGTGAACGGGCGCAGCGGCTCGCTGGATGCACTGGAATGGATCGCGCTGGCGCGCTCTCCCGATGGCGGCGGCGATGACCCGATGCCGTTGCGCCATGTTGATGTACAGGTCGGCCAGCTGCTGCTGGCCGGTGGTGTGTTCGAACAGACCCGTCTGCAGTTGCGGCCCACCCCGGCGAGCATCGAGGTGCGCATGGACGGCCCGGCGCTGGCCGGCGATCTCAGCGTGCCCAACGCGGACGGTGCGCCCATTGTCGGCAGGCTCGACCGCGTGCACTGGAAGTCCCTGCCGACGCCGGTTGAACGTCCTGACGATGGCGCGGCCATCGTGCTCCCGGACGATGCCAGCTTGCCGGCCCGGGTGCAGGCCAGCGCCAATGACACCAATCCGGCGAAGATTCCGCCGCTTTCGCTGGACATCAACGACCTGCAGTTCGGCAAGGCCAAGCTCGGCCAGGCGGTGCTGCGGACCCATCCGTTCGGCAATGGGCTGAGCGTGGACCAGCTGCAGTTCCGCGCGCCCAAGCAGCAGATCGACATCCAGGGCCGCTGGCTCGGGATGGGCCCGACCGCCAACACCCAGATGCAGGTGCAGGTGACCAGCGAGGATCTGGGCGGACTGATGCAGAACCTGGACTACGGTGGCCAACTGCGGGGCGGTGAAGGCAGCCTGCGGCTGGACGCGAGCTGGCCCGGCGGCCCCTCCGACTTCGCCTTGGGCGCGCTGGAAGGGCAGATGCAGGTGCATGCGCGCAACGGCCAGTTGCTGGAGCTCGAACCCGGTGCCGGACGCGTGCTCGGCCTGCTCAGCGTGGCGCAGTTGCCGCGCCGGCTGATGTTCGACTTCCGCGATTTCTTCTCCAAGGGCTTCGCTTTCAACCAGGTCGAGGGCACGCTGGCGTTTGCCGACGGCATGGCCACCACCGACAAGGTGCTGATTGAAGGTCCCGCGGCCAACATCAGCATCCGCGGGCAGACCGACCTGCGCCGCCAGCAGTTCGACCAGACCATTGACGTGAACCCGCGCGCCGGCAACCTGCTGACCGTGGTCGGCGCGGTGGCGGGCGGCCCGGTCGGTGCCGCGGTCGGTGCGGCCGCCAACGCCGTGCTGTCCAAGCCGCTCGGCGAGATCGGGGCCAAGACCTACCGGGTGACCGGTCCCTGGGCCGAGCCCAAGGTCGAGGTCATCGACCGTGATGACGCGCCGCCCTTGCCGCCGGCCCGGGCCGCGGCACCGGCGAAATGATGAATCTTTCTTTCTGTGCTGCTTGCGATAGCGGCCCCTGCCCATAGATCAGGACCATGACCGAGAACGCACTGACACTTGCCCAGGATCGCCTGCTGCTGCCCGCTGGGCTGGATGCCAACGGCTTGGAACGTACCTTCGGGACGCTGCTGGGTCCCGGCATCGACTTCGGCGACCTCTATTTCCAGCACGCACGGCGCGAAAGCTGGAGCGTGGAAGACGGCATCGTCAAGGACGGGGCCCACTCCATCGAGCAGGGCGTGGGCGTACGCGCCATCGCTGGCGAAAAGACCGGCTTCGCCTACTCCGATGACATCCACGGCGATGCCCTGCTGGCCGCCGCGCAGTCGGCCCGCGCTATTTCGCGCGAGGGCGGGGCGCAACCGGCCCGCGCACTGGCCCGCGCCAACGCCCGCGCGCTGTACCCGGCACTGGACCCCATCGACGGCATGGGCAACGAAGCCAAGGTCGAGGTGCTCAAGCGCCTGGACCGCTACCTGCGCGCGGCGGATCCGCGCGTGCAGCAGGTGATGGTCAGCCTGTCCGGCGGCGTGGACACCGTGCTGATCGCCCGCAGCGACGGTGTGCTGGCCGGCGACATCCGCCCGCTGGTGCGACTGAACGTACAGGTGATCGTCGAGCAGAACGGACGCCGCGAATCCGGTTACGCCGGTGGCGGCGGGCGTTACAGCTACGCCGAACTGTTTGCCGACGGACGTCCCGAAGCCTTCGCCCGGGAAGCATTGCGCCAGGCGCTGGTCAATCTGGAGGCGATTCCGGCCCCGGCCGGCGTGATGAGCGTGGTGCTCGGCCCGGGCTGGCCCGGCGTGCTGCTGCACGAGGCGGTTGGCCACGGCCTGGAAGGCGACTTCAACCGCAAGGGCACCAGCGTGTACGCCGGCCGCATCGGCGAGCGCGTGGCGGCTCCGGGCGTGACCATCGTGGACGACGGCACGCTGGACGGCCGCCGGGGTTCGCTGAACGTGGACGACGAAGGTCACCCGACCCAGTGCACCACCCTGATCGAGGACGGCATCCTGGTCGGCTACATGCAGGATTCGCTCAACGCCCGCCTGATGGGCGTGGCACCGACCGGCAACGGTCGCCGCGAGTCGTTCGCGCACATGACCATGCCGCGCATGACCAACACCTACATGCGTGCCGGCCAGCATGACCCGGAGGAAATGATCCGCTCGGTCAAGCGTGGCCTCTACGCGGTCAACTTCGGCGGCGGCCAGGTCGACATCACCAGCGGCAAGTATGTGTTCTCGGCCACCGAGGCCTACCTGATCGAAGACGGCAAGGTCACGGCCCCGGTGAAGGGGGCGACCCTGATCGGCAACGGCCCGGAAACCATGCAGAAGGTCCGGATGATCGGCAACGATCTGGCCCTGGACGAAGGCGTCGGCATCTGCGGCAAGGATGGGCAGAGCGTGCCGGTCGGAGTCGGTCAGCCGTCGTTGTTGATCGACGGCCTGACCGTGGGCGGTACCCAGGCCTGAGCCCGGGCATGCGCTCAGTCTTCGAACGCGTCTTCGTCGTCCTCGTCTTCGGACGGGGCGGCGTTGGCCGCGTCCAGACCCAGCGCGGCCGGCAGCATCAGCCCGCGCAGCACCTGGTAGATCTCGCGGAACGCGCGCGGCGGCTTGTTCTTCGCCTTTTCAGCCTGGGCGTTGCGGACCAGCGTGCGCAGCTGCTGGCGGTCCGCCTGCGGGTACTCGTCCAGCAGTGCGGCCAGCGCGGTGTCGCCGTTGCTGAGCAGGCGCTCGCGCCAGTCTTCGACCCGGTGCAGCATGGCCACTTCACGGCGCGAGGTTTCGCTGTTGGCGTCAAGCGCATCGCGGATCGCGTCCAGCGTGGACTCCTCTTCGCGACGCATGTGCTTGGCCAGGAAGGCCAGCTGGCGCTTGTGCGCGATATGCGCGGTAATGCGCTTGCATTCGGCGATGTGCGGCAGCAGGTCTTCGGGCACCGGCACGCGGGCCAGCTGGGCCGGGGTCAGCGAGACCAGCTTCTCGCCCAGCGCAAGCACATCCAGCGCGTCACGGCGCTTCTGCTTGCGGCTGCTGTCATGAAATTCACCGGTCTCTTCGTCGCGTCCGCGCATCGTTCTTCTTCCACATCCAATACTGTGCCCCGCGTTGCGCCGGGCACTCACCTGCACAGGATAAAGCATTGAACGTGATCTCCCCTGAAGCCCTGGCGGCCGACGACAGCCTGTCGCGCCTGGAACACCTCGCCGACCTGTCCCAGCAACTGCTGGAGCGGGCCCGGGCACTGGGGGCGACCCAGGCCGAAGTGAGCTGCAGCGAAGAGCGCGGGCTGGACGTGAATGTGCGCCTGGGCGAGGTCGAAACGGTGGAATCCACCCGTGACCGCGGCATCGCGGTCACCGTGTACTTCGGCCAGCGCAAGGGCAGTGCCAGCACCGCCGACCTGCAGCCGGCCAGCCTGGAGGCCACCGTGGCCCAGGCCTGCGCGATTGCCCGCCACACCGAGGACGATGTCGCCGCCGGGCTGGCCGATGCCGCGCTGATGGCGCGCGAGTTCCCCGATCTGGACGGCTGGCACCCCTGGGCGCTGCAGGCCGACCAAGCGGTGGACCTGGCCCTGGCGTGTGAAGCAGCCGGGCGCGCCGCCGATACCCGGATCAGCAACTCCGACGGTGCCTCGGCCTCCACTGCCACCAGCCTGTCGGTGTACGCCAACTCGCACGGCTTCATTGGCCGCGACCGCAGCAGCCACCATTCGATCGGCTGCGCGCTGATCGCAGGGCAGGGCGACGGCATGCAGCGCGACGGCTGGTACAGCAGCGCGCTGGCCCGTGAAGACCTGCAGGACCCCACTGCGATCGGGCGGCGTGCGGCCGAGCGCACCGTGGCGCGGCTGCAGCCGCGTTCGATGGCGACCGCGCAGATGCCGGTGCTGTATGCCCCGGAGGTGTCGCGTTCGCTGATCGGCAGCCTGCTCGGCGCGGTCTCCGGCGGGGCCCTGTACCGTCGTGCCAGCTTCCTGCTGGACAGCGTGGGCACGCAGATCTTCCCGGACTGGTTCGCCATCGACGAACGCCCGCTGCTGCGCCGTGGCCTGCGCTCCAGCGCGTTCGACGGCGACGGCGTGGCCACGCGCAATTCGGCCCTGGTCGCCGACGGCGTGCTGCAGCGCTATGTGCTGGGGGCGTACTCGGCACGCAAGCTGGGCCTGCAGACCACCGGCAATGCGGGCGGGGTCTACAACCTGCAGGTGCGGCCCAGCGTGGATGCCGGCCTGACCGAGTTGGCCCGCCAGATGGGCGAGGGCCTGCTGGTGACCGAGCTGATGGGCCAGGGCGTGAATCCGGTTACCGGCGACTACTCGCGCGGTGCAGGCGGTTTCCGCGTGGAGAACGGCGAAATCCAGTACCCCGTCGACGGGATCACCATTGCCGGCAACCTGAAGGAGATGTTTACCCGGATCGAGGCGGTGGGCAGCGACATCGACCCCCGCTCGCACGTGCACGTGGGGTCGATCCTGATCGGGCGGATGACCGTGGCAGGTAACGATTGACGCAATCGTTGACGTATCCTATGGGCGCTGCCTGGGCAGGCGGGGAGCCTGCCATGCACCACCCAATACACTGAACAAGGAGTTTCACGTGAGCGATTTTGAAAACGTTACCACCCCGCCGCCGGCCCCGGTCAGCGACGGCCCGGTGCCGAGCGATCAGCGCACCATGGCGCTGGCCGCGCACCTGCTGGGTATCTTCACCTGGTTCATCGGCGCGCTGGTGATCTGGCTGATCAACAAGGATGACCCGAGCAAGGCCTTCGTCACCGACCAGGCCAAGGAAGCGCTCAACTTCCAGATCACCATCACCATTGCCATGCTGATCTGCTTCGTGCTGATGATCGTCATCATCGGCGGCCTGCTGGCTCCGATCGTCGGTCTGATCAGCCTGATCTTCTCGATCATCGCTGCGGTCAAGGCCAACAACGGCGAGCTGTACCGCTATCCGTTCGCGCTGCGTCTGATCAAGTAATCATCGCCTGCTGCAACAGCAAAAACGCCCGGGATTTCCGGGCGTTTTTGTTTGTGTGCCGGATTGCATCATCTACGTAGAGCTGGGCTCTACCCGGCTGCTGTTGGATTTGGGCGAACAGCCGGTAGTCATCGGTTCCTTGGCTTGGCGTCTCGGGATGGGCGTTCCGGGGGACGCTGCAAGTACGTCCATGTAAGCTCAGTCGCCGCATCCATGCGGCTCATGCCCCCTCCAGCCC
>NZ_JASCOZ010000147.1 GCF_029960115.1 Stenotrophomonas sp. PS02289
CGCCATCGCGCCGCGGTTTAATTTAAGCCGGCTCGCCGGGCGCGCCCCGGCGGGGGGCGCGACGCCTTGGTGTCAGCCCTGGCGCAGTGCCGCCACCCGCTGTGCCAGCTTCTTGGCCGAAATGCCGGTTTTCGCCCCAAGCTCCTGGGCGAACAACGAGACCCGCAGTTCCTCCAGGTCCCAGCGCAGTGCCTGCCATTGCGGGCGCTCGCGCAGACCGCGCGCCCTCGCCTCTTCCAGCGCATCCAGGAACGGCCGCAGCTCCAGCATGCGCGCCTGGTCGCGTGGTGGATCGCGTTTGGCGCGCTCGGTGCGCAGGATCATCGCGCGCAGGTAGCGCGGGTAATTCGCCAGTGCGTCGGCCGGCGTGTCACGCAGGAACCCGGGGTGAACCAGCGCTGCCAGCTGCTGCTCCATGTCGTCCAGGTTGCCGCGCGCCCACCCCATCAACGGGGCTTCCAGCTGCGGCTTGAGTTCGGCGACATGGGACAGGATCGATTCGGCCAGCTTCAAGCGTGCCATCGCTTCACCGAACAGCGCCCGCCCGGCCGTGTCACGGCGCTGGGCAAAGGCCGCCGGGTCGCGGATCTCGCCCAGCCCATCGGCCAGCACCGCATTCAACGCGGCATCCACCAGGTCGCCACGCAGACGCTCCTGTGACTCAATCGATGCGTAGAGCAGGCCGGTCTTGGGCGGAACCGGCAGCTGTTTGCGTGCCTGTTTCGCCTTCTCGGACAGCGCGATCTCCAGCAGCCGCCGCACACCGCGCGGATGCTGTTCGGCCGCCTCGTTGCGATCAGCGAAGATGCGCAGCGACGCCATCTCATCGGCATCCACCAGCGCCGGGTACGCCGGCACCCCGGCCTCACCCGGCACCTGCAACGGAATCGGCGTCGACGGGAACTCGCGCAGTCCTTCGGCCGCCAGCGCCCGTCCAGCGCGCGCAGCAAAGGCATCGCCTGCGCGTTCGCCAAAACGCGCACGCAGCGACTCCAGATCGCGCGAGGCGGCCAGCAGTTTGCCCTGCGCGTCATACAGGCGCAGGTTCATGCGCAGATGCGGCTCAAGCGCGGCTTCATCAAAATCCGTCGCGGCGACGGACGCGCCGGTGGCCCGCGAAAGGAATCGCGCCAGCTCACCGCGCAGGTCGTCGGCACTCGGCTGCGCATACGCCTCGGAGAAGGCACGACCGAAATCCGGGGCGGGCACATAGTTGCGCCGCATCGCCTTGGGCAGGCTGCGGATCAGCGCCGACGCTTTGTCGGCCACAAACCCGGGAGCCAGCCACGACAGCCGCGCCGGATCGAGCGCGTTGAGCAGGTGCAGCGGTACATCCAGGCTCACCCCGTCGTCTTCGCTGCCCGGCTCGAACCGGTAGTGCAGGGCCAGACGCGCGTCACCCAGTGGCAGGTACTTCGGATAGCGCTCGGCATCGCTGCCCTCGCCTGGCAGCAGGTCGGCCAGCGACCACGCCAGCGTGCGCCGTTGCTCCGGCCCCAGGCCCTTCCACCAGGTGTCCAGACCCGTGCTCGAGTGGATCTGCGCCGGCACGCGGTCCAGGTACCAGCGCGCCTGCCAGTCCTCATCGGCCACGATACCGGCGCGGCGCAGCTTGGCTTCTTCCTCACGCGCCTGTTCGAGGACTTTGAGGTTGTCGGCGACCACGCTCGCGCGCGTGTTGATCTCGCCGGTCACCAGCGCCTGACGCACGAAGATGTCATGCGCCTCGCCCGGTGCGATACGACCGTAATGAACGGGCTTCTTCGGAGCCAGCACCAACCCGAACAAGCTGATCTGCTCGGACGCCAGCACCTGTCCCTGCGCCCGCGACCAGTGCGGGTCAAAATGTTTGCGCAGCAGCAGGTGCGGCAGTTCGGCAATGACCCAGTCCGGTTCAATCGCGGCCAGGGTCAGGCCCCACACTTTCTGGGTATCCAGCAGCGTGGCCGCGAGCAGCCAGGGGGCCGGCTTCTTCGCCATCGCCGAACCGGGGAACGGCAGGAAACGGCGCTGGCGCGGTGCCAGGAAATCGCCCTTGTCGCTGCGGTGGCCGATCTGGGTGGGCAGACCGGCGATCAGCGCGCGATGCAGGGTCTGATACGCGGCCGCGCGGGTCCGCTCGCTGAAGCCGCCGCGTTCTTCGCGTGGTGGTGCGGTGGGCACGGCCTGCGCGGCAGGCGCGGCCGGCTCAGCCTTGCCCTCACGGGCCAGCCGTGCGGCACGATGCAGCTGGCCGCGGGTGGCCTTGGCCTTGGTTTCGTCATCGCGCGCCGGCGCAGGGGCGGTCGAACCGGCCAGCAACGGAGCCAGCATGCTGTCGACCGGCTCTTCGTTCCAGCCCAGCTCCTCGCACAGCACCCGCAGTTGGCGGTGCAGCTCGCGCCACTCGCGCATACGCAGGAAACCCAGGAAATGGCGCTCGCACCAGGCGCGCAGCTTGGACTGGGTCAGGTCCTCATGGGCCTGCCGGTACCCTTCCCACAAGCGCAGCACACCGACGAATTCCGAGCGGCCATCGGCAAACAGCGCGTGCGCGTTGTCCGCCGCTGCACGCGCCTCTGGCGGACGCTCGCGCGGATCCTGGATGCCGAGGAAGGCGGCAATCACCAGCATCGGGCGGAGGCAGCCCTGGGCCTGTGCGGCCACCAGCATGCGCGCCAGTTTGACGTCCACCGGCAGACGCGCCATCTGGCGGCCGATCGGGGTCAGGCGGCGCTGGTCGTCAATCGCGCCCAGTTCGCCCAGCTGCTGCCAGCCATCGGCAATGGCGCGCTCGTCCGGTGCTTCCAGGAACGGGAAGTCCTCGATCCGTCCCAACCCCAGCTGCAACATGCGCAGGATCACCCCCGCCAGGCTGGAGCGACGGATTTCCGGGTCGGTGAACTCGGCGCGCGAAAGAAAATCCGCCTCGGAATACAGGCGATAGCACACGCCCTCGGACACACGGCCGCAGCGTCCCTTGCGCTGGTTGGCGCTGGCCTGCGACACCGCCTCGATATGCAGGCGATCCAGTTTCTGGCGCGGGCTGTAGCGCTTGACCCGGGCCAGACCGGGGTCGATCACATAGCGGATACGCGGAACGGTGAGCGAGGTTTCGGCCACGTTGGTGGCCAGCACGATGCGCCGCCGGCTGCCAGGATTGAACACCATGTCCTGGTCTTTGACCGACAGCCGCGCATACAGCGGCAGCACTTCGGTCTCGCGGTACTTGCGTCGTTCCAGCGCCTGGTGGGCGTCGCGGATCTCGCGCTCGCCCGGGAAGAACACCAGGATGTCTCCACGCGGATCGCTGCGGGTGATCTCATCCACCGCGGCCACCAGCGCGTCATTGACCGTGCGCTCACCGTCGCGGCCGCCCTCGGTTTCGCCGCTGCCCTCGCCTTCCAGCGGGCGATAGCGGACCTCGACCGGGAACGTACGGCCTTCCACGCTGATCACCGGCGCGTCATCGAAATGCTGCGCAAAGCGTGAGGTGTCGATGGTCGCCGAGGTGACGATCAGCTTCAGGTCCGGCCGCTTTTTCAGCAGTTGCTTCAGATAGCCCAACAGGAAGTCAATGTTGAGGCTGCGTTCGTGCGCTTCGTCAACGATCAAGGTGTCGTACTGGGACAGCCAGCGGTCGCTGCTGATTTCGGCCAGCAGAATGCCGTCGGTCATGAACTTGATGCGGGCGTCATCCCCGACCCGGTCGGTGAAGCGCACCTGATAACCCACGGTGCTGCCGAGTTCGGACTGCAGCTCCTGCGCCACGCGCGTGGCTACGGCCCGTGCGGCAATCCGTCGCGGCTGGGTACAGCCGATCATCCCGGCCACACCGCGACCGGCCGCCAGGCACAGCTTGGGCAACTGGGTGGTCTTGCCCGAGCCGGTTTCACCCGCGATGACCACGACCTGATGGTCGCGGATGAGCGCGGTGATGCGTTCGGCTTCACGCGCAATCGGCAGGCTGTCATCCAGACTGATCGCCGGCTGGCTGAGCGCCCGCGCCTGACGGCGCTGGACCGACGCCTGCAGGGCCTGCTCGAAGGCGGTCGCCAGGCCGGCGTCACCGGGCTTGCCGCGCAGGCGCGACAGCAACCCGAGCAGGCGGCCCCGATCGCGGCTCATGGCCCCGTCAATGGCGGTCTGCTGCTGGCGCAGCGCGGAGGCGTCGGATGTGTTGATAGCTGCCATGAATCGAATTGATAGAAAACGAAAGTACGACTGAAAGGTTAGTCTGATCTATTGTGAAGGCCATCCCATCCACCAGGAGGACATCCCCCATGGCAAAGACCAAGACCCCGGCAAAACCGAAGACCGGCAAGCAGAAGCTGGCCGCAGCGGCTCCGTCGGCCCCCAACATCGATATCGGGATCAAGGAGGGCGATCGCAAGAAGATCGCCGACGGTCTGGCGCGTTTCCAGGCCGATGCGTTCACGCTCTACCTGAAGACCCACAACTTCCACTGGAACGTGACCGGCTCGATGTTCAACTCGCTGCACACCATGTTCGAGACCCAGTACACCGAACAGTGGGCCGCCCTGGACGACGTGGCCGAGCGCATCCGCGCCCTGGGCTTCAACGCCCCGGGTTCGTACCGCGAGTTCGCCGCCCTGACCTCCATTGCCGAGGAACCGGGCCTGAGCGACAGCGCCGACTGGCGTGAAATGGTACGCCAGTTGGTCGCCGCGAACGAGGCCGTCTGCCGCACCGCCCGCCACGTACTCGACGTGGCCGACGACGCCGACGACGCCCCCACCGAGGACCTGATGACCCAGCGCCTGCAGACCCATGAGAAGTACGCCTGGATGCTGCGTTCGCTCCTGCAGTAATCCCTACGGGGCTGTGCCCCTGCGGGATTTCCAGGGTTCCGCTACGCGAAACCCTGGACCCTGCGCACGTCGCCGGCCAGATCCCCCGCGCCTGTCGGCGCGCCCCCCCTTGACTCAAGGGGGGGCTACCTCGTCCGAGAGGTCTCAACCTACGTCAGACCGCGACGTTGGATGACTCGCCGAAGTGGCGGGTCGCGGTAAACTACCCGGATGTCCTCCCGCCCCGCGCACGATCTGCTCAACCGCGTCTTCGGCTACGACGATTTCCGCGGTCCGCAGCAGGCGATCGTCGAGCACGTCGCGGCTGGCAATGACGCGCTGGTGCTCATGCCCACCGGCGGCGGCAAGTCGCTGTGCTACCAGGTACCCTCCCTGCTGCGCGACGGTACCGGCATCGTCATTTCGCCGCTGATCGCGTTGATGCAGGACCAGGTTGAAGCCCTGCGCCAGCTCGGTGTCCGCGCGGAGTACCTCAATTCCACGCTGGACGGCGAAACCGCCGCCCGGGTCGAGCGCGAGCTGCTGTCCGGCGAGCTGGAACTGCTGTATGTCGCTCCGGAGCGCCTGCTCACCGGCCGCTTCCTGTCGCTGCTCGCGCGCAGCCGCATCGCCCTGTTCGCCATCGACGAGGCCCATTGCGTCTCGCAGTGGGGACATGACTTCCGCCCGGAGTACCGCCAGCTCACTGTCCTGCACGAGCGCTGGCCCGACATCCCGCGCATTGCCCTGACCGCCACCGCCGATCCGCCGAGCCAGCGTGAGATCGCCGAACGCCTTGACCTGACCAACGCGCAACACTTCGTCAGCTCGTTCGACCGGCCCAACATCCGCTACACGGTTGTCCAGAAAGACAACGCCAAGCGCCAGCTGCTCGACTTCCTGCGCGGGCATCGCGACGAAGCCGGCATTGTCTATTGCATGTCGCGGCGCAAGGTCGAGGAAACCGCCGAATTCCTGTGCGCCCAGGGCATGAACGCCCTGCCCTACCATGCGGGTCTCCCTGCCGAGGTCCGCGCGGAAAACCAGCGCCGGTTCCTGCGCGAAGACGGCATCGTCATGTGCGCCACCATTGCGTTCGGCATGGGCATCGACAAGCCCGATGTGCGCTTTGTCGCCCACACCGACCTGCCCAAGTCGATGGAAGGCTATTACCAGGAAACGGGCCGCGCCGGCCGCGATGGCGAGTCCGCCGAGGCCTGGCTGTGTTACGGGCTGGGCGATGTCGTGCTGCTCAAGCAGATGATCGAGCAGTCTGAAGCCGGCGAAGAACGCAAGAATCTCGAGCGCGCCAAACTCGATCACCTGCTGGGCTACTGCGAATCCATGCAGTGCCGTCGGCAGGTCCTGCTGGCTGGCTTCGGCGAAACCTATCCCCAGCCGTGCGGCAACTGCGACAACTGCCTGCAGCCGCCCGACGCGTGGGACGCCACCATTGCCGCGCAGAAGGCGCTCAGCTGCGTTTATCGCAGCGGCCAACGCTTCGGCGTGGGCCACCTGATCGACATCCTGCGGGGCGGTGACAACGAGAAGATCCGCCAGTTCGGCCACAGCCAGCTCAGCACCTATGGCATCGGCAACGACCTCGATGCGCGCACCTGGCGCAGCGTGTTCCGCCAGCTGGTCGCCGCCAGCCTGCTGGAAGTGGACAGCGAGGCCTATGGTGCCCTGCGCCTGACCGACGCCAGCCGCGACGTACTCAAGGGGCGGCGCAAGGTCATGATGCGCCGCGACCAGGCCCCGAGCCGCGAACGTGAGCGCAGCGGCCAGCGCACCGGGCTGTCGGTGCTGCCGCAGGACCTGGCCCTGTTCAATGCCCTGCGCGGCCTGAGGGCCGAGCTGGCGCGCGAACAGAACGTGCCGGCCTTCGTCATCTTCCACGACAGTACCCTGCGCAACATTGCCGAACAGCGTCCCACCAGCATCGATGCGCTCGGCCGGGTGGGCGGCATCGGCGGGAGCAAGCTAGCCCGCTACGGCAACCGGCTGATCGAGATCGTGCGCGAGGAAGGCTGATGGCACCTGTCAGACCCAGGTCCAGAGTTGAATCGTCCGTTCAGGCCCGGATGCAGCGCCCCCGGTTTGCTGCCAAGATGCCGACCATGTCGCCCGGTGGCCTGCTCCTGCGCGTGTTACTGATGCTCAGCCTGTTGTTGAACGGGCTGAACGTCGGCATGGCCGCGCCCATGGCGCTGGCGCTGCTGCCCGCCGCCGCGGTCGAGCACGCGCAGCCGCCCTGCCACAGCGAGGCGACCGCGCACCACGCAGAGCCGGCGGCCGATCACGGCACCGACCACCCCACCTCGACACCGCACGAGGGCGATCACTGCCAGCTCAAGGACTGCCTGCGCAACTGCGCCCAGCAGCCCAGCCTGACCGCGCAGGTGCTGTGGCTGCCTACGCCCCCGCCCATCGCCCAGGCCCCGCTGGGTGAGGTGCGCGCTTCGCTTCCGGCCCCGCCGCTGGATCGCATCAGCCGCCCTCCCATCGTCTGAATTCCTCTGCGCAGTTTCCTGCGTGATCGGACACCGCCCCGTGCGCGTGTCCTGACGGCACCTGTGCGTGCCTTTCGGATCCAGATTGGAGTTCCCATGCGTCATCCTTCCTCCCCGGGCCAGGGATTACCCGCGCTGCCCTCGCGCCGCCTGTTCGTGCAGGGCCTGGCTGCGGGCGGCGTGGTTGCCGGCCTGTCGGCCACCCTGCCCAACCGTGCGCTGGCGGCCGGACCCGTGCCCGCTGTTGCCCCCCAGGTGCTCACCGGCACCGCGTTCCAGCTGCGCATTGGCGAATCGCTGGCCAACTTCACCGGCCGCACCCGCCCTGCCATCACCGTCAACGGCAGCCTGCCGGCGCCGATCCTGCGCTGGCGCGAAGGTGACACCGTGCATGTGCGGGTGGCCAACACGCTGCAGGCACACCCGACCTCGATCCATTGGCACGGCATTCTGCTGCCGGCCAACATGGATGGGGTGCCCGGCCTGAGCTTCAACGGCATCGCGCCCGGCGGAGCCTACGACTACCGCTTCACCCTCAAGCAGTCCGGTACCTACTGGTACCACAGCCATTCGATGTTCCAGGAGCAGGCGGGACTTTACGGCGCACTGATCGTCGACCCGCTGCAACCGGCACCCTACCGGTACGACCGCGAGCACGTGATCATGCTGTCGGACTGGACCGACATGGAACCCGGCGCGCTGTTCCGGCGCATGAAGAAGCTGGCCGAGCACGACAACTATTACAAGCGCACGCTGCCTGACTTCCTGCGCGATGTGCGCCGTGACGGCTGGGCGGCGGCGACCGCAGACCGCGGCATGTGGGGACGCATGCGCATGACCCCTACCGACATCTCCGACATCAACGCCCACACCTATACCTACCTGCTCAATGGCACGGCACCGGCGGGCAACTGGACCGGACTGTTCCGCAGTGGCGAAAAGGTGCTGCTGCGCTTCATCAACGGCGGCTCGATGACCTATTTCGACGTGCGCATTCCGGGCTTGAAGATGACCGTTGTCGCCGCCGACGGGCAGTACATCCATCCGGTGAGTGTGGATGAGTTCCGCATCGCACCCGCTGAAACCTTTGATGTGATCGTCGAGCCCAGCGGCCAGGACGCCTACACCGTGTTCTGCCAGGACATGGGCCGCACCGGCTACGCCGCCGGCACGCTGGCCGTGCGACACGGCCTGCAGGCCCCGATACCCGCGCGTGATCCGCGACCGCTGCTGACCATGAGTGACATGGGACATGACATGGGTCACGGCTCGGAGCACGGTGCACATGCCATGAAAGGCATGGAAGGCGGCTGCGGCGCGCACATGGGTCACGCCGCGCACGGCGCAGCAGACAGCAAGGCACCGCGCCATGCGCCCAGCGAGGACAACAACCCGCTGGTCGACATGCGCAGCAACGCGACGGATCCGAAGCTGGATGACCCCGGCATCGGCCTGCGCGACAACGGCCGCACGGTGCTGACCTACGGTGCCATGCACAGCCTGTTCGAGGACCCGGACGGCCGCGAGCCCAGCCGCGACGTCGAACTGCACCTGACCGGGCACATGGAGAAATTCAGCTGGTCCTTCGACGGCATTCCCTTTGCCAGCGCCGAGCCACTGCGTCTGAACTATGGTGAGCGCATGCGCATCGTGCTGGTCAACGACACCATGATGCAGCACCCGATCCACCTGCACGGCGTGTGGAGCGACCTGGAGAACGCCAACGGCGAATTCCAGCTGCGCAAGCACACCATCGACATGCCGCCCGGCACGCGCCGCAGTTACCGCGTGCGCGCCGATGCACTCGGCCGCTGGGCCTACCACTGCCACCTGCTGTACCACATGGAAGCGGGCATGATGCGCGAAGTGAGGATCGAAGAATGAGCCGGACTCTCACCCGCTGCAGTCTCAGCGTCGCCCTGCTGATGATCATCGCGCCCGCGTGGGCGCAGTCACATGCCGGCATGGACCATTCGAAGATGGATCACTCGAAAATGGACCATTCGAAGATGGATCACGCGACGATGGACCACGCAAGCTTGGATCATGCCGCAATGGGCCATGGCACGCACACGACCGATCTGCCACGCGAACCGATCCCCGAGGTGACCGACGCGGACCGTGCAGCCGCCTTCCCGTCCATCGACCACGGCGCGATGGAACATGCACCGGACCTCCACAGCCTGCTGCTGATCAACCGCCTGGAAGGCTGGGACGGGAAGCACGGCACCGGCCAGGCCTGGGAAGCCAGCGGCTGGGTCGGCAGCAACATCAACCGGCTGTGGTTGCGCAGCGAAGGCGAGCGCAGCGGTGGCCGCACCGACGCCGCAGATCTGGAGGTGTTGTACGGGCGCAGCGTGTCACCGTGGTGGGACGTACTGGTCGGGGTGAAGCAGGACTTCCGCCCGGCCGATTCACGGACCTGGGCCGCGTTCGGCGTGCAGGGACTGGCCCCGTACAAGTTCGAGACCTCGGCAACGGCCTATGTTGGCGAAGGCGGCCAGGTGATGGCCACGGCGGAGGTCGAGTACGAACTGCTGCTCACCAATCGGCTGATCCTGCAGCCGCTGGTGGAGGCCACCGTTGCCGCCAAGGACGAACAGGAGCACGGCATCGGCAGTGGCCTGAACAAGGTGGAGGCCGGCCTGCGCCTGCGCTACGAGTTCAGCCGGCGTTTCGCACCGTATATCGGCATCAGCCACGAGCGCATGTTTGGCGGTACCGCCGACTATCACCGGGCAGCCGGTGAGCACCTGCGCGATACGCGTTGGGTGGCCGGCGTGCGCGTGTGGTTCTAAGGCACCCCAGATGATGTAGAGCCGGGCTCTGCCCGGCTCGCTCCATCAAAAATCGAAAATATCCGAAAGGAAGCTTTCCTTCTTCTTCTTCCGATACCCGCCGTGCTGATCACCATAATGCTGCTGCCCCAGATGGCGGGTATCGCGATGCCGCACTTCCGGCGGCGGCGGCGGCGGAGCGGCACGCACGGGAGCCGGTGCAGCGGCAGCCGCCGAGCGCTCGATGATCTTGTCCAGCTCGCCCCGGTCCAGCCAGACGCCGCGGCACTGCGGGCAGTAGTCGATCTCGATGCCCTGGCGCTCGGACATCACCAGCGCCTGGGTAGTGCAGACGGGACATTGCATGCGGAACTCCTCTGTTCAATCTTCATTCAATCCCTGACTCTACCTGTCCTCAGCTGACCGCCGGACAACAACCCGCGGCCACGTAACGACGGCGTAATGAGGTTTCCTGCACGATTTCCTCACTGGCGCAGCAGCGATACTTGCGCGCCTTTTTGACCACCGGCCCGCAGGAAACCCGTTCCATGTTGCTGTCCAAGCACCACCCCGTCCCCCGTATCCTGCTGGTTGAAGACAGCGAGGACACCCGCGAACTGAGCCGGCTCACCCTGGAAAGCCAGGCCTGCGAGGTCGCAGCGGTCAGCACTGCCGAGGCCGCGCTGGGGCTGCTGCGCGCCGGCGAGCGCTACGACCTGGTGTTCACCGATGTCTGCCTGGGCGGGGTAAGTGGGTTGGAAGCGGCCCACCTCATCCAGCAGTACCAGCCCGGTCTTCCGGTCCTGGTCACCTCCGGGCTGCCGCCGGTCGAAGTCCTGCCCCGGTTGACCGGCGCGATGCGCTTCCTGCCCAAGCCCTACACCATGAGCGAACTGCTCGACGCCATCCGCGACACCCTGCAGCCGCCGTTGGCTGCCTGATTCCAGCCCCGCCAACCGCGGTCTGATTCTCCTGCGTAGAGCCACGCCCTGCGTGGCTTCACAGCATGGGGCGGATCCCGTTGGTGCAGCCACGCAGGGCGTGGCTC
>NZ_JASCOZ010000148.1 GCF_029960115.1 Stenotrophomonas sp. PS02289
CCCCCCCCCGTCCCCCCCCGGGGGGCCGCGCGCGGGCGGGTGGGCGGGCCCGCCCCCGCAACGGGTACTGGTGCTGGCCATTCCGGATTGGGGCGTGACCCCGTTCGCGGCCGGTTCCGGGCGTGACGTCGCGCAGATCGCGCGCGAACTGGATGCTTACAACGCAACCGCTGCGGCGGTGTGCGCCGAACACAACATCGCCTTCATCGACACCGCCCCGGTCAGCCGCGCACGCGGTGGCGAGGCGGCCATGCTGGCCGACGACGGCCTGCATCCTTCCGCCGCGCTGTACACGCTGTGGTACGAGCAGGCGTATCCGGTCGCGTACCGGCACTTGAACGACGAGGTACTCCCCTGAGCACGGACGCCCTACCACTGGCCAGGGAACAGGCCCGCCGCATCGCCGATGCGTTCATGCCGGCGCAGCGCTTCGGCAACCGCCGCGACTACTACTACACCCGCGGCAAGCTGGGCAGCGACCCGCTGTTCCCGGGCGTGCTGACCGCATTGCGCGGCGACACCCAGCCCCTGCTCGACATCGGCTGCGGACTCGGCCTGCTGGCGCATGTGCTGCGTCAGGACGGCCAGACCATGCCGTACCTGGGCGTGGACGTGGATGCGGACAAGATCGCCCGCGCGGTACGCGCGGATCGCCGCGCCGGGCTGACCGGCACCGATTTCGACTGCGTGGATGCAAGCGCGGCATTGCCGGCGCACCAGGGCAGCGTGGCCCTGCTCGACGTCCTGCAGTACCTGCCGGCCGAGGCACAGCCCCAACTGCTGGCCAACGCCGCCGCGCGGGTGGCCCCGGGTGGCCACCTGGTGATCCGCACGGTGCTGGCCGACAACAGTGGCCGCGATCGCACCACCCGCATCACCGACATGCTGGCGCATCTGGTGGGTTGGATGGGCACCCGCCCGCGCCACTACCCCGACGCCGCCAGCGTGCGCGCGCCGCTGGAAGCTGCCGGGCTGCAGCTGCAGATGACCCCGCTGTACGGCAACACCCCGTTCAACAACTGGCTGTTCACCGCCACGCGCGGCTGAGCATGCAGGACCGTCCCCGTCATTCCGCATTGGGCATCACCGCCTTGGTGGTGAGCCTGTGCGCGCTGGTGGTGTTTGCGGTGACCGCGCAGGTGGCGCACCGCCCCGCCTATGAAGACATGCAGGAGGTGCCGGTGGCCCTGCTGGTGCTGCTGTTCATTGGCGTCGGGCTGAGCGTGCTGGCGCTGCTGCTGGGCATCGGCAGCGCACTGCAGCACCAGCGCCGCCGGGTGACCGGGGTGCTGGCGCTGGGGTTGTCGCTTACGCTGCTGTGGGCGCAGGCCTCACTGGGGAGCTGGGCACATCAGCAATGGGAGCGCGCGCATCCGGCAGCTCCGCCCGCAGCCCCTTCGCCTGAAGCTCCTGCAGCACCGCCTCGATAATCGCCAGATTGTGGCCGTGCGCGGCCCCTTCGTGCAGCAGCACGATGGCCCCGGCCCGCAGGTCCGGGCGCAGGCGCTCCAGCACGGACTGCGGGGTGCAGTTGACCCCATCGAAGCCACGCGCGCTCCAGCCGACCCGGGTCAACCCGAGGCGCTTGAGCGCGGGGGCCACGAACGGGTTGGTCATGCCGACCACCGAGCGGTACCAGCGCGGCGGCGCACCAGCGACCTCGGTCAGGGCCTGCTGGCAGGCGCTGATTTCCGCCCCCATCTGCGCCGGGCCCAAGCGCCAGAAACGCGTCTGTGGATGGCTGTGGCTGTGGTTGCCCAGGTCATGCCCGCGCGCGAGCATCTGCTGGACCAGGTCCGGCCGGGCCAGGGCGCGTTCGCCGACCAGGAAGAAGGTCGCCTTGGCCTGATAGCGGTCGAGCAGGTCGAGCACGGCCGGGGTTTCGTCCGAGGGACCATCGTCGATGGTGAGCCAGACGCGCGGGGCGGTGCCGGGCAGGCGGCTGAGCACGGGCGCGTAGAACCGGCTGTTGGGCAGGAACACCGGCACCATGAACAGGGCGTGCGAGGCCACCATCAGGGGCAGGCCCACCAGCCAGCCGGCCTTCCACCAGGCCAAGGCCACCAGCAGCTGCGAGGCCACCAGCCAGGGCAGCCAGCGCCACGGGCGGCGGGGAATGCGATGCAACGTTTCCGGATCGGTCATGCCCCATGATGCCATGCCGCGTAGAATGGGGGGTTCGAATATCCCGGACCTAACGTCATGTCCCTTGATCCCGCCCTGCGCTCGCGCATCGAATCCATCCTCAACGCCAACCGCGTCGTGCTGTTCATGAAGGGCCAGCCGACCATGCCCCAGTGCGGGTTCTCGGCCAAGGCCGTGGGCGCGCTGCAGGACCTGGGCGTGGAGTTTGCCCACGTCAACGTGCTGGCCGACGCGGAAATCCGCGAAGGCATCAAGGTCTACGGCGAATGGCCGACCATCCCGCAGCTGTACATCGAAGGCGAGCTGGTGGGCGGTAGCGACATCATTCTGCAGATGGCCAGCAGCGGCGAACTGAGCAGCGTGCTGGGCCTGGCCGCGCCGGACCGCACCCCGCCGCGCATCACGGTGACCCCGGCCGCGGTGGACATGCTGCGTGGCGCGCTGGCCGATGCGCCGGGTGCATCGCTGCAGCTGAGCATCGACGCCAGCTTCCAGCCGAACTTCCAGCTGGTGCCGCACGACGACAACGCCATCGCAGCAGAGTCGAACGGCCTGCGCGTGCAGTTTGACGTCTCCAGCGCACGTCGCGCAGAAGGCATCACCATCGACTGGGTGGACGACATCCGCGGCAAGGGTCTGGCGATCGACAACCCGAATGCCCCGAAGCCGGTACAGGAACTGAGCGTGCGTGACGCGGACGACCGTCTGCGCGCGGGCACGATCACGGTGGTGGACGTGCGTCCGGCCGACGAGCGCGCGATTGCCTCGATCAACGCGAGCTTCGAGACCTTCGACGGCGACAACCGTGCCCGTCTGGAAGCGCTGCCCAAGGACACCGCGCTGGCCTTCCTGTGCCACCGTGGCGGCCGCAGCGCCCAGGCCGCCGAGCAGTTCCGCGCCAAGGGCTTCACCAACGTCCACAACATCACCGGCGGCATCGACGCCTGGTCGGAAGACGTGGACAACGCGGTGCCGAAGTACTGATCCACGCGGTGTGACACGCATGGCGTGTCACCTACGAAAAACGCCGGCATTGCCGGCGTTTTTCGTTTGTCCCTAGCCGGAAAAACCACCCTCGGCCAGATAATCCAGCTCCTCCGGTGTCGGCATGCGACCGAGCACGGCGTTGCGGTGCGGGAAGCGTCCGAAACGGCGGATGATGTCGCGATGCAGTTCGGCGTACTGCAGGTATTCCTTGTCGCCCAGCGCGTCGAACATCGCCACCGAACGCTCTTGGTCCTGCGGGTCTTCGGAATGCTCGAACGGCAGATAGATGAAGGCGCGCAGCTTGGGCACCAGCTCCAGGTCCAGCCCCTCCTCCACCGCGCGCATGGCGTAATGCCGCGCCAATCCGTCGGTGGCGTAGGAATGGGCAGTGTCGCGGAAGCAGTTGCGGGGGAACTGGTCGAGCAGGATCATCAGTGCCAGTGCCCCTTCTGCGCTGACCAGCCAGTGCTCACGTGCGCGTTTGGCCGCCGCGTAGTGCTCGTCCAGGAACAGCTCGCGGAACTGCGCGTCGAACGCAGCATCGCGCGTGAACCACTTCTGTGGTCCCGCGTTCGTCCAGAATTCGACTACCTTCGTCGCCATCTCCATTCCATACCCCTGCAGGCAGGCCGTCGTGGTGACGCCTGCCCTGGCTGTCTGCATCATTCGTCGAAGCGCAGGTGGCGGACCGACTTGCCGTTGCGCCGGATAAGCTTAAGCGCCTCGATACCGATCTGGATATGGTTTACCACGAACTCCGAGCTCACCTTGGCATCGGAGGCTTCGGTTTTGACCCCCTCCGGGATCATCGGCTGGTCCGAGACCAGCAGCAACGCCCCGATCGGAATGTGGTTGGCAAAGCCAGCCGCGAACAGCGTGGCCGTTTCCATGTCGATGGCCATGCAGCGCATCTGGCGCAGCCTTTCCTTGAACGCCTCGTCGTGCTCCCAAACCCGGCGGTTGGTGGTGTACACGGTGCCGGTCCAGTAATCGTGACCGAGGTCGCGGATCGTGGTGGATACCGCACGCTGCAGCGCGAACGCCGGCAGCGCCGGCACTTCCGGCGGCAGGTAGTCGCCCGAGGTGCCTTCGCCGCGAATGGCCGCGATCGGCAGGATCAGATCCCCCAGCTGGTTCTTGCGCTTCAGCCCGCCGCACTTGCCCAGGAACAGCACCGCCTTGGGCATCACCGCAGAAAGCAGGTCCATCACGATGGCGGCATTGGGGCTGCCCATGCCGAAATTGATCAGGGTGATGCCGTCACTGGTGACGCTGGCCATGGGCCGGTCCAAGCCCTGGATCGGCGCGCCGGTCAGCTGCGAAAAGGTGTGCAGATAACCGCCAAAGTTGGTCAGCAGCACGTGTTCGCCAAACTGGTCCAGGGCCACGCCGGTGTAGCGCGGCAGCCAGTTCTGCACGATGTCCTGTTTGTTCTTCATGGCCCGTTCTTCTTGTTTTTATTGCGTGCGGCAATTCTCCGGCTGGTGAGAGAAATGGCAAGAAAAAAGGCGGCCATGGCCGCCTTTTCTCCCCTACCGGCCGGGCCGGATCAGAACTGCAGCGACCAGCGCGCGTTGATGCTGTGGTCACGGCCCTCGCTGCCGAACTGGCCGTTGTAGCCCAGCTCCAGCTGCTGGCGCGGGCTCAACCAGGCCGACAGGCCCAGTTCGGCCACGACCGCGTTGTCGGCAATGGCTGCACCGGTCACCTGGAAGGCGTCGCCGCCGGCCAGAGCCAGATCGGCCACCTGGTCGCGGTCGCCAAACGCCTTGCGGTAGCCAACGCCACCCACCACATGCAGCCAGGCATCCTGCTGCCAGGCCGCCTTCAGGCCACGGTCAAAGCGCACACCGGCGGTGGCCAGGGTGGTGCGGGTATCCGCCGTCTCGCCGCTCAGCGCGGCGCTGCCGCCCCGCTCGGTGATGCCATCGACATCCACTTCCACCCGCGCCACCTGCAGGTAGGGCTCCAGCCCGCCCTGCACGCCGCCGAAGCGGTAGCCACCTTCGATGAAGGCCTGTCGGGTGGTGGCGTCGTAGCTGGCCGACAACGTGTCCTGGTAACCGGCAAAGGCGAGGCTGCGCTGGCTGTCCACGTCGTGACGGGAGTAGCCCAGACCGCCCTTCAGGCCGAAACCGCCCCACCGGTGGCCCACATAGGCACCGAAGTGGGTGTTGTCGATATCGGACTTGGCGCGGCGGCCCTGACCCTGCTTGAGGTCAGTGCGGCCAGTACCCAGCAGTGCGCCGATCTGCCAGCCAGCGAACTGGTGATCGGCACCGACCAGCAGGCCACTGCTGTTGCCTTCGCTGCGCGCGGTGTTGGCGTCACCGTCCAGACGGGTGCTGCCACCGATGGCCTGCACCCAGGCCCCGCTGACCGCACCTTCGTCCGCACCCGGTGCGCGCTGTGCCAGCGAACGACCCAATGCGGCATCACGCACGTAACGGCTGCTTTCCACCAGCAGCATCGGCGTGGCCGCATGCAGTTCACCGCTCAGGCTGTCCAGCGCCGCGCCCACCTGTTCGGGGAACAGCTGGGTCAGCGGACGCGGCAGGCCCTGGTCGATCGCCATCGCATCGATGCTCTGCGCAACGGTGACCTGGTTGCTGGTCGCTGCCGCCGAGGCCAGCGCGTTGCCACGAATGACATCGATATGCAGGCCCTGCGCTTCGTACACCAGGTTGAACTGCAGGAACGGCGAGAACGCGGAGAAGTCAGTGGTGGCGAACTGGCCATTGACCCCGCCTTCGGCCGACAGGAAGTTGAACTGCTCGCCCAGGTAGTACACGCCGGCTTCCGGCAGCGCGACCAGGGTGCCGTCGAGACTGGCGCTGCCGGTCACGATCAGCTGGTCACTGAGGCTGCCCGGGGCCAGCTCGGCCTGGTACACGCCGGTGGCGGTCTGCACGTAGTCGCCATCGATGGTCAGGGTGCCGATGGAGTTGCCGGGCGCGATGATGCCCTCCACGCGGGTATCCGACAGACGGCCAATGCCCTTCAGCGTACCGCCGCGGCTGACCAGCGTGGTGCCTCCGTCCTGCACACCATTGAACGACACCACGCCGCCGCTGATGGTCAGGTCGGTGTTGTCGAGCACGCCACTGGCGCTCACCACGCTGCTGCCGCCGCTGCTGTTGAAGGCCATGTCACGCAGGGTGCCGTTGAGCAGGAACTGACCACCGGTGACATCCAGCGCGCCGGTCAGGGTATTGACGCCATCCAGCTCGAGCACGCCCTCACGCACGGTGGCCCCGTTGAAGCTGTTGTCGCCGCTCAGGCGCAGCCAGCCGATGCCGGACTTGGTCAGATGACCGGGGCCACCAATGTCATTGGTCCAGTCGTCCCACGCGTCGCCTTCCCACACCTTCAGGCCGCCGGCCTTCTGGTTCATCACCACGTCGGTGTCCACGCGCAGCTGGCCGTAGCCTTCGATGGCAGCCGCCAGATTCATCAGACCCCAGCCATAGATGTCGTCGACACCTTCCTCGCCGAGATCGGTGGCGGTGGTCAGCAGGACGTCACGTACCTGCGCGTTGCTCAGGTAGGGGAAGCGTTCGAACAGCAGTCCGAGCGCGCCGGTGACATGCGGTGCCGCCATCGAGGTGCCGGTGCTGAGCCCATAGTCATAGGTGGGCATGCGCGAGATCACGTCCAGCATCAACTCACCCTGGTCACCGGTCAGCAGCTGCGCATTGATCTGCGAATCATCACCGTACACGGTGGACAGGATGTCAGTGCCGGGAGCCGCCAGACACCAGTTCGCGCTCAGCCCGCAGCGGTTGGACGAATCGTCCAGGGTCAGCGACTGGTTCACGTTGACCACGCTGAGCCAGTACGGCTCGATGTCGGCAAACGCGCGCGGCAGGGTGGCGTAGATGCCGGCGGCCGGACTCGATTCCGGCGTCGCATTGGGGCCGCTGTTACCGGCCGCCCACACCTGGATCATGCCATTGGTACGCGAGCCTTCGGCATAGGTGTTCAGGTACTCACGGTCACCCGGGTCCTGGTAGATCAGGTCGTAATCTTCCTCATCCGGCTCGTTGGCCAGGCCCCAGCTGTGGTTGATCGCACGCACGCCCTGGGCGTTCACCTGCGCGTACATGTCTTCGACCGCGGTGGAATCAGGACCCACGCCGCCCAGCGTCACTACCGAATAGCCACCGCCGGGCATCGCCTGCCACTGCGCGGCAGAATTGAAGAACAGGCGCGCGGCGGTCAGGTCGGCACCGAACGCCACGCCATGCATGCCGTTGCCATCGCGATTGGCGGCAATCGTACCTGCCACATGGGTACCGTGGGTCTGGTAGTTGATACCCGGCTGCACGTACGGACCATTGCGGATGATCTCGCGGATGTTCTCCGGCACGCTGTCGTCGAAGACCACCGAATCGATCGCCACATCGTCGCCATCGCTGCTGAAGCAGGCATCCGGACCGGTCAGGACGGAGGTGTTGGTGCAGCGCGTGCCATCGGCCAGTACATCGGCGATGTTGATGCTGCGGTGGTCCTTGCCGGCGAAATCGTCGTGGTCCAGACCGCTGCCGCTGTCGAACACGCCCAGGCGGATGCCCTTACCGGTCAGACCACGCGCATAGGCGGCGTCCGCATTGATGACCTGCAGGCCCCAGTCGGCCTGGAATTCGGCGGTGCGCCAGCTGGCGGCATCGCCGGGGGTGCCGTTGATCGGCTCCGACTCGGAAGGCGGTGCAGCATTGACCCGGATCGGAGCATTCACCAGCGACACGCGCTGATCGTGGTCGGCAAACGCTGCACGCTGCAGCACACGCTGCTGCTGGTAGCTGGAGAGGGTGTCGGCCGGGGTGGCGGCCAGAGCAGGAACCGCGAGCGCTGCAATCAATGTGCCGGTGATGGCCGAGGCAAGCAGGCTGGGGACGGGGCGACGTGCGATAACACGAACAGTGGAACGCTGGGTCATCAGATGCGACTTCCTTGAGAACGGCGAGGAATGCATGCCACTCCGCGGCATGCTCGAACAGTGCGACACCACCTTCGGCACAGCCAATGGGCAAAGTCAGCACATACCGACAAGAACACAGTCACACGATTGAAACAAGTGTCTGGCCGCCCTGGCTGTGAAGACCGGCACTTGGCAAGCGCCCCATCAAGCCGCTAGCGTCGGGGGTCTGCACTGATGCACCTCGGGGAAAACATGCGAACGCACTTGAGCGCCGGGCTTGGCCTGGCACTGTTGACACTGGCTGCGCCTGCGGCAAATTCCGCCTCGCGGTTCACCGAAGACCCCTACCCCAGCACCTACGCGCCGATCGCCTCGGCTCCGGTGCTGCTGCGCAACGCCACGGTGTTGACCGGTACCGGCACGCGACTGGAACAGACCGACGTGCTGCTGCGCAACGGCCGCATTGCGGCCGTGGGCAGCGCGCTGCAGGCCCCGGCCGACGCGGTACAGGTGGATGCACGGGGCAAGTGGGTCACCCCCGGCATCATCGACGTGCACTCGCATCTGGGCGTGTACCCCAGCCCCGGCGTAAGCGCACACAGCGACGGCAACGAGATGACCGCACCGGTTACGGCCAATGTGTGGGCCGAACACTCGGTGTGGCCGCAGGATCCGGGCTTCGCCACCGCATTGGCCGGCGGTGTCACTTCGATGCAGGTCCTGCCGGGCTCGGCAAATCTGGTCGGCGGGCGCGGTGTCACCCTGAAGAATGTACCGGCCACCACCTATCAGGCGATGAAGTTCCCCGGTGCGCCGTGGGGGCTGAAGATGGCCTGCGGCGAAAATCCCAAGCGCGTTTACGGCAGCGGCAAGGGCGTGGCTCCGGGTACCCGCATGGGCAATGTGGCCGGTTACCGCGCGGCATTCATCGACGCCAGTGAATACCTCGCCAAGAACAGCCCGAAGAAGGTGAAGAAGAAGCGCTGGTTCAGTGGCGACGAAAAGGGCGACAGCGCCGGCGATGCCGGCGGCAAGCGCGACCTCAAGCTGGACACGCTGGCTGGCGCGATCAACGGCGACATCCGCGTGCACATCCACTGCTATCGCGCCGATGAAATGGCCACGATGCTGGACCTTTCCAAGGAGTTCGGCTTCAAGATCGCCGCGTTCCACCACGGCGTGGAGGCCTACAAGCTGGCCGACCGACTCGCCGCCGAAGGTGTGTGCGGCGCGCTGTGGGCCGACTGGTGGGGCTTCAAGATGGAAGCCTTCGATGGCATCCAGGAAAACATCGCACTGGTGGACCGCCCGGCCAACAGCTGCGCCATCGTGCACTCTGATTCCCCCGAGGGCATCCAGCGCCTCAACCAGGAGGCCGCCAAGGTGATGGCCAACGCGCGTCGTGCCGGCATGCAGATCGCGCCGGAGCGGGCGATCATGTGGTTGACCTACAACGCCGCGCGCTCGCTGGGCGTGGAACAGCAGACCGGCAGCCTGGAGGTGGGCAAGATGGGCGACGTGGTGGTCTGGAACGGCAGCCCCTTCAGTTCCTATGCGCAGGCCGAGAAGGTCTATATCGACGGCCACCAGGTGTTCGACCGCGTGGATGTGCGCCGGCAGCCGCTGTCGGACTTCATGCTCGGCCAGGAGGCACGCCCATGACCCGCCTCGCATTGACCGCGGCCCTGGCCGCTCTGCTGGCCAGTGCGCCGGCATTTGCCCAGGACGTGCTGATTCGCAACGCCACCGTGCACACCGCGACCGCACGCGGCAGCCTGGAACATACCGACGTGCTGGTGCAGGGCGGCGTGATCCGTGCCGTGGGCACCGGCCTGGCTGCCCCGGCAGGTGCCAGCGTGGTGGAAGCGGCGGGCAAGCCGCTGACCCCGGCCCTGTTTGGCGGCATCACCGACATCGGCATCGATGAGGTCTCAGGTGAGTCGTCGACCGTGCACAGCACGCTGAAGCTGGAGGACCAGCCGCTGCGCCCCGAGTTCGACGTCAGCCTGGCCTACAACCCCGCCTCGGTGCTGATTCCGGTGGCGCGCCTGGACGGCATCGGCTTCACCGCACTGGGTGCCAATACCGGCGGTTCCTTCATCGCGGGCCAGGGCGGCGTGATGCGGCTGGACGGCAGTGCCGATCCCATCGGCCCGCTGGCGCTGTACATCCGCCTGGGGGCCCCCGGTGCAGAGCTCACCGGCAGCTCGCGCGCCGCGCAATGGATGCTGCTCGAACAGATGGTCAGCGAAGCGCGCGGCCGGGTGCCCGCGGATTCGCCGCATGCCCTGCTGACCCCGGCCGGCCGCGCCACCCTGGCGCGCTACCTCGCCGGCCAGGGGCGGCTGGTGGTCGAAGTCGACCGCGCTGCCGACATCCGTCAGCTGCTGCGCTGGGCAGCACGCGAAAAGGTGAAGATCGCCATTGCCGGCGGTGCCGAAGCGTGGCGGATCGCGCCGCAGTTGGCGCAGGCCCAGGTGCCGGTGTTCGTGGACGCGCTGGGCAACCTGCCCACCAGCTTCGACCAGCTGGGGGCCACCCTCGAAAATGCCGCGCGCCTGCGCAAGGCGGGCGTGGAGGTCAGCTTCGCGCAGCGCGACGATGCCTCGCACAACGCGCGAAAGATGCGCCAGCTGGCGGGCAACGCCGTGGCCAACGGCCTGCCCTGGCAGGACGGCCTGGCCGGCCTCACCCGGGTGCCGGCGCAGGTGCTAGGGGTGGGTGACCGGATCGGCAGCATCGAACCGGGCAAGCTGGCCGACCTGGTGTTATGGGAAGGCGATCCGCTGGATGTGGCGCACTATGCCGAACAGGTGTGGCTGGGCGGCAAGGCGATGCCGATGCGCTCGCGCCAGACCGAACTGCGGGATCGCTATGCGGCTCCCGCCGGGAGCGAACCGCGGGCATACTCGCGGTAAATGTAGAGCCGCGCTTGCCCGGCTGCACGCAGAACGGCAG
>NZ_JASCOZ010000149.1 GCF_029960115.1 Stenotrophomonas sp. PS02289
CGCCCCCGCCCCGCGCGGGGGGAGGAACCCCCGGGTGGGGGGCGGGGCCCCGCCGCCGCGCGGGTGGGCGACGATATCTGGGTCAGCGGAACGCTGGGGGATGCGGCCATCGCATTGCGCGCCTGGCAGGCGGGCACGCTGGACGTGCGCCGGCCCGCCGATGACGCCCACATCGAGCATCTGCGCCAACGCCTGGCCCGGCCCACCCCGCGCGTGGCGCTGGGCCGCGCGCTGGCCGGTATCGCCCACGCGGCCGTCGACATTTCCGATGGACTGCTGGCCGACCTGGGGCATATCTGCACCCGCAGCGGTGTGGGAGCCCACATCGACCCGACCCTGTTGCCGGTGTCACCTGCCGCACGCGCGCGCGTCGGCGATGCTTCAGCGCGCGAAGCGGCACTGCGGGGCGGCGACGACTACGAACTGTGCTTCACTGCCGCGCCCACCCAGCACGACGCAGTGCGCGCGCTGTCCGAACGGCTGTCGCTGCCGCTCACCCGGGTGGGCACCGTGACGGCAGGGCAGGGCGTGCACGGAGCGGGCAGTGAGCCGCACGCACCGGGCTACGAACACTTCCTGTAAGGCCAAGGCTACCCTGTAGAAACGCCGGCTTGCGCCGGCGTCTCCCTGTTCCTCTTCTTTACCAGCGATATGACATCCCCAGCTGGGCACTGACTTCACGGTAGCCGTGGTCGCCGCGGGTTACGCCCAGACCGCCCCAGCCCGACAGGCGACCGAGGTCCACGCGACCCCCGCCGGTGAGTTCATAGCGGTTGCGCGGGGTGCTGGCGTTGACGACCTCGCCGTCGAACGCCATGGCGGCGCTGCCGCTGTCGCGGTACCAGTTCGCCGCGAGGTACGGCCGCACCTGGGCACCGGCCATAGCGGTGGCGTCGCCCTGCAGACGCAGGCCCAGGCGACCGGACACGCCGTGATTGCCGACACCACGCACCACGGTGCCGTTGCTTTCCACATGCAGGTCGGTACGGGCGTCGGTGTACACCAGCTGCAGTTCCGGCTGCAGGCTCAGCGCCAGGGTGCCCAGCTGGCCGACATCAAAGCGGTAGCCGGCTTCCAGCGACGACTGCCAGATGTCCGACGCGTAGCGCTCTTCCGCCAGGCCTTCGCCCTGCACGCGGTTGCGGAACTGCCCACGCTGCACCGTGCTGTCCACAAACGCAGTGCCATTGCTCCAACCGGCGTACACACCCACTGCGCCGCCTTCCACGCGTCCACGTGCGCTGTAGCCGGTCAGTTCCGAACGCGAGGTCGCACTCGACTGTGCTGCGGTGCCCATCAGGCCGAGGCGGCCGCGGCCATCGTCGAACACGCCCAGGTCCGCGCCCAGTTGCAGGCGCGAGCGTTCGACCCGCAGCGCGAGCTGGTCGTGTACCTTGCCCAGGCGGCTCTGCGTGCCGTCCACGCGGGCCCAGCCGCGCGGGCGCTCGCCGGCAGCGTCGACTTCGCCCTGGCGGTCGCGCCAGCTGTGGCGCAGCAGGTGTTCCATCGCGAACTGGTTGGCCAGGTAGGCACCGGCTTCCGGGCGCAGCACCGGCGTGGGCACCACCGGATCCACTGGATCAACCGGATCCACCGGGTCGATCGGCTCAACCGGCAGCGTGATCTGGCAGTCCGGCTGATCCGGGTCGATGTCGCACGGAGCGCCGGTAGCGAGCTCCGAACGCAGGTACCAGTTGCCATTGCTCCCATCCTTGAACAGGAAGTACTCATAGCTGCCACCCACTGCGCGGCCTACCAGGTCGAACGTGGCATTGGATGCGCCATCGATGCGGATCAGCTCGATGCCCCGGTCGGTCTTGGCTCCCGCGCCACCGGCATTGAGGACGCGCACGTTGGCCTGCCCGTCGGCGTCGCCGGCAATGAGCAGGCGGTCGGTGGCGGAGCTGTCATCACCCAGCCGCGTGTTGAACACCAAGGTGCCACCGGCTCCTGTGAAGCTGTCCAGATTCAAGGTGTTGAACTGCTTGCCATCGCCCAGCACGATGCTGCCCGTCGCGTCCAATCGAACCTGACCCACCTTGCTGTCACCAGTGAGTTGCCAGGTGCTGCCGGTGCCGATGTGGGCCGTGGTGACATCATTGAAACGACCGGTGATGCGCGCGTTGTTGCGCAGGTCAACGTTGACGCTGCCGTTGAACGCAGGGGTGTCCAGGGTGACGTCGCCGGTGAGCCGCGCGTCGTCGACGGCAAAGTACACGTCCATGTGAGCTGTGCCGGTTCCGCCTGTGGACCTTGCCAGCAGCAGATGGCCATCGCCGCCGGTCAGCGTGGAGCCGTTGGACACCTGGATGTCCACGCGCTGTTCCGTGTTGGTCTGGCCTGAGATCCACAGCGCCGGCCCCTGCAGCGAGGTCACGCTGGAATCATCAATCGTCAGCATGCTGCCAGGACCGAGCGAACGGATGAAATGCACGCCGGCGTTCGTCGACAGGATCTCCGACTTGTTCTGCAGGCGCAGTTCCCCTCCCCCCACCCGTGCGCCTATGCCGTACAAAGTGGGATGTGCGGCAGGATCGGAAATAACATGGATCCGCGTGGAATCGAGAAGCGCTTGCTGGTCGAAGTCGGGCATCAATTGGAGGCCGACGCCCGCACCGTCGGAGGGTTCCTTGACGATCTCGCTGCCGGTCATTTTCAGGTGGGCGCTGCCGCTCAGTGTGATGCCGCCGCCTTCGACGCGGGTGGAGGTGGCGATCAACGTGGCCTCCCCGCTCAGCACAATGGCCGAGCCCGCGCCGTCCGCGCGAGTTACGGTGGCACCCGTGAGCTCGACCAGGGACGTATCGGCGGCGGAGATTTTGTGGGTATGGCCGTTGGTGACGGTCAGGTGCGCACCATTGGTCAGGTTCCATGTTTCGGCAGCGTGCTCGTGATCGATGTCGACGCGCTCGCCGTCGATGTCACGGGCCAGTGCGCTGTGCAGTGGCAGGGTGCTGAGCGCCAGCAGCAGGGCGCTGGCGAGGGGGCGCTGGGAAAGACGGCGGGTGCCGTGTGAAACGTTCATGGTCGATGATCCTGGTTGGGAAAGGCAGGACACCGACCCGGCCGCGCCGGGCAATCGCGCGCCGCAGCACAGCGCACGAGCGCTGCCTGCAGCAGGGTGTCCTAGGGGGGCGTAGCCTCCGGGATGTGTCGCTTATGACCAATGAAAGAAGTTGCAATCCGGCAATCGGGGCGTGAAGGCCTGCGCAAAGATTCAGCCGGGTGAAGAAATCGGCGGTAGGCCTGCCCTGTAGAAGCGCCGGCTTGCGCCGGCGTCTCCGTGTTCCTCTTTACCAGCGGTAAGACAGCCCCAGCTGGGCACTGACTTCACGATAGCCTTGGTCGCCGCGGCTCACGCCAACGCCGCCCCAGCCCGACAGACTGCCGACATCCACGCGACCACCGCCGGTGAGTTCATAGCGGTTGCGCGGGGTGCCGGCGTTGAGGACTTCATCGTCGAAGGCCACGCCAGCCGCGCCGCCATCGCGGTACCAGTTCGCTGCCAGGTAAGGCTGCACCTGGACACCCACCGCAGCGGTGGTGTTGCCCTGCAGACGCAGGCCCAGGCGACCGGACACGCCGTCGTTGCCGACGGCGCGCACCACGGTGCCGTTGCTTTCCACGTGCAGGTCGGTGCTGATGTCGGTGTATACCAGCTGCAGTTCCGGCTGCAGGCTCAGCGCCATGACGCCCAGTTGGCTGATGCCGATGCGGTAGCCGCCTTCCAACGACGATTGCCAGATGTCCGATGAATAGCGCTCTTCCGCCAGGCCCTCACCCTGCACGCGGTTGCGGAACTGACCACGCTGCACCGTGCTGTCCATAAACGCAGTGCCATTGCTCCAACCGGCGTACGCACCCACTGCGCCACCTTCCACACGTCCACGTGCGCTGTAGCCAGTCAATTCCGAACGCGAGTTCGCACTCGACTGCGCCGCCGTGCCCATCAGGCCGAGGCGGCCGCGGCCATCGTCGAACACGCTCAGGTCCGCGCCCAGCTGCAGACGCGAACGCTCCACCCGCAGCGTCAGCTGGTCGTGTACCTTGCCCAGGCGGCTCTGCGTGCTGTCCACGCGGGCCCAGCCGCGCGGGCGCTCGCCGGTACCGTCGACTTCGCCCTGGCGGTCGCGCCAGCTGTGGCGCAGCAGGTGTTCCATCGCGAACTGGTTGGCCAGGTAGGCACCGGCTTCCGGGCGCAGCACCGGCGTGGGCGTAATGGGATCCGCAGGGTCAGCCGGATCAACCGGCTTGATCGGGTCAGTCGGATCAACAGGTTCAACCGGATCAATTGGTTCAACCGGATCAACCGGTTCGATCGGATCAACCGGATCGATCGGCTCGATCGGCTCGATCGGCTCAACCGGAAGCGTGATCTCGCAGCCCGGCTGATTCGGATCGAAATCGCACGGAACGTCCGAAGTGAGTTCCGAACTCAGGTACCAGTTGCCGTTGCTTTCATCCTTGAGCAGGAAGTACTCGTACCTGCCCCCCACTGCGCGGCCCAACAGGTGGAACATGGCATTGGAGTTACCATCGATGCGGATCAGCTCGATGCCCCGGTCAGTTTTGGCTCCCGCACCACCGGCATTGCGAACGATCACGTTCGCCTGCCCCTCGGCCTTGCCGGCAATGAACAGACGGTCGGTGGCGGAGGTGTCATCACCGAGCCGGGTGTTGAACACCAGCGTGCCACCGTTACCTGCGAAGCTGTCCATGCTCAAGGTGTTGAATTGCATGCCGTCGCCCAGTTCGATGTCGCCCGTCGAGTCCAATTGAACCTGACCCACCGTGCTGTCACCGGAGAGTTGCCAGGTGCTGCCGCTGCTGATGCGCGCCGTGGTGACATTGTTGAAGCGACCAGTGACGCGCGCATTGTTGAACAGGCCAACGTTTATGCTGCCGTTGAACGCAGTGGTGTCCAGGGTGACGTCGCCGGTGAGATGCGCGTTGGTGACGGTAAACTGCACGTCCGTGTGGGCCTCACCGGGCTGGCCATTCAAAGCGCGAGCCAGTAGCAGATTGCCATCGCCGCCGGACAGCGTGGAACCGTTGGAGACCGTAATGTCCACGCGCTGGTCTTTGTCACCCTGGGCGGCGACCCAGAGTGCCGGCCCCTGCTGCGAGGTGACGCTGGAATCGTCAATCGTAAGTATGCTGGCAAAACCGGAAGCGGGGAGCACGTGCACGCCGGCATTTGTCGACAGGATCTCCGATTTGTTCTGCAGGCGCAGCTCCCCTCCGGCCAGTCGTGCGCCAATGCCGGCTCCAGTGGGGGCGGCGGGGTCGGCAAGAACGTGGATCCGCGTGGAATCGAGCAGGGCCTGCTGGTACCCGGTGGGAAGCATCAGAAGGCCGACATCCGCACCGCCGGCGCGGTCCACGACGATTTCGCTGCCGGTCATTTCAAGGTAGGCGCTGTTGCTCAGCGTGATGCCGCCACCCAGGATGCGGGTGGATGTCGCGAACAACTCGGCTTTCCCGCTCAGAAAGATGGCGGGGCCCGTGGTTCGAGTGCGGGTCACGGTCGAATCGGCGAGTTGGACCAGGGACGTATCGGTGGCGGAAATGTAGTGGGTCTGGCCGTTGTTGACGGAGAGGTGCGACGTATTGATCAGTTTCCACTCTTCGGCAGGCTGCCCGTAACCGACATCGACGCGCTCGCCGTCGATGTCGCGGGCAACTGCGCTGTGCAGTGGCAGGGTGCTGAGCGCCAGCAGCACGGCGCTGGCGAGGGGGCGCAGGGAAGGGCGGCGGGAGCCGTGTGAAACGTTCATGGTCGATGATCCTGAGGGGGAACGGCAGGACACCGACCCGGCAGTGCCGGGCAATCGCGCGCAGCCGGACAGCGCGCGCGCGCTGCCAGCAGCAGGGTGTCCAAGGAGGGCGTAGCCTCCGGGATCTGCTGCTCATGACCAATGAAGGAAGTTGCAATCCGTCCATCGGGCCGTGACGGCCCTGCATCGGGACTCAGCCGGTTGAAGGCACCGGCGGCAGGACTTTGCCCGGGTTGAGGATCCCGTCCGGGTCCAGCGCCTGCTTGATTGACCGCATCGCGGCCAGCGTTGCGGGCGAGAAGGCCTGCGCCATGAAGTCGCGCTTGGCCAGGCCGATGCCGTGTTCACCCGACAGCGTGCCGCCCAGTGCCAGCGTCAGTTCAAATATTCTCGGCAGCGCGGCGTGCGCGCGCGCGTTCTCGTCGGCGTCGTCGGGGTGGTACAGGATGTTCACGTGCAGGTTGCCGTTGCCGGCATGACCGAAGGTGACGATGGTCAGGGTGTACTCCTGCGCCAGCGCCTGCACGCCGGCCACCAGGTCGGGGATGCGCGACACCGGCACCACCACGTCTTCATTGATCTTGCCGGGGGCGATGCTCTTCAGCGCCGGCGACAGCGCCTTGCGCGCCGCCCACAGTTTCTCGCGTGCGGCACCTTCCATCGCCACTTCCAAGGCCAGCAGGCCCTCGCCTTCGGCGGCATCGGACAGCGCCTGCAGCAGGTAGGGCAGGGTGTCGTGGTCGCCGTCGGCCTCCACCAGCAGCATCGCGCCGGCCGGCGGCACCTCCGCGCCATTGCGTCGCAGCAGTTCCAGGCTGCGTGCGTCCATGAACTCCAGACGGGTGGGCACCACCGGCTGCGCCATCAGCCGCGACACCGCAGCGGCCGCGGCATCGGCATCGCGGTACAGCACGCGCAGGCCGGCCTGGGTCACCGGCACCGGGGTCAGCTTGAGCGTGGCTTCGACGATCAGCCCCAGCGTGCCCTCGCTGCCCACCAGCAGATGGGTGAGGTCGTAACCGGTGGCGTCCTTGGTGTAGGCCCCGCCGCACTGGATGAGGTCACCGGCCCCGGTGACCGCGACCAGGCCCAGCACATTGTCACGGCTGGTGCCGTACTTCACCGCGCGCGGGCCGCCGGCATTGCAGGCCAGGTTGCCCCCGATGCTGCAGATCTCCGCGCTGGACGGGTCCGGTGCCCAGAACAGGCCGTGCGGGGCCAGCACGTGCTGTAGTTCGCCGTTGAGTACACCCGGTTCCACCACCGCGCAGCGGTTGCCCGGCTGCACGTCGAGAATGCGGTTCATGCGCGCGAACGACAGCACGATGCTGCCGTTCACCGGTACCGCCGCACCGGTGGTGCCGGTGCCCGCGCCGCGCGCCACGATGGGCACGTCGTGTGCGCGGCAGGCGCGCACGATCGCCACTACCTGGTCACGGTCGGTCGGCAGTGCCACGCCGTCGGGCAGCGCATGCCGCCACGAGTTGTCCTGCGCATGCGCTTCCAGCGCGGCGGCATCGGTGCGCCAGCCCTCCGCGCCCAGCAGCGCGTGCAGTTCAGTTGAGAATCCAGCGGGCAAAGAAGTGTTCATCGTCACGGTAGCGCCGGCCGTTGGCCGGCCCTCCAAAGGTCTAGGCAAACCCACAATCTTCCAGCCGGAACGCCGCGCGCAGCCAGTTCAGCTGCAGGGGGTCACCACTGGCATCCACCACGTCAAAGCGGCACGGCTGCATCGCCAGCGCGGGATGTCGCTGCAGGAACAACTGCGCGGCCAACACCAGCTTGCGCCGCTTGCGCCGATCCACCGACGCGGCACCCCCGCCAAACTGTGCGGTGGCGCGGTAGCGCACTTCCACGAACACCGTGGTGTGGCCATCGCGCATCACCAGGTCCAGTTCGCCGCCCTTGAAGCGCACGTTGCGCGCCAGGGGCTGCAACCCGGCCTGGCGCAGGAGCTCCAGCGCAGCGGTTTCCACCGCCGCGCCGCGCTGGGCGCGTGGGCTGGTCAACGCCTGCCGCTCAACGCCCGGTCAGTTGGCCACCGGCATCGGCCGGCCGCCGCTGAAGGTGGACCACGCCGGCACCCGCAGCACATTGCCGTTGCTGTCCAGGAACAGGGTGCCGGTGGCACCGGCCAGGCCGCCCTCGTTGGCGACCTTGTCCAGGTAGGCGCTGATCTTCCAGGCGTCGAAACCGAATGCGAACAGACGGCCTGCCGCGCCGCGCGCGGTGGGCAGCAGCTGCCCGGCGGTGCCGGCCGGCGGCAAGCCGGCCACGCTGCGCACGTTCCAGGCTTCATTCGGATAGACGATGCCGTCCAGCGCCATGTCTTCTTCCGGCTTGCCGGTGCCCAGCGTCAACTGCGAGGTCCCCACGCGGCTGGCACCGCCCACACCGGCCAATGCCAGCTGCGGAGCCAGCTGCCGGGCCTGCGGGGCTTTCACCGCCAGCAGCACGCCGTCGGCCGCACCGGCCGCACGCACCTGGGCGCCGATGTCGCCGACGGTATCGTTCACGCCGATGGTGGCCAGCACCTGGCCGCCGCGCTGGGTGAAGCGTTCGCGGAAGGCGGCGGCGGTGCGTCGGCCGTTGTCGTCATTGCTGTGCACCACCAGCACCTTGCTGCGTTCGCGCCCGCGCAGGTATTCGGCGGCGATGATGCCGTCGTCTTCCGGGGCCAGCGAGAAACCGGCGCTGCCGGCCGGCGGGCTGCTCTTGCCGCGATTCAGCGCGAGCACCGGCACCGGCAGTTCGTTGCGGGCGAACACCGCGTCGACCTCGTCGCGACCCAGCGGGCCGACGATGAAGTCCACGCCGGCGCCGACCGCCTTGTCATAGGCAGCCACCGCGCCGGACGGGGTGCCGGCGGTGTCGATGAACTGGATGTCCGGGCGGCGGCGGGTCTCGCCGTAGTAGCCGCTCAGCAGGCCATCGCGCACCGGTTGCGCGGCGGTGGCCAGGCGACCACTCAGCGGCAGCAGCACCGCCATCTTCACCGGCGGGCGATAGCCGTCGCTGAGTGCGGGCGGACGCTTGCTGGTGTCGAACTGGGCGACGCCGTCGCGGTCGAACGGGCGCGGCAAGGGCAGGCCACGGGCGATCAACGCGCGGCCGGCGAAGTTGTACAGCGGCTCGTTGGCCGGCAGTGCAGCGGCACGGGCGCGCAGGGTGGCATCGTCCAGCTGGCCCAGCAGCGCCGCAATGGCCTGCTGGTTGTCGGTGCGGGCGGTGCCGCTCAGGGCGGCGTGTGCGCGGGCGCGCTCGGTGGCGGCACCGATCACATCGCCGTTGGCCTGCAGCGCGTTGGCGCGGGCCAGCTGCCAGCGCGTGCGCAGCTGCGGGACCACGGTATCGGAGGACTCCTTCAGCGCCGCCAGTGCCTGTGCCGGCTGCTTGTCCAGCAGCGCCAGTTCGGCGGTGGTCAGGTGATAGCGCTGCAGGCTGGCTCCACTGAGGCCACGCGGGGTGACCTGGGTCAACAGACTGCGCGCGCGGGCGGTGTCGCCGGCCTCATGCCAGGCGAAGGCGGCGTCCGCGAGGGCAGCGCTGCGGGCCGTGCCGCGCAGGGTGTTGGCCAGGGCTTCCAGCTGCACGGCGGCGTCGCGCGGCTTGCCCTGCTCGATCAGCACCAGCGCCTGGCTCTGTGCCGGCGACTCCGGTGCAGAGGTCAGGCTGGTCGTGGCGCAGCCGGCCAACAGCAGCAGCGACAGCGACAGGGTGGAGATCCGGGCGGCGGGCTTGTTCATGATCAGGTCCATTCGATGGGGCAGCGGCCGTAGGCGGGTACGGTACGATTCTACCCTTGACCTGTGAGTGCCGTTGCGATGAGTGCTGTCCCCACGCTGTATGTCGTTGCCACCCCGATCGGCAACCTGGCCGACCTGACGCCGCGTGCGCAGGAGGTGCTGCGCTCGGTGGCGGCGATCTGCGCCGAGGACACCCGCCGCAGCGGCCAGCTGCTGGCCCATTTCGGCATCCAGCAGCCGCTGGTGGCGCTGCACGACCACAACGAGGACGCCCTGGCCCAGCGCATTGTCGGCCGCCTGCTGGGCGGTGAGTCGCTGGCGCTGGTCAGCGACGCCGGCACCCCGCTGGTCAGCGATCCGGGTTACCGGCTGGTGCGCGCCGCGCGCGAAGCCGGGATCCGGGTCAGCCCGGTTCCTGGAGCCTGCGCGGCGATTGCCGCGCTGAGCGTGGCCGGCCTGCCCAGCGACCGCTTCACCTTCGAGGGTTTCCTGCCTGCCAAGGGCTCCGGCCGTCGTGAGCGTCTGCAGGCGCTCGCCGGGGAAACCCGTACCCTGGTGTTCTACGAATCCTCACACCGCATCGCGGAGTCCCTGGCCGATATGGCTGACGCGTTCGGACCGCAACGCCCGGCGGTGCTGGCCCGTGAGCTGACCAAGCTGTTCGAGACCGTGCTCGACGGCGACCTCGCCAGCCTGCGCGCGCAGGTGGAAGCGGATGAAAACCAGCGCAAGGGCGAGTTCGTGGTGATGGTGCAAGGAGCGACTGACGACGCCGAGGCGCAGCTGCAGCACGGCCGCCGGGTCTACGCGAAGCTGAGCGAGCATCTGCCGCCGTCTACCGCGGCCAAACTGGCGGCCGAACTCACCGGTGCCCCGCGCAAAGCCCTATACGGCTCATAAACGACACCTTTACTAACGCCATCTCACTGCGCCCTCAGCAATTCGTAGCGCCGGCCGTTGGCCGGCAACCGCGCGAAGCGCGGCGCAAAATGCCGGGCCTGCAGACAATACGGTGTACACTACGCGTGGCGGAGCCGGCCAGACAGTCGCGTCATTCCTTCGGGAATGCCGAGGAAAGTCCGGGCTCCACAGGGCAAGGTGCCAGGTAACGCCTGGGCGGCGCAAGCCGACGGAAAGTGCAACAGAAAGATACCGCCTACGTTCTCTTCGGAGAGCCGGCAAGGGTGAAATGGTGCGGTAAGAGCGCACCGCGAGTCTGGTAACAGACCGGCACGGCAAACCCCACCTGGAGCAAGACCAAATAGGGTCCTTTGGCGTGGCCCGCGTCGGGACCGGGTAGGTTGCTTGAGCGCCACGGTGACGTGTCGCCTAGAGGAATGACTGTCCACGACAGAACCCGGCTTATCGGCCGGCTCCGCCTTTTCCCTCCAGACGGGTGACGCGCATGGCGCGTCACAACAGCCCCTCAATCCTCAACCCGGTGGTCATCCCACCCCCGGCGGTA
>NZ_JASCOZ010000014.1 GCF_029960115.1 Stenotrophomonas sp. PS02289
AGCCAAGGTGCTTGAACAGACCCCATAGATGGGGAGAACCTGATCGAGAGACGAGCAATCAACCTTGAAATTCAGTCGCTTAGGCAGCTTTTGGCCCTGTACGTAATGATTCCCTGCCGACCCTCTAATCCTCCTCCCGGAACGGCTTATCCCCAAACAGGAACCCATAATAGAACCGCCGCAACTGCGCGTGATACGCACGAATCCGATCCTGATACGCAAGGTGAGACTGCATGTCCGTACCCGCCATCCGTGTAAGTGCAGCCTGCAGCCCGACGGGCGGCAGCACCCATCCCAGCGTGTTAGCCGCAGCTGAGCGCTTCTCAATCCCCGCACGGTAAGCCGCCGTCATAGGCGCAACCGCATCATCCCCATTCTGGTGGAAGGCCAGATACCACTTGTAATGGAACGCCGTACCCAGCGGTGCTGACTGACTCCATTCCGGATACTTGGCATAGAAGCGCTGCATGGTGTCCTCGCGCGGAATATCCCACGCGCCGTTCACCGCCTCACGCTGGGCGCGGGCGATCTCTGCCCCTTGCTCCACCGGGATAGCCCGCTCGATCGCCACGTTCGACAGCGCCGGCAGCACCAGCGCCACGGTGACCCACACCGCCGCCAGCGTCGCGGCATTGGTGCCCGACGCCCAACTGCGCCACGCCACCAGCAACGCCACACCCATCCAGAAGACGAGGTAGGCCACCATCAAGGCCAGCACGCCGACGATCTGCAAGGCGGGCACGCCTTGCTGGACGGCCACCACCGCGAACGGAATGCCCAGGCAGATGCTCAATGCGCCCCCTCGCACCACCGCGCGGCGCCCATACAGCTGGGTGAGCGAACCCGGCAGGCTGGCCAAGGTCCGTTCCCGACCGGACTCACGCTCGGCCGAGCGCAGGTCGTGGAACAGCACGATCACGAAAAGAGGAGCCAGGAAGGTAAGCAGGAACGCGAAGTCGAAGCGGCCGGCGAGGGCAAGCTCTGGATTGAAGGCATCCCCATCGTGGATCTGCGCCTCCAGCCCCAATGCCCGCACGCGCAGCACAAACGGAGCCACGTCACGCATGCCCACCGCCGCGAACGCCAACGGTGACGGCGGGTTCCAGGTGGGGTGGAAGGAGTAATAGGCAGCCGTGCCTGCGTCCTGGGACGGGCCGTTCTTCGCGACCAACGCCGCCATGTCTTCCGCCTGCAGGCCCGCGATGCGGGTGATGGCCTCACGCTGGCTGTCGATCCGCTGCACGCCGGAGATCAGGCTGGCCACGGTCAACGCCGCCAGCAACGCCAAGCCAGCGACGGCCACCTTGGAGCGCAGCAGCAGGGTCCATTCGTACTTCCAGAGTTTCATCGCGCCACCTCCAGACGGCGGGCGCTCAGGGCGAGCGCGAGCAGGCTGGCCAGCAGCCAACCAAACAGAATCAGCAAGCCGGGCAACAGGCTGTGCAACACGGTCGTCCACGCCGCTGGAGCGAACTCAAAGTGCGGAATCTGGTGCCAATGGCTGCTATCCACGCGCTTGCGCTGGTCGGCACCGGCGTCCTTGGCGGTGTCGTCGGCGTAGCTCACGCCGTCGGCCTGAAGCTGGTTCAGCTGTTGGACCAGGCGATAGCGGTGCGCTTCGGCCTGCCCCAGGAAGCGCAGGTGCGCGTTAAGATCGGTGGCCGCAGCCGCCATCGAGAGCTGGCGCAGCGCAATGGACGGGCTGAGCAGCGCAAAGCGGCCTACCAGCTGATTCTGCGCGTGCTGCGCCTCGGCACTGCGTTCGGCATAGTCGTTGAACAGCGCGGACGTGACCCGCTCGCCTTCCACCGCCAGCAAGCCCTTGTAGTTCACCGGCAGGTCTTCGATGCGCGAGACGCCGTACTGTTCCAGCACCCTGCGGCGGAACGCGGAGAAGTAGGGGTCGTCCGCATCATGGCTGTCGCCCAGCGCCCGCAGGTCGCGGCCGATGCCCACCTCGGTCTGCAGCCGGTCCGGCAACGTGTAGGCGGCGTACGCCACATCGGGGGCAACGCGCGGCACCAGCAGAGCAGAGACCGCCCATACCGCCACCAGCACCAGGAGCGCGTCGCGCCGGCGCGCCAGCAGTGCGGATGCCGCCGCAATCACCGCGCACCAGCTGCCCAAGTACAGCACATAGCCGAGCATCAGCACGGCCGCCACCACACTGGAGGCCTCAGGCGCTGCCGCCAGCAACGCCAGACCAATAAACGCCGGCAGCATGAACACCAATGACACCAGCCACAGCGCGGCCAGCTTGCCGCCCACAATGGCCCGCAGTGAGGCTCCTTGCAGCATCAACTGGCGCAGGGTTCCGCGCTCTCGCTCCTGCGCCAACACACCGTGGCCAAGGAAGATCAGCACCAGCGGGGCCAGGAACTGCAGCACAAAGGCCGGCGTGAGCTGACCGAAGCGGGTCAGGATCGAGCTCTGCATCACATCGCCAAAGTTGGCCGTGTTCTGACGATGGCCTTCGAGGAACATGCTGCTGCCGGTGAACGGGTCAACGCCGGGGTCGAATGCCGCCAGCGCGGAGGGCAGGCGATAGACGAAGTGCCCGTAGTGCACCACACGATGTGGATGCCGGTCTGGCTGGGCGTCGAAGGCCTCCTGCGCCGCCACCTGCTGACGCTGCCGATACTCCGCCGCCGACTGCATGTGGTGCGAAGAGACCGCAGTGGCGGCTACCGCCAGCAGGGTGAGCAACACAATGCCGGCGACCGCCGTACGGTCCCGCAGCATGGCGCGCAACTCATTGCGCATCACCAGAACCCACGCACTCATGGGGCGAGGCGCGGCCATCACGCGCGGCACGCTCACGATGCGACGCCCGGTAGCGCCGGCCGTTGGCCGGCATCTGCAGCCCGGCCAGAGAAATGCGCATGCAACGAAGGCAGATCAAACGAAGCGCGATCAGAGGCATAAGCGATAGAGCCACGCTCCAACACCCCAATCCGATCCGCCACTTCCACCGCGCCCATCAAGTCATGCGTGACCATCAACACCGCCGTACCCCGCGCCCGCACAGACTCAAGCAAGCCATGGAAGTCCGCACTGGCACCCGGATCCAGCCCAGAGGTAGGCTCGTCCAGCAGCAACAACGGCACCTGGCGCATCAAAGCAATGGCGATCGCCACCTTCTGCCGCATGCCCTTGGAGAAGCGCCCCAGCCGCTGGTGCCACGCCGCCTCCTGCAGCCCCGCAGCGCGCAGTGCTTCCACCAGCGCATCGCGAGACACCGCCGTGCCGCTCAGCGAAAGCAGGTAGTCCGCGTTCTCAACCGCCGTCAGATGCTCGTACAGCGCCACGTTCTCCGGCAGATACGCCAGCTGGCTACGGGCGCGGGCCGGATCTTCCCAGGGCGTCACACCGGCAACCCGGACCTCGCCAGCCTGGGGCTTCAGGAAGCCCAGCAGCACCGAGAGGGTGGTGGACTTGCCGGCCCCGTTTCCGCCCAGCAGGGCATAGATGCTGCCGGGCTCGACCTGAAGGTTCAGGCCATTGATGACGGGCTTACCGGAGAACGCTACCTGCAGGGCGCGGACGTCGATGACGGGGGTAGGGGAGGTCAATGCGGCACTCGTGAGGAGGGGAGGGCCGAGCAATCTACCACGTTATGTTATTGCATATCATTTCAATGCAAAGAGCATTGCTCACTGGGTCCACTGCCGGGGCGGGCTACACGCCGGCTTGTTGGCCGGAACCGACCGCCCTAAGATCGAGCCGCATCAAGGGGAAGGCCCTCCATCCATCCATTCACGCCGACGCCGCTTCGCGGTGCCGCTTAGCTCAGGTGTTAGCTAGCAGATGAAGCTCATCTCCAACCTGACACTCGCCCTGCTTCTCGTCACTGCTGGCATGACAGCCTCCGCTCGCGAAAAGACGGACGAATATTGCTCGAACATCGCGAGCTTCATGACATCGGTGAAGCCGGATGAGACACGGGAAGTAACGTTGCGCACGTTCTGGGGCATGCGGACAGAAGGGAATCAAGTCGTGATGGGCTCAAAAACCTGTGAGCACAACGACTACGAGCCTGGCAAAAAACTGTGCGCGTACCTGATTGAGCATAGTTTCACGGAGTTTCCTGGTGAAAACGCCAAGCGCATTCTTAATTGCCTGAGCCCCGCGCGGCCAATAGCCAAAGACCTGCGCATCAACAGTGGATCGTTCACAACTTCATTCGGCTCAGAAGACCGTGGGGCCGTGGTAAACCTTGATGTTCTTCCAGACAAGGAGCCTGGAGAGATGGTCCTTCGTCTGGAAGCCCTTGGCTACTGAGCCGCTACCTGGATTCACTGGGCTGCCGCGAACCCGGTAGTGCCGGCCGTTGGCCGGCCCACGCATACAACAATCCCCGACGCGCCAATGCGGTGCCACAGATGCCATACAAACCGCAACCACAGTACGATAGAGCCGCAATCACTCCGTACCGCAACACAGTCACCGCCCTAACAGCCCCAAGGAATCACCCGCAATGGATATGCAGGTCGCCGACAGCGCACGTCAGATCACCACAAAGTCCCAGGGCGAACTGACCTTCTCGTGGCTGTACGAGCAAGTACAGGCCTACGCATCGACCACGGTCTATCCCAAAGCATCCCGCCTGGAGCGCGGCTCGTTCTGGACCGGCTTTGCAGCCACGGGCGTCGGGCTCGCCATCGGCTCACTACCGGCGGTCATACAGCCCGCGCTGTGGATGGTGACGGCATTTAAAGTGTGTCTCGGCATTGAGGTGGCTGGGTTTGTGCTCTGGTTCATACTGATGCTCATCCGCGAAGGGCGTCAGTACCGCAAGCCACGACTTTCCCATGCCATTGAGATGGACGATGAGTTCAACCATTGGAGGAAGCTGGTAGCCCTGCTGCGGGAGTTCCCGAAGACCGAGCGCCAGCAACGGCTTCGCTACGTCAGCCAGCTTCGAACGGGCATGATTGATCGCACCGGCCTGATGTACGGTGGACTCCAGAAGCTTGGCCCGTTTCCACTCCTGATTGCACTCTATCTGCAGTTCCGGAACTGGAAATGGGGTGACTGGGCCGGTGCGTTTGATGTCAGTCCGGTCGGTGGCCTGCTTATCTTCGCTCTCGTGCTGCTCTATGTCATGGGGTGGGTCTTGATTGGCATCCGAGTTCGCCTGGATACGTACGTGAGTCTGCTGGAAGCTTCCCTGGAAGAGACGCAGCCGTGAGCGGCCCTCGAGCGAAGTTCGAATCAAACGACAGATCGCCTAAGGCATTACGACCATTCGTGACCTGCAAGACGCCCAGATTGAAGAGCAGGTCTACGATTCGTTCTCAGCAGCATCTCAAGGCCTGCCCCTAGACCGAACTGATTTTCCGTATAGATAATCAGGAAAATAAATAATGAACAAGAAAAGGCTTGGGATTGAGATACTGGTAAGACGGGATCGTCAGGGCAGCGAGGAGGTCCTCAAGACGGTCTCCGAGGATGTCGTGATTCTTGACAAAAGTCTCGATGGGCTTAGATCGCTTGCGGAAGTGGAGTCAATTCGTGCCGATAGTTGCATATATTGCGGCTCGATGGTGGGCTTATCTAACGAGCACGTTATTCCTTATGCTTGGGGTGGAACGGTCCAGATACTCGATGGATCATGCGGTGCCTGCCAGAAGATCACATCAAAGTTTGAGAACTTCGCCATCAATGATGGTGCGATGCCTCATGTCAGAAAGGCGCTGAACATTCAGTCTCGGTCAAGGCACAAGAGCGCCACATCTCCAATAGAGACTGTACTAACGGGTGCCGGCGGCGAGGCCATTTTGGACCTCGATACCGAACTATCACCTATGATGCTTGGCTTTCCCTTGTTCGCTAGACCTGCGCTACTCAGTGGCGAAGAAAAGGGCGGAGCGCTCCGGCTTGAAGGCATGGGGGCAGTTGTTTTTGGCGCGAATCCCTTGGAGTTCATGCAGAGACACAATGCAACTTCCGCTGTGCAACAGGAGTCATCCAAAAAAATAGTCGACTTTGCGCGCACCATCGCAAAGATTGCATACTGCTGGGCTTGGCGAGATGGCGTGGTCAACGAGTTGGGCGGTGCAGATGAGCTGGTTCGTGCGTTCATGCATGATCCTAACCAGCTTGGAACTTACGTTGGCACCAAGCCGTCTCCTTACAGCAGATATCAAGGCTGCCAGTTCCGTATCGAGTACGCGCTAGAGATGCCGGCGCGCAAGCTCATCCTGGAGGTTCAACCGTTTTCTGATAGTGCTGCCCCGACCTACGAGGTGGTGATTGGAGAAGTGAAGAGCATGAGGCAATGGCGTCAAGTGAGGGCCGGCTTACGGTAGCTTCGGCTGCTGAGCGAACTATCCTCCGCCCCGCCTTGCTGACAGAGGAAGACGAGGTGGACTACGAATTCACTGAGAAGGGCCGGCCCTTCAAGGGCAAATTGGCCTGCCGTAGGAGCGTGGGTGACCCAATCCGCTAGGTCATTCTCAACCCGTCCCGACATGTCGGCGAGAACAAGTGGGGAAGCAAGGTCGACAAGCCGTACTTCGTGTAGGCGCGGAGAGCGCAAGGAGATCCCTACGGTAGCGCCGGCCGTTGGCCGGCCCACGCATTCAATGACCCACGCCTACGAACTCAGCTCGAAGCAGGCCACCAACACCCGGCTGTACTCCTCGGAAGCCCCAAGCCGCGCGCCCTTCGCGCTAGAAGCGACATCAATGAACCGAGCAATCGAGGTGTTCTGTTTGTTGCGCCGCGGAACTGAAACTGTGATCAATACCCCAATAAATATGGGCATTTCACTTCATTTCCGACGGAATGGATTGATTGCGACACGGAGGATTAGACACGCCTCAACCGAATGCAACTTTGCGAATTCCGCTATCCTCGTGTCTGTCGCATGGTGTGCCTCGGGTTTAAGAGCCCTGATTGATTTTTTGCATGTTGGACGACCTGTGTCGGGAGGGTGACGCAATACAACACCCTCGCGGAAATACGTCGCACCGCTAATCACGGCTCTTAACCTCCCGGCTCCCCGCCATCCTGGCGGGGAGCAACACATGAGGAAGAACCATGATGGACAACGACTGGGCCAACCTGACCGAAGAACAGCGGGAATTCCGCCGGCGATTCTGGCGCGCACCGAAGAGCGTGATGATCAACGCGCTTCGTCATGAAGACGCAAACACCTATCCCGGCTGCCCAACCGTGCCGTGCATGAAGACGCGCGGGCTATGGATTCGTGATCTGGGAGTGGAACCGGGCAGGCGGATGTATCTGGGGACTGGGGAGGAGCTGATTGTGCTGGCGGGCAATCCGTCGCGAGAAGCGCTGGCTAAGGCAGTGGTGCGTTTCCAGGGGACTGGCGATCGGTGGAAGCTGGTTCCGGCTGGCTGACCAGAAGGTGCAGATGAGCAGGGCGGTGGCGCCGCCGCCCTGGACTCAAGCGCCATTTCGTCGGCGATCCGGGTGATTCACCGGCGGCTTCTGTGGCTTGGTCGCAAACTGGTTGCCACGCCCCCGCGCGGGTGGCAACTTGCAGCGGCGATCACGTCGGCTTGGAGCCCCGCATGACCCCCGTTGCCCTGTATGCGCCCGATCCGGTCCGCGGCTGGCTGCCCTGGGCCTGGCTGACGCCGATCCTGATGATCCTGTTCAACGCGGTACCGGTGATCGCGCTGGACGGGTGGATGCAGTCGCAGCATTGGTCGACGCCGCGCGGCGATCCGATCGGCCTCGCTGGCTTGCATGCGATGCTGTGGATCGGCTTCGCTCCGACGCTGGTGGCCGTGCTCGCCTGGGTACGCTTCGTCGAAAGGCGCTCGCTGGCGAGTATCGGGCTGACCGGTCCGGCACCGTTGAATACCTTCCTGCGCGGACTGGCCGTTGGATTCGGCACGATCGCGCTGGTCGTAGTCGCGATCTGGATGGCTGGCGGCATGCAGGCGGCGGGCTTGGGGCAGGCCTGGCGGTCGCCCGTCAGTCTGCTGCACATCGGTCTGCTGCTATTGAGTTTCATGTTCCAGGCGAGCGTGGAGGAAGTCATCTTCCGCGGCTGGATGCTGTCAGCGGTGGCGCGCAAGACCAATGTCGCGGTGGCAGTGCTGCTGGTGTCGCTCGTTTTCTGCTTCCTGCATTTCAGTCCGCACCAGCCGCCCCGGGTCATGCTCGGCACGTTCCTGTTCTCGCTGTTCGCCTGCGTCTGGGCGCTGCGGACCGGCAATATCTGGGGCGTGATGGGCTGGCACGCGGGGTGGAACTGGTTGCTTGCGACCGGCTTCGAACTGCCCGTCACCGGCATCGATGCGCACCTGCCGGCGCTGCTGGTGGCGCTGCGCCCGCTAGGCCCCGACACCCTGACCGGAGGCGCGGAAGGGCCGGAAGGCAGTTACCTGTGTAGCGTCTTCTTCGTCGCCGCGATCGCGTGGATCCAGTGGCGAAAGACGCGCGGAGCTCAGAACTTCTCGCCAGACAGCAAGTAACGCCACTGCCCGAGGCATTCGACCTGACCCCGGCTGCACTGCCCGAGGCGCAGCAACAGGGGATATACTCCGCCTCACTCAGGATCAAGTCAGGATGACAGCCCTATGCGTTTAACTGCAGCCGCCAGTTCGCTTGTCGTTGTAATGACCATGGCACCTACCGTCTCGGCCTCTGCGGTGGAGAATGAAGTCTTCGGCATGAAAATAGGGGAGCCTTTAGCACTGCCCTTATGCGAACTTTCCTTGCCTACTCCAGCAGCCCGGAGCAGTAGCAAGGGACCAGGGAGTAGGGCGTTCAACAAGCTGACGGCCCCACCGCCGGAGCCGTTGAAGCTCACCCCGCCGGCGACCGGGCTGTGCGTCGCCCCCGGCCCCACAAGCATGGCGGTGGGCAATACCGAGTTCGGACCAGGCGAGTACGGCTACCTGGTCTTCGCCACGGATGAGTATCCGGCATGGATCGCGCCCATCGGCATGTCGATCGGCGCGGGCGCAGGTGACGCTTTGTCGTTGGAAGGTGTGGGCGGCCTGGTGTTGCTTCGCGACGGGCGTGTGATCGCCTTGCGCTTCAACACCACCGGGTTCGAGGCGCAGTCGCGCGTGATGGAACTGCTCACGCGCAAGTTCGGCTCGCCCACTTCACAGAAGGCCGTGAGCTGGCACAACGATCTGGGCGGCAGCCGCGAATCGATCACCGCACAATGGCGCACGCGCGATTTCTTCGCGGATTATTCCTCGGTCGTGCAACAGCAGGCGACGCGCGTGCAGGGGCTTTCGGGAGGAATCGGGTCGCTCAGCATTGGCAATGATCTGGGGCAGCGGGTTCTGCAACCTGTTAACAAGGAAGCGGAGTTCTAGAGAACTGATGGCGCTTGGGGATTAGTCAAACGAATTCCGGCTGGCAGAGCAGATCGTGCAGATGACTGAGACTGCGTTCTAGGTGCCGGATCGGCACCGGGGATGAGGAGATCCTTTGCGGAGTGTTGAGCCATCCACGCAATCAGCAACCCTGGCGCTGGTGCCTTGTTGAATTTGCTGATGATGTTGGCGTCGAGCAGATAGCGCATCAAAGGTCGACCTTGCGTCCTGCATCAAACGGACGGGGAATCTCTAACTCGGAGCCAATCAGTGGCGAGGTCAGGAGCGTCTTCAAGATGCTGCCCTTCTGCGGCGTCTCGCCACTAATGTTCTCTTTGAACACGCCCTGTAGGTGATCAGAGAGAGGGCTGCCCTCGTAAGTCTTGCTCATATCAGCTCACCAGCATGTATCTGGAGTATACCCAGAATGCAGCGTGCCTTTAAAGCCTCAACTGCTAGGCGATGGAACACTTGGCCGTTCACTGTGCGTGCCGGGTAAACACTTGGTCACGGCCCTTTACCCGAGCCGAGCGGCGGGCGTGACGCATTTGACGCTGCGCTTCCTCGGCGGGCTGCTCGTTGATGAATAGCCGGTACCCTCAACCACCTGTGCCGGCGTAACGCCTGGAATCCAACGATCTTGCCGACTGAACATTCCACAGTAGGCCTTGGCAGAGCGGGCGCACGCAAAGCGGAACTCGTTGTAGGCGGGAGCGTCTCACGTGCTGATGGTTTCGCACCCGTATGTCACGGCACGGCTGATTGGGCGGGCTGCAACGGCTGAGTGACCTCTCGTGAGTAGGTTGTCGTCAAGCTCCAGAGCCCGTGTTACATAGGGACAGCTGACGCCCGCTCTATGGCCTGCTCGTTCGCGCCACACTTGACCTTCAACCGGAATCTCCAACGCTCAGACATGAAAGCGGCAACCTCCCAGACCTGCAGCTTGCGTATAAGATGCTTTTAGGCACCCTCAAGGCTGAGTAGCGGCGACTCAACTGGGTCAACACCATTCCTTCTTAGAATTCCATTGAGTTCAACGAGTATTTCGGCGCGCTGGCGATCCAGCCGTTCGCCAATACTGAGATCCGAAAGGATGATCCAGCCGCCGCCAGCATCATAGATATCATTCCGTGCCAGGCATCCGGTTACGTCATCACGCAGGACCCTAACCAGTTCTTGGAGGCGAGCCACGCTATTTCTATCCTGCCCCTCACGCATCCCGATTGGGGGAGCACAACTGAGGACCAGTTGCTTTTGTGCGTCTCGCAATAGCCCAGTTGCAAGAAGGCCATGCATGGACTCGATAGCTGCCACCACACCACCGATCTGATTCTCCGACCGAAATGGCGTCTTCATAAATACACGATCAAAACCATGACGCAGAACGGCCGCCACATTCATGTCCACATTGTACATGTTGTTCTGCGCAAGGATCCGAGGATAGCACGTAGCAGCAACACCAAGATGTCTATTGAGCTTCTCCTGGTACCACTCCCAGAACCAGATGGAAACTTCGCACTCACCTTGCGCCACTCGCATAACGTTAAGCTCGTCAATTTGATTCTGAAACGTCACATCCTGCGATGCAGTTGTGGCCATGACCAGGTGTCCCAGCGGAACTTTGATCTTCTTGATCGCTCCTAGGCAACTCTTCACATCCTCGAGATTGACAAGGCCGCCGGCCAGCACAGTGCCATCAGATGAAGCCTGAGAGCGTCTCTTGCACTGCACGCCCGTGCGGAGCCTAGGATGGACCCTGTAATCCCAGCCGACAACGTCAATGCCATTCTGCGCCTGACCGGGCCGGCCGACGGTTACAGCATAGATATCCGACCACTCTGCTTCGCACAGCAACCGCGTAAGACGCTCAAAGTCCTGCCAATTGGAAGGCGGGAAGAAATCCATATTCATCTCAAGCGGCTCCTGTCATAACTATCCACATGATATCGCTGATCGCATGACTCAAACCAGCATCAACTTTATTCGAATGAAAGTTGAGTGCTTGCACCGCTCATCGATCAAAACTACTTACGGGACCACTTCAGCACACAGTAATAGGCGCGGAAGCCTTGGGATGTGGCTAGCCCCAAATCTCCGCACGGGCATCGAGCGGAGCCAATGTTCGTACTGAAGCTAGCTGAGGCTTTCGATGAACCTGGATGGATATTGCCTGCGAGCATCGCCCCACGGCATGATGCGAGAAAGAGGGTAGGACATGTATATCAATCGCTTAGAGCGGGTAACAGCAACAAACGCATTTCGTGACTCTTCCTGCAGTTGACTCTGCGTCTTGGCCCTCCAATCTGGAAAAGTTCCCTCAGCCATTCCAGCAACAAACACGACATCAAACTCAAGCCCCTTAGCCGCATGTACTGTGAGGAGAGCAACACCTTCCCGGGCAGACTTCTGTGTCACACCTAGTGCCTTGCTACTCAAAAAGGCGCTAAGAGACGCAGAGCCGCCGGCAGACCTCAGGTACTGATCCCATTCTTCGCGGAACACAGCTACGTCTTCGTAGACGGCAAGTCTGTCCTCTTCACTCATCGCATCAGCGTAAGCCTCCAACTCCGCGAAACCGGGCATTAGATCGAGGCGGGAAGTGATCTTGATGATGCCTTCCAACGCCCTCACAATAGCTACCGAACGATCGCCAGTCGTTGAAGCGGACAGGGAGCGCACGTAACTCAGACCGTCAACATCAACAGCGCTGAGCTGCGACACGCCCCATCGCTTCGCGAGGCTTGCGGCATGGAGTCGATCACGCGGGTTTGCCAACAGACGAAGTGCCAATTGGAAATCTTCGACAAGATCCGATTCGTTCTCATGATTGGCTGAAAGCCTCTTGTAATACGGGATACTTCGCTGCTTCAACTCACCCTCAACTTTTAGCAGTGCAAAGCGCGTTCGCCCCAAAACAGCACACTTTGATGGAGTTATGGCACCTTCAACGTCCCGATCTCCCACAAGGAAAAGTCGCTCAAGCTCCTCGCAAATCAACCTTGCCTCATTAATTTCGTCCCGACCAACCAGCACTTCGGCTCGTCCAGCAATCGGCAGCTGCATTGCTACCATGTAGTTGCTGTCCAGTTTCTGTGCCAAGCGAACAACTGCCTGAGATGACCGATAGTTTGCCGTCAACTCAACCCGCTTCGGCGAGAACTCCTCGCCGAATCGATGCATGTACTCAGGACCTGAGGTATTGAAACCGTAAATCGATTGCCGAGGGTCGCCCACCATCATTAGATTTCTGAACCCGCCTGAGCACAGGGCAGAGATTACGGCATACTGCGCCTCGTTCATGTCCTGCGCTTCATCTATGCAAACATACTGGTAAAGACGCCGGTACAGGTTGCCCAGGCTCGGATTCTCAATAATCACCCTGTAAGTTAGAAGCAGAAGATCATCGAAGTCATAGGCATTACTGGCACGCATACCCGCCTCGTAAGCATCGAACACTCGGCGAGCCATTTCATCCTCGATTACCGCGCAGGTGATCGGGTGAGATTTAATGTATGAGATCCAGTTTAGCCAATCATCAACCTTTCCAGCTCTAGACTTGCTGTCACCTTCTGAATCGAGTTCAGCCACAAGCAACGGATCTTCTTCGATTCCGCGCAGCAGCACGTCGCGCCGATCCTTGATTTGCTCAAAGATGTTTGGCGTCCCCTCAATTCCAACAAATTTTCCGCGCTCAATCAGAACCTCAAGGCAGAAACCGTGCAGTGTCCCAATGAATGCGCGGTCGCGAAGCACACCTAGATCCTGCAGCCGTTCCCTCATCTCATCAGCCGCCTTGTTGGTGAAGGTCAGTGCGAGCACACGAAAATGACCGGGTACTCCAGTGAGAAGGCTCCTAATACGCTCGGTAAGGACTCGTGTCTTTCCAGATCCGGGGCCAGCAACAACCAGCAAAGGACCATCAACATGATCAACGATGATGCGCTGCTCGGAAGATAGCGTTGCTGCGATCGAACTATTCATGCCTTCTCCAATCCTTCAGAAACACTGACAAGTGCAAAGAACTTTGCAATAGTTGAGGGGAACCGTTTGGCAGGATCGGGAAGGGCGATGATCGTCGTTGCTAGGTGCTTCGATACGCTGGTCTTTGCAGCAGATATTGCATCTAGCGCGGCCCGCTCGCGCCCGCCCGCTGAAAGGTAATCTCGCACAACATTCCCTCGCTTCTTTTGGCCATTGAGGTCTTTGATGAAGCCATCCAAGTAACCCGGGGTGCCGCTCATGGAATCTAAAGCCACCTCGATCTCCTTGACATATCCTTCAGCGATAAGCGCAGATTCGAAATTTTGGCCCGCCGGGTGTACAACAACGCGAGGATTCATATCAGACCCCGGCTCTCCAACTTTTTTAAGTGCAGCATCAAGCTCTTTTACGGGCTGCGATTCGCCATCGGCAAAAATATACCAGGGAATCCCCAGCGTCTTGGCCAAATAGAGAAACGGGAAGTAGTTGGTTCCATTTGCACGGACAAAGCAGAATCCAAGTTCGTGAATACTCGCGCCCCAGTACTCCTGAGCCCACAGGGGCAGCGCCTGCTCCTCGGTTTGACCTTCAAAGAGGACCAAGGCCCGCGCGAAGAGAATATCTCCACGAGTATCAATGACCGTTTCCTGAAGCTGCCGAACATCGTTAGGATCCTTCAAGCCACTTACATCGACCTTGCTAACTACTGTAGCACCAGCTTTCTTGATGAATAGACGCAGCTCATCCAGTTGTGCCTGGCCTGCCAAGTAGGGCGAGTGTGTACTCACGACTCGCTGACCAGGAATCTTCTTGATGTGGCCAAACAAAGACCGCTGCGCCTGAGGGTGAAGGTGCGATTCTGGCTCTTCGAGCGCAAGGATTGAATGGAAGCGATCACCGCTCATCGTGGCATTTCGATGACGCCAGGACGCAAATGCACGAAACACCAACAACGACGCCAAACTGCGCGTACCCATCCCATGCCTTGCAAGAGGGAACGACTGCGCACCTTCTATGCCGAACGAGACATCAACCCCTTTTGAGAGATCGCGGAGCTTTCGCGCTACAGGCGATATTTCAACACCACCGCTATCGGCAGACACCACGCTTTGGAGTCCGGAGAGGTTTTCCTTGAGATGACGGAGGATCTCACTTTTATCAACGATAGCCTGATTAATATCAGACAGTGTCTGCTCCATCGCCGCAATATCCGCGGGGTCAAGGCCGAGGTCCTCAGTAAGTCGCCGCCAGAATGAACCCTGGCGCTTCAAGTCTTCGCTTAGATCGCGCTTAGCATCTATATAGTGGAGCGCGATTGGCTCTATTTGACCGGAGGCTATAGAGCGATCATTGACTGGAGTTCCAAGCCAACCATCGAATGTTCGCCACTCTTTGAGGAACTTGCGCTCCATAACATACTCTCCACGCACGGCGCTCCAGGCTAGCGTCGTGCGGATCGGAGTAAATTCATGGAAGTCTTTATCATCCGTAGCGATTCCATGGGTGCCCCACAGGCTCGTCCAGAAGCTTCCCGCTGGATAAGTGGAAAGCACCCTCCCATCGTCATCGACTGGTCGTATCAAGATATCGATAGTGATCAGGCGCGTCTTGGGCGCAGCAGCTTCTGCTGGCTCGAGTCGCACATCATCCGCACCTAAGGCCTTCCGGCCGACGCCAATTGCGGCGAACATGGCATCTAGAAAGCTTGTCTTCCCTGCATTATTGGCACCAATGAGTACAGTGAGGTCACTGAGCTCGACCTCGATGTTGGCAAGCGACCTGAAATTGCTCACCCGCACTGCCGTCACCGCAATCCCGCTATCCTTGCCGTAAGTTGTCATCATTCATTTCCAGAGTAGTACCGTCAGAGCAAGTGTTGTATATCAAGCCACATAACTCACTCGCGCATGCTCTTAGTGGCCACCCAATCCAGCCCCAAGTCCCGTGTATTAATGTAGCGCGTTCTGATACACAAGGCTCGCACTCACCGAGAAGTCTTGGCATTCAGTCACACGGGCCATAAGACTAGACCGAAGCTGATCTAGGCTGGACGGTGGCCTTGCGCGACAATCTTGCGCTGCCTGGAATTGAATCCATCAAGGGAAGAGTAGGGGAGAGGGCTTCGCTACCAGATCCTCCACATCGGCTATCCCAGAAGAATCCCTCCGATGGGCGCAAAGCGGCCGCCACTTCCGCCCCAACCGATGGTCAGAACCGGGACTTTGTATACCTTGATGGCTATCGCTTCGCGAGCCATTTCTCCTTGCAATCAGTCAGGCAGCCGCACCTGGACTTACTCGCTGATTTGGCGGCCAGGTTTCGTCGAGCTCCGGGTTGCGGCGGATCAGCAGTTGGCAATAGTGGTTCATGGCTCGATTGTTTCTTTGGGAGATGGAACTGGGTCGTCAGAATTCTTCGCGGCGCTCGGTCAGATGCCTTGGAGTTCAAGTTAGAGGTGTACCGACAAACGGCCGGCGGCTACTGGAATGCATCCGTGCGGCTCGTTCGGCGAGCGGCGGCGTCTCAGGGTCCGCCAAGACAACGACAGACCGGAGACGTCCCAGGTGTCAATAACGGCCCAACCAAACATTTCGCATAATATATATTATGTTCCCGCCAGGATGCCAGCCCAAGCCCTACAACCCAGACCGCTCCCGGCACCGCTGCCAGCCACCTTCTTTGGCTGACACCTGCTCCCAGCCGTTACCCAGCTTCCGCATGGCCTGTCCACCAACGCACGCCACGCCTGTTCGCCTGGCTTCTGGACTGCCCAGCGCCGGCAGTCGAACCGCGTCATCAGATGGACCCGGCCTACCAGTGCGCCGCGCTTCTGCCTGTAGTGTGTCGGCCTCAACGCGGTCGCAGAACCGCTTAAAGCCTGGCTGCAGATGCTTCGGCCACCGGTACTGCTCACAGTTGAACGGCGTCGTACTTTTGGCCATCGAGTTGTGGACTGGTCTCGGCGCGGCCGGAATTGGCTTCGCCTTTGGCCCCTTGGCTGTGTGGATCTGCGCGCCGACCGGCGTGCTGACGAGTAACGCGAAGCGCAACAGACTTTTGCGGATATCCATGTCCACCCCCCTGGTGCCTGGATCATAGCGGCAACCCTCTGTACCCACCGGCGTGACACGTCACGGAAATACGCCATCCGCCACCGCGTGGCCGTTTCAAACTTTGAAATCTGCAGCACTGAGCCCCTGCGGATCGCTCAGATTTCAAGGAGTTGGGTGGCGGAGCAGCCGGGCAGAGCCCGGCTCTACGAGTTCGCCAGTTCGTTGTTGATCAGCGCCAGTACCGCGGCCTTGCCATCCCATACCGGCATCGGATTGACCAGGTTGCGGAGCATCCGAAGATCCTGATGCCAACCCAGAGCGTCGCTCAGCTTGTGCAGCGCCTTGGTCTTGCCTGAGGTGCGCAGCCCATCAACCATCGAAGCGGCGTCCAGGCCCAGCTCGGGCAGCACCTCCAACTGCATCCGCAGCCGGCGCACGCGGCGACGCCAGCGATGCACAGCTTCGGGGTCACCGTCAGCGGCGCGCTTCTTCGCTTTGCGTGCTCGGCGCTCGCTGAGCGCCAGCGCGGATTTGATGTCGGACATCTTTACCGCCTGCCAGGGCTGGGCATCCAGCCACAATGCAGCGTCCGCCAGCTGCTTGTGCCTGCGCGAGAAGTTGGGATCCTTCCCCACCTTATTTCGCATAATGTGCTCACTGCGATGACGCAGTCGTTCTACTGCAGGCCCCAAATCCAAGGCTGGATGCTGTTTTTGCAGCCGTTCGGCAGCTTCAGTCACCACGTGTGCGTCACGCATGTCCGAAAGGCTGTCGCCTAGTCGCTGCAGGTCCACATCCGCGCGATCCAGATCAAGCGCGCTGCCTTCCAGCAACGCCAGTAACGCGCGCAGACGCCGAATCGCCTTGCGTGCGGAATGGATCGCCTGCTCAGGTGACTCCGTAGGCGCAAGGCCCTGCAGGATCAGCGCACCCTCGCGTCGCGCCAACGCTCTGGCCCTCTCCCCTACTCCCTGTTTGGACATTGGCAGACTCTCGCTCGATCCAGAAACGGATGTGACGCGTCACGGAAATGGACTGCGAATGCGCTCAACTTCCTGCCAGCGTATTGATCTCCGCGCATTCCACCACATCAGGTGGCGTTGGCATCGCCGCCAGCGCCAGCATCGCCCGGCCGATGGCTTCGTTACTGGTCGCCATTCCTGGAGTGAGCTTCTGCGCCAGCTTCATCATCGGACCACCCAGTGCATACAGCGGCTTAAGTGCGCCATGACGCGTGCCAGTACCTTCCACCGGTCGTACGCCGCCAGGACGCAGCATCACCGTGGTGATCGGCAACTGCGCGAGTGCATGCTCTGTCTCACCCTTGATCCGTAGCGGCATCATGTGACTGTCCGGGTCCGCGTACGCCCCCGACACGTAGAGGAACCGCCCTTCGGGATTGGCTCCGGCCCACGCCCGGGCCACCGCCAAGGTGGCGTCCAGGGTGACCTTTCGATACTCCGGCTCCGGTGTGCCGACAGGCGGCGCGCCGGCACAGTAGAAGCAGGCGTCGAACCCAACCAGCAGCGATGCCACATCTGAAGCGCGCTCAAAGTCCGGCAGCACGATCTCCTCCACGCCGGCCGGCGCGTCGCCGCCTTTGCGCACCAATACAGCGAGGCGCTCAACCGCCGCCGAGGCCTGGCAGGCTCTGAGCACGCCCTGCCCCACCAATCCGGTTGCGCCGGTCACCAGAATTTTCATCGCGTTACGCCCACAGAACTTCCGGGCTCAGACTATCACCCGACCCGGGTGACGCTCCTGTGGTTGCCGCAATCAACCCGTGGCCAATCCGTCTTCGCGCCTGACGTCCTGACCGAGCACCACCTCGCCATCCTCCTTCGTAAACGGCGCGGGCAGTGGCGGCAGGATATCCACGACCACTTCAGACGGCCGGCACAAGCGCGTGCCCATGTCGGTCTGCACGAAGGGGCGATTGATGAGAATCGGGTGGGCCATCATGGCATCAAGCAGAGCGTCGTCGGTCAACGCTGGATCGTCCAATCCCAGTTCAAGATAGGGTGTGCCTTTCTCGCGGATGGCACTCCGAACGTCCAATCCTGCGACTGCAATCAACTCAACGAGGCGTGCTCGGCTGGGTGGGTCGACCAGATACTCAATGACCTGGGGCTCAATGCCTGCGTGGCGAATCAAGGCCAACGTGTTTCGCGAGGTTCCGCACGATGGATTGTGATAGATGACGGCGTTCATGCGCTCTCCTCTTCATTCGATACAGCCTCGATGACGCCGGCAGCTGCAGCCAATGCGGCTGCTTCGACTGCACCCTTTCGTTCGCTGTAGCGCTCGACGAGATAGTCGCTGCGGCCGCGAACCAGCAGGGTGAACTTGACCAGTTCTTCCATCACATCCACTACGCGATCGTAGAAGGCAGAGGGCTTCATTCGCCCTTCGTCATCAAATTCCTGCCAGGCCTTTGCGACCGAGGACTGGTTCGGGATGGTGACCATGCGCATCCAACGGCCGAGCACGCGCAGTGCGTTGACCACATTGAACGACTGGGAGCCACCGCAGACTTGCATTACTGCCAGCGTGCGGCCTTGGGTCGGGCGCACGCTCCCCTCTTCCAGCGGGAGCCAGTCGATCTGGTTCTTGAATACCGCCGTCAATGTTCCATGGCGTTCCGGGCTGACCCACACGTGGCCCTCTGACCATAGTGAGGCCTGCCGCAGTTCCTGCACCTTCGGATGGGATGCCGGCACAGAATCGAGCATCGGCAACTCGTGGGGATCGAACAGACGGGTTTCCGCGCCCAGGTGCTCCAGCAGCCTTTGCGCCTCCAGTGCCAGCTTGCGACTGAAGGACTGTGGCCTCAGCGATCCGTAAAGGATCAGACTGCGCGGAGGGTGCGATGGGGTGTTCGACTCTCTCAGTTTTTCGACCGTTGGCACGTCCAGGGCACCTGGAACGACGTTGGGAAGCGATGGCATGGGGTTGCTCCGGCACCTTGATTCGACTATTCTAGAAATATGGAACACAACAGCGCAACCCATGCCTTGGCCGCCCTGGGTCATCAAAGCCGCCTCTCCATCTTCCGGCTACTGGTGCGGGCAGGCGCTGGGGGCAAGCTGGCAGGCGACATTGCCTTGGCGCTCTCGCTGCCCGGTGCCACGCTCTCGTTCCATCTGAAGGAACTGATGGCGGCTGGCTTGATCACAGCCGAGCAGCGCGGCCGCACGATCTGCTACCGCGCCCAGTTTGAAGCGATGACCGCACTGGTGGACTACCTGACCGAGAACTGTTGCGCCGACGACCAAGCCTGCAACCGACCGGCTGGCTGCTGACCCACCCTTTTCGCCGTTTCTTCTGGACTCATGATGGCCGCTGATTCCCCACGCCTGTCCTTTCTGGACCGATACCTTACGCTTTGGATATTCCTGGCGATGGCATTGGGCGTCAGCATCGGCGCGATGTTCGAAGGCGTGGCCAACGGGCTCCAGCGCCTCTCGATTGGCACAACCAACATCCCGATCGCCATTGGCCTGATCTTGATGATGTATCCACCACTGGCCAAGGTGAAGTACGAAGAGCTGCCGCAGGTGTTCGCCGATAAGCGGGTACTGATGCTCTCGCTGGTGCAGAACTGGATCATCGGTCCCTTCCTCATGTTCGGATTGGCGGCGCTGTTCCTGCGCGACCACCCCGAGTACATGACCGGTCTGATCCTGATCGGCCTGGCGCGCTGCATCGCGATGGTATTGGTCTGGAACCAGCTCGCGCGCGGAGATGGGCAGTACGTAGCGGGGCTTGTGGCCTTCAACTCGCTCTTCCAGATCGCGCTGTTCAGCGGGTACGCGTGGTTCTTTCTCTCGTGGCTGCCGCCCGTGTTCGGCCTGCAAGGCAGCGTGATCGACGTCAGCTTCTGGACCATAGCCGAGGCAGTCCTGATCTATCTGGGCATCCCCTTCCTCGCAGGCTTCCTCACCCGACGCTGGCTCAAGGCGCGCAAAGGGGTGCATTGGTACGAAGAGACGTTCCTGCCGGCGATCAGCCCGATCACACTGGTGGCTCTGCTCTTCACGATCGTTGCCATGTTCAGCCTGAAGGGAGGCGACGTGTTGCGTATCCCGATGGATGCAGTGCGGATCGCAGTTCCACTGATGCTTTACTTCGTCATCCAGTTCGTCCTGAGCTTCTTCATGGGCAGGCTCATTGCCAAGGACTATCCGCGTACGACCGCGATTGCCTTTACTGCAGCCGGCAACAACTTCGAACTGGCCATCGCGGTTGCCATTGCCGCCTTCGGCTTGGCCTCGCCGGTCGCGTTCGCGGCGGTCATGGGTCCGCTGGTGGAGGTGCCGGTACTGATCCTGCTGGTCCATGTCGCCCTGCGGCTGGGCAAGCGTTTTTTCCCTGCCATCCTCACTCCATGAGCGACGGGTGCTGCTCCACGAACGCATCAAGACGTTTCCGCTGAGCAGCGTCCAGACTACGATCCAGACGACGCAAGGCTGCCAGCCAATCTGCCGTATCGGTTGGCAGTGCTTCCTGCATCCGTGTCATGAAATCCATCAGATCGAACGGCGGCTTGGCCGTGCGGGGTCCTGTCAGTACCGCGCGGCTGCGTGCCATCGGATCGGCGGTCTCCGCTTCGAAAGCTTTCCAGGCAGCCGCCTGCTCAGGTCGTAGTTGCAGCGATTGTTTCAATTCGGCGCGCCGCTTCAACCAGCGATCGCGTTCGGCATCCAGTTGCTTGTCCGCGTCTGCGCCGGGCGGCGGCAGCGGCATGTCGTTGGCCTCAAATTCGCCGAGCGCTTTACGTTGTGCTGCATCCAATTGCGGATACAGCCAACGCAGTGCGTCCACCATCACCCGCTGCTCCGTGGCCTGCGCAGATTGCCAGCGACTCAATAGCGCCAGGTCATCCAGCAGTCTGCCGTGACGGTGGGTCTCGCTCTCCACCTGCAGATCCGCCATGCGCGCGTCCGGCCCGGTCATGCGCTGCTCGAACCCTTTCCACAGCGCCGCCTGGTCCGGGCGGATCTGCATCACGGCGTGAAGTTCCTGCACCCTGTCAGCACGCAGGCGGGTCTGCTCCTGCAGAAAGGCCGCGCGACCCTGCACGCCAGTCGGTGGTGCCGCAGCACCACCGGCTGCAGATGTCAGCAACGCCAGAGCAACCATCGCCACGGCATACCAACGTGGCCGGTTCCGGTCCGAAGGGAGCATCAGCGGCCTCGTGGCGCGACAGGTGTTCCGGCATTCTAGCGTGGTCAGGGGGCCGGCGTATTGAGCAGCTGCTGCTCCCACAGATAGGCCACGCCACTGCCGGCGGCGTGGTACTTGAACACCTCGGTCAGCGCTTCCACGTGCTCCAGTCGGGCCCAGTCGCGCTGCCATTCGGCCGCCACGGCCACCCAGGTCATGACGTTGGCACCGGCTGCGATCATGCGCTGGATGGCCACTTCGTGCGCCTCGACCGACACCGCACCGCAGGCGTCGGTCACCACGGTCACGTCCCAGCCCTCGCCCAGCGCCTGGATGACCGGCATGGCCACGCAGATCTCGGTCCACAGGCCGGCAATGATCAGCTGCTTGCGGCCGGTGGCCTTGACCACGTCGACCACGGCGGGATCTTCCCAGGTATTGATGAATGTGCGGTCGATGACCTTCTGGTCCGGGAACACGTCGGTGATGTGCGGGAAGATGAGGCCACCACGCTCGGCGATCACGCTGGTCAGAATCGTGGGCACGTCGAAGGCTTTCGCCACCTTGGCCAGTGCAGTGGCGTTGTTGACCACCGCTTGCGGGTCGTGGCTGTTGAGATTGGCCAGCTGATACGGCTGATGGTCGATCAGCACGACGACGGAGTCTTCAGGACGAAGAAGCGAGGAGAGACCGTTACGGAAAGCCATGAATGCATCCTTTGCTGCAATAAGGGGATAGCGCCCGCTCGGCGGTGACCCGCTGGGGCCTGAAAACCTTGTCATCACGCCACGTCCGGCGGTAGGCACAGCGGCCGCGCAACTGTGTCGCGCTCGCTGCAACACCCTCCCCCGTGCGGGTATGTCAGGATGCAGACTCAGCTGGAGGGCCCGGTGTGGATATCGAAGATCTGCGAACGTTCGTGGAAGTGGCAGACGCGGGTGGCGTCTCGCCGGCAGCGCGACGACTGGGCATCTCCAAATCGATTGCCAGCCGTACCCTCGCCCGGCTGGAGGCCGAACTCGGCGTGCAGTTGCTGGCACGCACCACGCGCGGCGCAGCCTTGACCGAGGCCGGTGCCCTCTTCCGGGAGCACGCCGCGAAGGCCTGTGCGGAGATCGACCAGGCGCGCGAGGCGCTCCAGCCTGAGGGCGAACTGCGCGGCAGATTGCGCATTGCCCTGCCCCTGACCTTCGGGCCGACCCATTTTGCTTCGGTCCTGGCGGAACTGGCCGTACGCCACCCGCATCTGCAGGTGCACACCTATTACAGCGACCGCTTCGTGGACCTGGTCAACGAGGGCTTCGACTGCGCGATCCGCGCGGGGTATCTGGCTGACTCCAGTCTGGTCGCCCGATGCGTGGGCCCCCTGCACGGCAAGCTGGTGGCCAGCCCCGCCTACATCGCGGCCAACGGTGCGCCGGAAACACCGGAAGAACTGGCTCAACATGAGGCCCTCATGCAGGGCACCGAGCCCTGGCAGTTCGTGGACGGCGACAAGGTGGTCACGGTCCGGCCGCAGGGCCGCTTCAAGGCCGACAACGGCACTGCGCTGGCGGTGGCGGCCATCGCCGGGCTGGGCGTGGCCTGGCTGCCCGATGCCATCGTGGAGGAGCACGTGGCCAATGGAACGCTGCAGGTCGTCATGCCGCGCTATCCACCGCCGTCGGCGGGCATCTATGTGATCCGCCCGCCGGGGCGGCACCCGTCACGCAAGGTGCGGGTGCTGACTGAACTGCTGATCGAATGCTTCGATCAGGCACCACACCTGGATCGCATCAGAACCCGCGCATGATCCCGAGGAATACCGTGGCGCTGCCGTCGGTGTCGCGCTCGATCAAGGGGCTGTCGGTGATCTTGTCCGGCAGCAGCTTGTACTGCGCGAAGCCCATCATGCTCCACTTCTCGCCGAGCGGCCGGAAGTAGCTCACGCCGACATGCGGCACGGTCACGCTGCCGGGGCGGTAGTCGACCACGCCACGGGCCACTTCTTCCTTGAGCGTGCCGTAGTAGTAGTTGCCCATGTCTTTGGACTGCCAGGTGACGCCCACGTTCGGGGTCAACTGGCCCTTGCCCACGCCGAAACCATAGCCGTACTGCAGCGAGGCCTCCTGTCCGCCACTGGCGTCGGTGACATCGGCCAGGGCTTCGAACTCCAGTTCACCGAAACTGCCGCGCCAGACCAGCTTGGTGCCCAGGTCCAGACCCTTGTCACGGTCGTCCAGCAGGCGGTAGTCAATGCCGTTGTCGGCCAGTTCGCGGGGACCGAGGTCTTTCACGTCGAAGCCATCCATGCGCATCTTGGCCACGACGGCTGCATTGAAGCTGTTGTTCTCGATGAACTTCCAACCTGCAGTGAGACCTTCCACATAGAAGTGATCACCGTTGTAGCCCAGCAGCGGGAATGGCATCACCTTGGTGCCCTCCCCTGCGTACGGGCTGTCTGTTACCACCGCGCCCAACCCCAGGCCCCAACGCGGCGGGCCCTGCTCGCCCGGGTTGCCATCGTCGCCCTGTTGGGCGAGCGCGCTGAACGAAAGCCCGCAGGCCAGTACGGGAAACAGGAACTTGATCATGAGTTGCCGGACCTCTCCAGATGGGGTGCCCAGCGTGGCGCGGCGATGTCGCTGAAATGTCGCGCGAAGTAGCCTCCGCGTGAATGCGTGCTGACCGCTCAGGGAATCTCGATGCAGCTGGCGCGCATGTCCAGCGTGGCACGGGTGCCGTCGGTTGAAGAATCAATGCCCAGCGTCCAGCCAAAGTGGTCGCAGATGCGCCCGATCAGGAACAGGCCCAGCCCTTGCCCACGCGCAGGCGAGCCCTGCCGCAGCAGGTCGCGATAGCGGCGTGCCGCTTCGGCCGGATCAAACCCGCTGCCCGAATCGCTGACCGAGAGCACACCCTTCGCCAGTGCGATGCGCACGATGCCCTGGCGGGTGTTTTCGATGGCGTTGCGGATGAGGTTGCTGGCGGCAATGCGGATCATGGCTTCGGGGGCAGCCACAAACGTGGGCTCCATTTCACCCAGCTGCAACCGGGTGTCCCTGCCCGGCAGCAGATGCTCGTGGTCGTGCAGCAGCCGTGGCAGCAGGTCGTGCAAGGCCGTGACATCACCGTGACCGCCTTGTGGGGGTGCCTCCCGCGCCAGATACAACAGCGCCACCATGGTCTCGGACAGATCCTCCACCGCGTGTTCGATCCGCACCAGCGGCGCGTTCGCGGCTGCGGGTAACGGCTGTTGCTTGAGGACATCCACCGCCCCCGCAATGACCGCAATCGGCGTACGGAACTCATGGCTGGCCTGGTCAAGCAGGCTGCGCTCGCGCTCGATGAACTGCGCCACGCGATCCAGATGTGCGTTGCTGGCGCTGGCAATGACCTGGATCTCTTCGCGTTTGTAGTCGGTCGGCAGGCGCGCCTGCGGGTCGCCGGGATTCATGGCCTGCATGCGCCTGGCCAGGTCGTGCACGGGACGGACCAGGTTGGCATGCAGCCAGACGATGAAGCCGGCAATCACGCCGGCAAAGCAGAACACCCACAGCGCGCTGTAGCGGGAATAGCGGTTCTGGGTGCGCTCCAGCGAATCGATCTCCACCCGGGTGATCAGCCTGCCATGGGGCAGCGCGGTGATCAGCGCGTGGTAGCTGGGGTCGCCGCCGGGGTCGGCGAACTCCGAATGCGAGACCATCGACGACTCGGAACTGTAGATGCCCGGCGGCAGGTCGGCGAGGTAGGCCGGCGCGCCTGCCCTGCCCTCGCCCCCATTTTCGACATACCAAGACCGGATCATGCCGCGCTGCGGCAGCTCCACCACCCGCCCCTCCTTCACCAGTGCGGCGTGATCGTCCGCGATGGAGCGCATCAGGTCGCTCCAGTAGCGATCTTCCATCAGCAGCTGCCCGCTGAAGTTGGTCACGCCGATGGCGAGCAGCATCTGCAACCCCAGCATGATCAGCGCCACGCTGGCCCACCAATGCAGGCTGCGACCTCGCCGGCGGCGGGACTCAGTCACGTTCGCACAGCCGGTAGCCGGATCCGGACACCGTATGCAGCAGCGGCACCTCGCCATCGGTCTCAATGGCTCGGCGCAGCACATACATGTGGGAGCGCAGCAGGTCGGTGCCGGGTACGGCGTCGCCCCAGGCGGCATTCTCGAGACGGTCGCGACTGACTACCTGCGGACTCTCACGCATCAGCAGTTCAAGCAGGCGGCGCCCGGTACGGGTCAGGGTCACCGGGCGGCCGGCGCGATGCGCCTGCAGGGTGCCTAGGTCAAACTCCAGATCGGCCACCTGCAGTATGTTGGCCGGCGTGACAATCTGCCGCCGGCGCGCCACCAGCGACCGCAGCCGCACTTCGATCTCCGGCAGGGCCACCGGCTTGACCAGATAGTCGTCCAGGCCCGATTCAAATCCGTCGATCTTGTCCGCCACCTGGTCCCGCGCGGTGAGCATGATGACCGGCACCAGGCTTTTGGCCTCGCCACGCAGGCGGCGCAGCACGCTCAGGCCGTCCATGCGCGGCAGATTCCAGTCCAGCACGATGGCGTCGTAGCTGTTGCTGGCGGCCAGATGCAGGCCGGAGACGCCGTCGGGCGCGGCGTCCAGGCGATGACCGCAGGCCTCCAGATAGTCGTAGAGGTTCGCCGCCAGTTGGGCGTTGTCTTCAATGATGAGGATCGAAAGCGCTGTAGACGTCATGGCAGAAGAGACCGCATCCCATCAGAAGTGTGGCCCATCAGCACCAGCAGGGAATGCAGGCACTCTAGCACGGCAAAAACCGTGCTTGCGGCGAGCGCCAGCAGGCCGGCGTTGAGGGTGAGCTTGAGGGCCTTGTACAGCCCGCGGTGGCGCTCCTTCAGGCGCAGGCCACGGGCCCGCACCGGCCCCAGCACGCCGAACAGCCAGCTGATCGGCCCCTGCCGGTCTTCAGGCGTGTTGGGCACGGTCATGCCGCGCGCCAACCCGGCATACAGGCGATTGAAGAGGCGGCCGGGCCATGCCATCGGGCGCTCCACGTCACACATCAGAATCACGCGCACGGCATCAGTGTTGTTCTTGACGTAGTGCGGATAGGTTTCGTCGAACACGAAATCCTGTCCATTGCGCCAGGCGATCGGATGGCCGTCCACGCAGATGAAACAGTCGTCGGACTCCGGAGTATCCAGCCCCAGGTGATAGCGCAGCGAGCAGGCCAGCGGATCGGAATGCAGGCTGAGCTCCGAGCCCGGTGGAAGCACCGAGAACATCGCCGCGCGCACGCCCGGGATGCCCTCCACCAGCCGCACCGTGGACGGGCACAGGCGCTCGGCCGATGCGTGCGCGGGCCCATACCAGGTCAGGTAGAAGCGACGCCAGCCGCGCTTGTGGAAGGTGCGGAACCCCACGTCGTCATGCCCTGCCGTGCCCGGTGCAGAGGCAGCCTCGATGTCGCCGGAGGCGTGCAGGGCCATCGCCTCGTCGCGGATGCGACGCCAGTTGCGGCGCAGGCGATGGATGCCATCGAGGTAGTGCGGTTCCACCACCGGCCGCCTTGCCTCGCGTTTCGTGGCCAGATACAGCAGGCAGTTGAACGGCGCGAACAGCGGCCAGCTTTTGCGCAGGTACTGGCCGAAGCCTGCGTAGCGGACCTGGCCGCGATACCGATACACGTACACCACCGCGACCACGGCATACACCAGCAGCGCGATCATGATCCAAAGCGCAGCGCTCATGTCGACACCTCCGCCGCAACGGCGGGCTGCCCCGGCCGCTGGGCCCACCTGCGAAGCCACTGCACGGCGTCGTCCATCAGGCAGTACGCCACCGGCACCACCAGCAGGCACAGCACGGTGGAGCTGAGCAGCCCGCCCATCACCACAACGCCCATCGGCGCGCGGAAGCTGGGGTCTGCCCCCCAACCCAGTGCGACCGGCAGCATGCCCGCCCCCATTGCCAGCGTGGTCATGACGATCGGACGTGCGCGCTTGCGGCAGGCATCGATCACCGCCTGCCTGCGCGGCAGGCCGTGGTCGCGGCGGGCGATGACGATGTAGTCCACCAGCAGGATGGCGTTCTTGGTGGTGATGCCCATCAACATGATCAGGCCGATCATCGACGGCATCGACAGCGTCTGCCCGGCGATCCACAGCGCCAGGAACGCGCCCGGCAAGGAGAGGCACAAGGCGACCAGCACGGTGAGCGGCTGCGCGAAGTCCTTCAACAACAGCACCAGCAGCATGTACACGCACAGCACGCCGGTGCCCATCGCCAGCGCAAACCCAGCCACCAGCTCGCCCATCACTTCAGCGTCGCCTGCAGCGGCGTGCTGGATGCCCCGCGGCAGCTGCGTCAGGCTGGGCAACGCCATTGCCTGACGCTCCACCTCGCCCAGTGGCTGCCCGTTCAGTGCGACCTGCAGAGTGACATTGCGCTGGCGGTCGTAGCGGGTCAGCTCGGCCGGACCACTGCGCAGCTCCAGCTGCGCGACGCTTTCCAGCGGCACTGCCCCGCGCGCGCCGGGCACGGGCAGGCGACGCAGTGTGTCGAGGTCATCGCGGGCACTGTGCTGCAGCCGCACCACCACCGGCACCTGTCGGCTGCTCAGGTTGAGCTTGGCCAGGTCCTGGCGATAGTCGCCCTGGGTCGCCACGCGCAAGGTATCGGCGATGGACTGCGCATTGACACCCAGATCGGCCGCCCGTGCGAAGTCGGGACGGACCACCAGTTCCGGCCGCTCCAGCGCTGCCGACGAGACCACGGTGCCAATGCCGGGAATGCCGCGCAGTTCGCGTTCCACGACATGGGCGTGGCGCAGCAGTGCGTCGCCGTCGTCGCCCCTCAGCACCAGTTCCAGCCCCTCACTGTCGCTGCCTACGCCTACACGTACCCCCGTCAGCCCGACCAGCGCGTCGCGGAGCTCGGCTTCGATGGCCTGGCGGGTGATGCCGTCACGTTCCGCGCGCGGCCGCAGGGTGACGGTCAGGGTGGCGATGTTGACGCTCGCAGTGGGCGCTTCGCCATCGGGATCGCCCGAGCCGCTGCCGCCGCTGCCGATGGTGCTGTAAACGGACGCCACCTGGGCGTGGCGCGCGATGAGGGTGCGTGCCTGCTCGGCCACCGCCTGTGTGTCCAGAAGGCGGCTGCCGGGTACCAGTGTCAGGCTCACCTGCACGTGATCGCCGTCATCGGCGGGCATGAACTCGCCGGGCAGCTGCGCGGCAATTGAAAGCCCCAGCGCCACCACGGCAGCGCCGGCCGCCAACGTGCGCCGCGGGTGATGCAGGCAGGCACGCACCGCGCGCAGGTACCGTAGCACCCAGCGCGGCGGCTTCGGGCGGTGCGCGGGCGCTTTCAGCAACCATGCCGCCATCGTGGGCGTCAACATGCGGGCCACCAGCAGCGAGAACAGCACGGCGACGGCCGCGGTCCAGCCAAACTGGACGAAGTAACGCCCTACCACGCCGCCCATCAACGAGGTGGGCAGAAACACCGCCACCAGGGTCAGCGTGGTGGCCACCACGGCCAGGCCGATCTCGCTGGCGGCCTCGTCTGCGGCGCGCACTGGCGTCTTCCCCATCAACAGATGGCGCTCGATGTTCTCGATCTCGACGATGGCATCGTCTACCAGCACGCCAATGATCAGTGACAGGGACAGCAGCGACACCGTATTGAGGGAGAACCCCATCAGCTGCATCACCGCGAACGTCGGAATGGCGGACAGCGGTAGTGCGACGGCGGCGATCAGGGTCGCCCGCCAGTCGCGCAGGAAGACCAGCACCACGATCACCGCCAGCACGGCCCCTTCCACCAGCAACAGCATGGAACCGGTGTAGTTGTCGGCAATCGGATCGACGTTGGTCACCGCCTGCTGGAAGTGCACCTGGGGGTACTCGCGCTTCAGGTCAGCCAGCGCAGCGTGCACGCGGTCGGCAACGTCCAGCTCACTGGCGCCGCGAGCACGCAGCACATCGAACGCCACCACCGGCTGCCCGTCCAGCAGCGCGGCGGAGCGTGGCTCGGCAATGCCGTCCTCCACCTCCGCCACGTGGTCAAGCCGGACCCGGCGATCATCCGCCAGCGTCAGGTACAGCGAGGCGATCTGTGACGCCGTCTGTACCGTGGCAACAGTCCGCACCGATTGCTCCGCCCCCTCCAGGGCCACCCGCCCGCCAGAGGCTTCAAGCTGCGCCTGCCGCAACTGGCGCGACACATCGGCCGCGCTCGCGTTGAGGCCTTGCAGCTTGGCCGCGTCCAGGGCAACCGTCACTTCTCGATCCACGCCACCCACGCGGTTGACCGCACCGACGCCGGGCGTTCCCAGCAACCGGCGGCTGACCTGGTGATCGATCAACCACGAAAGTGCTTCGGCATCCAGCGCCGCCGACTGCAGCGCGAAGGTCAGCACCGGCTGGCTGGCCAGTTCGACCTTGCTGATCACCGGGTCCTGGAGGTCGCTCGGCAGCTGCGCGCGCACGCTGCCCACGGCATTGCGCACGTCATCCATCGCCTGCTGCACCGGCACGCCGATCTCGAACTCGGCGCTGATGCTGGCCACGCTGTCGGTCAACGTGGTGTTGAGGTGCTTCAGTCCCTGCAGGTTGGCCAGTGCGTCCTCGATCCGCCGCGCAACGTCGTTTTCCAGCTGCGACGGTGACGCGCCCGGTAGTGTGGCGGTGACCGTGATGATCGGGAAATCGATATCCGGGAAGTTCTGCACCTTCATTGCACGGAATCCGACCACACCGGCCAGCGTCAGCAGGACAAACAGCAGGGTGACCGCCACCGGGTTGCGAATCGACCAGCTCGACAGATTCCGGCTCATGGTGACGCCCCAGCGTGGCCGCGTGCATCGGCAACCCGCACCCGGTCAGCGTCATTGAGGAAGCCCAGTCCGGAGGCGATCACCGCGTCAGCAGCCTCCAAACCTTCGACGATTTCCATTCGCCCTTCGCGCTGTCGACCCACTGCCACCTTCCGCGTGGTCACAAACCCGCCCTGCCCGATCTGCATGACGAAATGAAACCCGTCGCGCATCAGCACGGCGGTCTGCGGCAGGGTCAATGCGCTGCGCTCGCCCACCAGGATGTGTCCCTGGACGAAGTCACCCGCACGCACCGCGACGGACGCAGGCAGGTCGACGTAGACCTGGCCGCTACGTGAGCTGCCGTCGATCATCGGGCCGATGCTGCGCACCGTGCCCTGCAAGGTTCCACCGTCGGCCAGGCGGATGTGCGCGGACTGACCCACCTGAAGCTGCTGCAGGTCGGCACTGGACACGACGGCGCGCCATTCCAGCCGGCCGTCACGGATCAGCCGGAACAGTTCCTGCCCGGCGGGGACGACGGCCCCGACCGTGGCACTGCGTGCGCTGATCACGCCCGCGCCCGATGCCCGCACCTGGGTCTGCTGGACGCGCAGTCGTGCCTTCTGCTCGGCGGCCTGCGCCGCCTGCAGCCGGGCCCGGGACGTCAGAGCAGCCGCCTGGTACTGGCTGACCTGCTGCCGGGACATCACCCCGGCACCGTCCAGGGCCTGTGCACGCTGGTGATTGGCGGCGGCTTCATGGGCTTCCGCGCGGGCCAGCGCCACGGCGGCGCTGGCTTCGGCGAGTTCGGCCTGCATGAGTTCCGGGCTGAAGCGCGCAAGCACCTCGCCGGGTCGGACCGTGTCGCCGACATTGACCCGCACCTCGGTCAGCAACAGACCGTTGGCTTCCGAACCGATGCTGGCCTCCTGCCATGCCGCCACCGCGCCCGTGGCGGCCACCTGCAGCGGCCAGCGTTGCAACTGCGGCTGCACCAGATTGACCGACATGACCGGCGCTGGCTCAGCGGCGGTTTCCGGCGGGCGCGAGTAACGCGTCCAGCCCGACGCAAGCAACGCGATAGCCACCAGGGCGACAGCAGCGATACGGCCAGATCTCATGGGGTGCAACTTCCTCTTGGCAGACAGACGGCGCGGAGGATGGCGCGGGCATGTCGGAGAAATGTCGCCGTGGGCGCGATTGCTGAACCATCACCTGTGCATTAACGAATCGCTAGCTACCCTCCGACCGAAATCCGACCTCTCCGTTTCCAGAATCCCGGCCAACTTCGCAACTCAGTGGCATGGCACGTGGCCCCTTCTGCTTCCTCATCAACGTCGGCCGTCCTTGGCAGCGCCCAAGCGACACCGGCGACAACTCCCACCACCGGGGTGTGGGGACGCTTGGGCGCATGGCATCCTTCGGTCAGTCCGGAAGCGCTTGTGGTGCTGGCGAGTGTGTTCTTCGCGGTGATAAGCAATGGTCCCTTCTGGAAGGCCGCCTACGCGCTACACCCCGGAAGCCTGCTGTTCCTGGTCGCCTTGTTTGGGGTGCTGGTTGCCGCCAACGGTCTGCTGCTGTCGCTGCTGGTGTGGCGTTGGTCGGCGAAGCCGGTGTTGACCGTGCTGCTGTTCGTGACCGCCCTTGCCGTGCACTACATGACGCGCTACGGCGTGTACATGGATGCGGACATGGTGCGCAACGTGCTGGCGACGGACGTCAAGGAATCGCGCGAGCTGATGACGCCGAGCCTGATCCTGCCGGTGCTGCTGACCGCCGTGGTGCCCACGTTGCTGCTCTGGCGCGCGCGCATCGTGCCGCGCGCCTGGACCCGCACGCTGTGGGTGCGGCCGCTCTTCATGGTCGGATTGATCGTGTTCGGCGCTACGTCCGTCATGCTGGCCTCGGCCGACGTCGCGTCGATGCTGCGCAATCACCGCGAGATCAAGTACCTGGCCACCCCGATGAACTACGTCGTCGGCCTGAAGCAGAACCTGCGCAGCAGCTCGCCCATCGCCAAAGCCCCGAAGTCCCCGATCGCCCAGGATGCCGTGGCATCGGCACGCCCGGCCGGCAGCCGCCCGCGACTACTGGTGTTCGTGGTGGGTGAAACCGTGCGTGCCCAGAACTGGGGCTTGAATGGGTATGGGCGACAGACCACCCCGGAGCTCGCACAGATCGGCGTGGTCAACTTCCCGGACATGCATTCCTGCGGCACCAGCACCGAGGTGTCGCTGCCCTGCATGTTCTCGCAGATCGGACGCCGCAACTATGACGAGAAAGCCATTCGCGGCCAGCAGTCGCTGTTGAACGTGTTTGACCGGGTCGGCATCAACACGCTCTGGCGCGACAACCAGTCTGGCTGCAAAGGCGTGTGCGAAGGCACCGCATTCGAGTCGCTGACCGACGCCATCGACCCGTCATTGTGCAAGGACGGGCGCTGCATGGACGAGGTGCTGCTCAAGGGGCTGGATGCACAGGTAAGGGCAAAGCCAGGTGACCGCGTGGTCGTGCTGCACCAGCTGGGCAACCACGGGCCCAGCTACTTCCAGCGCTACCCGGACAGCTTCCGCAAGTTCGCCCCACCCTGCCAGAATCCCGAGCTGGGCAACTGCACCCCGCAGCAGATCGTCAACGCCTACGACAACGCGGTGCTGTACACCGACCATTTCCTGGCCCGCACGATTCATGAGCTGCAGGCCATGGAAGACTACGACACCGCGCTGGTATATGTCTCAGACCATGGTGAGTCACTGGGTGAGAAAGGCCTGTACCTGCACGGCGTGCCGTATGCCATCGCCCCGGCCGAGCAGACCTCGGTGCCGATGGTGATGTGGTTCTCGCAGCGCTTTGCCACGGCGCGCGGACTGGACACCCGTTGCCTGGCCGATCGCGCCCGGCAGCGTACCGACCATGACGTGCTGTTCTCTTCCCTGTTGGGGCTGATGCAGGTGAAGACCCGCGCGTATGACCCCACGCAGGATGTGTTTGCGAGCTGTGTCAAGGCGAGTGCCTAGGCTGCGCGGCGGTTCATAGGGCACGGCTCCAGCGCGACAGACTCTGCTTGATCGTGTCGATCCCTTCCCAAGGATCCTTGCGGCGGCGTTTGAGCTTTGCCGGCACCGTCTTCAAGGTAAATGTGTCGGCACGCTGCAGCTTGGACAACTCGGTCCAGCTGATGGGCATGGCCACCGGCGCGCCGGGGCGTGCGCGCAGGGAGTACGACGCCACCGCGGTAGCACCGCGACCGTTGCGCAGGTAGTCCACGAAGATCCGCTTGTTGCGCAGGCTCTTGGCGGCTTTGGACAGGAAGCGATCCGGTTCGGACTCCGCGAGCGCTTCGGCAAATCCCTTGGCAAAGCGCTTGGTCAGATCCCAGTCGCAGCCGGGACGCAGCGGTACCACGACGTGAAGCCCCTTGCCCCCTGATACGCGCAGGAAGGATTCCAGCTTCAGTTGCTTCAGCTTGCTGCGAATGTCGGTTGCCGCTTTCTTGACCTCGGAGAACGGCACGCCGGGGCCTGGGTCAAGGTCGAACACCACCCGGTCGGCGCGGTCCGGCGATTCGGCATGGCTCCCCCACGGATGGAACTCCAGCGTATTGAATTGGACCAGCTCCATCAGACCTGCAGCGTCGCGCACCACCAGATAGTCGCCCTGCGACCCGCTCTCTTCCTTGAGCCGCACGGTATCGACGATGTCCATGCCAGCCGTATGGTGCTTCTGGAAGAAACAGGCCTTGGCGGTGCCACTGGGGCAGCGGATGACGGACAGCGGCCGCCCAACGACTTCCGGCAAAATGTAGTCCATGACGGCGGTGTAATAGTCCCAGACATCCTGCTTGGTGATGCCCTCGTCGGCGAACAGCACCTTGGTGGGCGACGACAGCGTCGGCATTTCCTTGACTGTCTTCTTCGCGCTTGTCGATTTCTTCGCCGACTTCTTTGGCACCGCTGTCGATGTGGCTCGATCGCTGTCCATCAGATCACTCACCTGCTTGTCCTCGCGTACCGCTTTCAAGGAGGGTTGGCGGAGCAGTCGCTGCCCGCCGATGCCCCGATGGAACACTTCCACCACGAAGCGCGGCTTGAACCAGGTGGCGCTCCGCAGGTCGGTGTCCATCTCAGGGATATGGACGCTGGGCGTCTTGCTTCCGGCCTTGCCGATCAGCGCGCTGATCTCGCGCAGGCGCGCCTCGGTGAAGCCCGTCCCCACCCGGCCCGCGTAGCGCCAGCCATGTTCGGCGTCCCGGCGTGCCAGCAGCAGCGAACCAAACCCCGTGCGGCTGCCTTTCGGGGCGGTATAGCCGACGACCGCGAACTCCTCGCTGGCCAGCTGTTTGGTCTTGCGCCAGTCATCGCTGCGCCCGGCGTGGTAAGCACGATCCGCGCGTTTCGAGATGATGCCCTCGAAGTGTTGTGCACCCGCTGTCTCGAAGGCCCGGTCGCCATTGCCCTGTCCATGCGAGCTGTACGCCAGATGGGGCACATCAATGTCCAACACGTCCTGGAGCAGTGCCTTGCGGGCCAGCAACGGAGCCCGGGTGATGTCCGCACCATTGAGGTGCAGCAGGTCGAACAGCACATAGGCCAGGCTTGCCTGCCGTTCGCCCGACAGCGTTGCCTGCAGCAGGTTGAAATCCTGCTTGGTGCCCTTGCCCGCGATCAGTTCGCCGTCCAGCGCAGCCGACTCCAGGCCCAGCGCTGCCACCGCATCACGGATCTCAGGCGCCTTGTCGGTCCACTCCAGGCCGTTGCGCGACCACAGGCGCACGGCACGGTCCTTCACCGTGGCCAGAAGGCGATAGCCATCCCATTTGATCTCGTGAATCCAGTCCGCGCCGCCCGGCACGCGGTCGCCCAGCTTCGCCAGCTGCGGTGCGAACGGGCCTGTGGGTGCAGCCGCCTTCCTTGCTCCGACCAGCGCGCTCGCCTTCTTTGCCCAGTCCGTGCGCCGCCGGCGCGTGGCTGGCGGTAATGTCGCGAGCCGCTTCTTGTTCGTTTTGCCTGCCCCCGCCCGCTTGCGATCAGCAGCGGGTGCCGTGGTGACATCTGCCAGCAGGTCATCGGCCTCCAGTGGGCCGGCGAAGGCATCGTTGTCTTTGAAAAGCAGCCACTGTGGCTGTCGCGCCGATTTTCCCGAACGCACCAGATGCCAGCCGCCCTTGAGTTTGTCGCCGAACAGCTCGAACCGGAGGTGGCCCTTTGCCAGCTGCACCTCGGCATCACCCTCGGTCGCCCAGACCCCATGGTCGAACTGCGCCACATGGCCACCCCCATACTCGCCCTTGGGGATATCACCTTCGAAGCCGGCGTAGTCCAGCGGGTGGTCCTCCACCTCCACGGCCATCCGCTTGACCTTGGGGTCGTAGCTCGGGCCCTTGGGCACGGCCCAGCTCTTCAATGCGTCACCCACCTGCAGGCGGAAGTCGTAATGCCGCCGACTGGCATGGTGCAGCTGCACCACGAAGATGGCACGCTTCCCGCGCGGGGTGGGCTTGCCCGGCTCGGGCTCGCGGGTCTTTTCAAAGCTGCGCTTACGCCGGTACTCGCTCAGGCTCATGCACGGGTCCGATCAGGCGCGCTTGCGCGCTTTCTTTGCCGGTGCTTTCTTTGCCGCAGCCTTCTTCGTGGCCCTCTTTGCAGGCTTGGCCTTCTTTACGGTTCTGCTCGCGGCCTTCTTCGCGGGCGTGCGCCGATTGCTGTCCAGGCTCTTCTGCAGCAGTGTCATGAAATCCACCACGTTGGTGGCGGCATCTTCGTGGTGTTCGGGCTCTTCGAACTTGGTACGGGCACCGGCCTGCTTCATCCGCTTCTTGATGATCACCGACAGGCGTTCGCGGAACTCGTCCTGGTAGTCGTCCGGGCTCCAGTCAGAGCTCATGCTTTCAATAAGCTTGCGCGCCATCTCCAGCTCCTTGGGCGCGACGCGATACTCTTTGGCCGTGCCTTTGGGCAGCTTGTACTCCTCCGGTGCGACCAGCTCCTGCGGATAGCGCAGGAGGATCATGATCAGTGCATCGTCCTCGGGCATCACCGCGCAGATGTACTCACGGGTGCGGATCACCACCCGGCCAACGCCAACCTTGCCGGTGTCCTTCAAGGTTTCGCGCAGCAGCACGTAGCCCTTCTCCGCCTTCTTTCCCGGCACCAGGATGTAGGGCTTCTCGAAGTAGCGCAGGCCGATGCTGTTGGCATCCACGAACGCCTCCACGTCGATCGACTCGTGCGTCTCGGGTGCCGCCGCGGCAATGTCTTCCTTCTCGATGACCACGTAGCTGCCTTTGTCGTACTCAAAGGCCTTGACGATGTCCTTCCAGGGCACCTCTTCACCGGTATCTGCGTTCACCCGCTCGTAGCGGATCGGCTTCTTGTCACGCGCATCCAGCATGCGGAAGCTCAGGTCGGTGCCGCGTTCGCCGGACATCAACGACACCGGCACGTTCAGCAACCCGAATGAAAGCGATCCGGTCCAGATCGGTCTGGCCATGTCACGTCTCTTTGATGGAACGATGTCCCGTTGTAGGCCGGAGCCAGTCGGTCGTGCGTGAAGGCGTAGAAGCGGCGGGACCATCGGTACTTTTACGCAGGTAGCTGCAGCCGGCTTTGCGTAGATTGCACGTACACCGGATTTGGAGTTCCACGCCATGACCACGCCCAGCTCACATTCCGAGCACACGACCGCCACCACCGGCTCGTTGTCCACCGACCTGGCGCGTGGCCGCACCCACATGGCCAACGAGCGCACCCACCTGGCCTACCTGCGGACCACGGTGTCGCTGATCGGCTTTGGCATCACCATCAACCGCTTCAGCACCTACCTCATCCAGAACGACCAGGCCCCGGAAGGGGGACGACTGCTGCTGCACGACGCCAGCAATGCCGGCTTCGGCATGGTTCTGCTCGGGCTGGCCCTGCTGGTCTGGTCACTGGTCCGCTATTGGCAGGTCAGCAGTGATATCGAGCGTGGCGTGATCGTGACCCGCCACCGGGCGACGACCGCCTTCAGCATCGGGCTGTTGCTGCTGGGGGGATTCACGGCGGTGTGGTTGTTCACGGATCACTGAGCACCCAGGCGGGTGCTACTTCGGGAACAGCAATGTCACCCCGAACCGCAGCCCCCAGTCTGGACCGCCACGCGGCGTCTCCAGATAGACCCGGGCACCACCCTGGAAGCTCAGCATCTGTCCCCCCACCTTGGTGACTTTGGCGTACTGGATGTTGAGCGGCACGGTCCACTGGCTGGCTTTCCAGTCGTAGGTCGACTCCAGGTTGAACGTCAACGTGCGCCCACCCGCATACGCGCGCGAGGCAAACGGCTGGATGAAGGTCGAACTGATGTCCGCCCGACGGCTGCCCGTACCCGCCACATCAGCCAGGTGGTTCACCAGTGCGCCCAACGTCCAGCCGTGGTCTTGCTTGAGCACCACGAAGGTTGGGCCCGCTGCCCAGGTATCCGCACCTAGATCGTCGGTGCCGGTGGGCAGCAGAAGTGCCGGGCCGATGCCCCAGATCACCCCGGACGGACCCGGTTCCCGCGGCGAGAAGAAGAAGCTCTGGGTGATATCGCCAATACCGGCTTGGTCTGTCCCGGGTATCACGTCTTTCTGATACGTGATCGGCAGAATGGTGCGCGAAATGACATTCCAGTGCTCTGAGATCTGGAACGGGGCGACCGGCTGGATGTTCAGATTGTGCCGGTAGCCTTCCTCGCCATACGTCTCGTCGTAGTTGTACTGGAACGGCACGCTGATCAGCGCCGCCACCGGGTTGGAGAGCTTCTTGGCCAGTTCGTCGGCGTCGCTGCTCTGTGCCTGGGCCCCGCCTGCGCACAGCAGAGCACCCGACGCGAAAGCACCCGTCAACATCCACCTCATCTTCATGGCGAACCCTCCACCCGCAGGCTCCGCTGGAGATCCAGCATCGGTTCCTGCGGCACATGGGTGAGGCCCGTACTGGCACGATCCAGATCCAGAATCAGCCCCACTGCCAGCGTCAGCAGTACCAGCAGCAGCACCGTACTCCGCCGCTGATGCGGCCGCTCGTAGCCCACCAGTGCGGCTGCCAGCATCGCAAACAGCAGCAACATGCGCAGAATGCGGGGCGGAATGTGGTCCTGGCGCGCCGCAAAACGTTCAGCCGCCAGGTCGATCGATTCATTGGTGGTGGTAAACAGCAGGGACGCGCGGGGTGTGTCACGGAAGGCCTGGGTGCCGTCGACCAGAACCCGCCACAGTTCATTCTGCAACGCAACGGTGCGGGCATTCTGCTGCACCTCCTCATCGGCGGTCTTTGCGTTGGCAAAGTCCACCCGCGCATCCACGTAGCGTCGCAGCACCTCCTGCATGCGCGCACGATCGCCCGCTTCCAGCAGGTCGGTACGCAGCCAGGTCGTCCCCAGCGCATTGGCCTCATGTACCACCAGCTGGCGCCGCTCGTCGTAGCGCCCCAGCGACAGCGAGAAGGTGAAGCCGATCAGCAGCGCGAGCAGACCCAGCACCGAGGTCATGGCAAAGGCATCCCTGTCCTTGTCATCCTCCGCCGGTGGCTCAACGTGGCCATGTCGTGTGCGCTTGCGATGCTGCCAGCGCGACACAGCGGCTCCCACTTCACGCGCCACCAGCAAGGCGATCAGGAAGCAAAGGGTTATCATCCAGAGAGGCAGGCTCGGATAGCTGGCGGGAATATCCATGCGGGCACCCGTCCACGGGGCGACGCGGCACGCGTCGTTTCGCCCAGAGCATGCGCAACCGGGGTACCGGCCGCGTCAGTAGTTCTACCGGGGAACTGCCAGTGAACGACGCAGGCAGCAGCATGGGCGTGTCCTGGGCTAGAATCTGCCCACCCGCTCCAGTGGGAGCCGCCAGGGAAGGTCGTTCTGATGTCGATGAAGTGCATAGGTGTTGTACTCGCCCTGATGATGGGATGGCCGTTGGCGGCCGAGTCGCGCACGCTGAGCTCACGGGAGACTGAGTCCTCCATCGCCCGCAAGGTTCAGGCGTTGGTGGACGCAGACGACTACGCGGCCCTGGATCGCCTTGCTGCGTCGTATCGATCTCCCGGTGCCCTCACCGATAACGGTGAATCAAGCCTGATGTACTTCTACCAGACACTCTCCTTTCGGTATCTTTCAATCGACGAGCATGACGCCGCGCAATGGGACGCACGGATCAAGTGGGCGCAGCGCTGGGTGGACCTGCAGCCGAAATCAGCAACTGCTCATGTTGTACTGGCACGCGCCTGGTACAACCGCGGCATGAGCTATCGTGGAGAGGTGTCTAGCCGTGAGGTACCTGCAGCCAACTGGGACCCCTACCGTGAGTATGTGGGCAAGGCGGCAGATCACCTTCTTGCCAACCGCCCAGTCGCGGCGCGGGATCCCTACTACTACTCGATCATGCAGCACGCGGCGTTCCGCTTGAAGCGCCCCGATCTTGTTGAAAGCAGATTTTTCGACGAGGGTGCATCGCGGTATCCCTACTTCTTTGGACTGTTCTCCGTGTCGGCTTTTTATCGAATGCCGTCTTATGGCGGGTCATTCCAGGCGATCGACAGTTTCGCTCGGCATGCGATGACACACGTGCCGACCAAAGACCGAGACGTCCTCTATTTGCGCATCTACGAAGATCTGCTGGTGAATGCGGGGTTTCATCCCTTCGGAACACCCACCTTCGATTGGGCGATTGCTTCACGTGGCATCGACAGGGTCGTTGCGCAGTACCCTAGCCAACGGAATCTTGAACGCTTTGCCTATTTCACCTGCATGGCCAATGATGGCGTGCGCACTGCGCGATTGATGAAGCAGTTGAACGGCGCTCCGGATTTGAACATCTGGGGAAGTGAAGGCGTCTACGAGTACTGCCAGCAGCTGCCCGCGGGCGGGGACCAGTAGTTCTACCGAGGCCAAAGCTGTCGGGGGCGAGGCAAACTGGACACAACGATGTTGCCAGCCAGAGGCCTCGCCCATGCTGCCAGCTCCCTTGCGGCGCATTGCCACCCTGTTGTTCGACGACGGCGTGCTGCGACTGATCTTCGAGAACACACGCAATCTTGCGGTGTCTTCGCTGGTCACCGCGGCCGGCTTGGAGGTCGTGCGCACCGGCCCCGGCGAGCTGGATCTGGCCCACCCCACGCTGGTGGGCTACGTGGTAACTGCCATCGGCGTGTGCCTGCTGCTGCTCAATCTGTTCGACGGGATCTGGCGGCTGAGCCGGCTGAAATGGCATCTGCTGCTGCAGATCGCCCTCTGCTGCACGTACGCGTTCATTTCATGGCGGGTGGCGCAACTGGTGCTGAGCTTCAAAGCCAGCGGTGGCTTCGGCATGACCGTGGGCAACTGATGCGGCTCAGCGCGGGGCTTTCACCAGCACGCCGTCTTTCATGATCACCAGGAAATTGCGCTCGGGATCGGTGATCAGACTGATGTCGGTCAGCGGATCGCCGTCCACCAGCAGCAGGTCGGCCAGTGCGCCCTCCTCCACCACGCCCAGGCGACCGACATACGGGCTGCGCTTGCCCGACAAGGCCAGCAGCTGTGCATTGGTGCCAGTGGCCATGATCAGGGTCTCGGCGGGTGTGTACCAGCGGGTAAGACTGGCCAGGATGCGGCTCTGCTGCGACGCCAGTTCCCTGGAGAACAGCACGTCGGTGCCGAAGGCGGTCTTGAGCCGGTACTTCCTGGCCAGTGCATAGGTCTGCTCGGTGCCGGCGAACACCTCCTGTGCCTTGAGCCACTCGTTGGAGCCCTGTGGGAAGGCATTGGCCAGCTCAGGTGGAAAGGGCTGCGTGCTCAGCCAGGTGCCGGTATCACGCATGTGACGGGCGGTGGCATCGTCCATCAGGCTGGCGTGCTCGATGCAGAGTACACCGGCTCGAATCGAACGGTTGATGGCCTCCGGGGTGTAGGCGTGAACCGTGACATACGTGCCCCAGTCGCGCGCCGCATCAACCGCCGCGCGCAGCTCCGGCTCACTGAAGGACACCACGTCGAGCGGGCTGTGCGGAGAAGAGACACCCCCACCGGCGGTGAGCTTGATCTGGCTTGCGCCGCGCATGAGCATTTCGCGGACGCGCACGCGCACCTCATCCGGCGTATCGGCAATCGCGCTGTCACCGACAACATCGTGGCGGGATCCGGGTTGTCCCACGCCGCGCGGCAGATCGGACGGCTGCCGGAAGTCGCCGTGGCCACTGGTGACCGTGATCATCGCACCGGAGGGAAAGATGCGCGGCCCCTCGATCTGGCCCGCATCAACCGCGGCTTTCAAACCAAACACGGCACCGCCCACATCGCGAACGGTGGTGAAACCCCGCATCAGCGTGCGGCGCGACTCGCCTGCCGCGACGATGTTGAGGTAACCGTTGTCCGCACTCATGGCCGACTGGATGGGCACCGCGGCAAACATGCTGTGCCAGTGCATGTCGATCAGGCCCGGCATCAGCGTGCGTCCACCTCCCTCGATGTGCTTCGAACCCCCAGCATCAATGGGCGTTGCAGAGATCCGGGTGATACGGTTTCCCTCCACCTGCACATGGCGCGGCGGCGAAAGCTGCGGGTGTGTTCCGTCGAAGATCCGGACATTGCTGAACACGATGGTCGCAGGCCTTTCCGCTGCGGCGGGGGCCTGTGCCCATGCACCCGGAGTGGGCGCGCCAGCCACGAAGGCCAGACTCAGCACCAGCAATCGAAGCAGGCTGTGCGACATGACGCGACGCCTCGAGTGGAATGACACGACGTTACACCGCAGTACCCGTGACCTGCCGTGATGGAGGCTCAGTAGTTCTACCGGGAATGCGCCAGTGAATGACGCAAGACGCTTGCAGTGTCGCCTGCGCACTCCCCTAATGGGAGCCAATCCAATGCCCGGAGCACTGGCATGACCGTTTTTTCTCGTCTTGGCCGGCAACCTGGCTCCATCGGTGTCGCCATGAAGGCGCACTGGCAACGGCTGCTGATTCTGGGTGTGCTGCTGGTGCTGGTAGGGTTGGTGGGTTTGTATGCCGCCTCGCTGCTGGTGCGCACCATGACCCTGCTGGTGGCCGCACTGCTGGTCATTGCCGGCGCGTTGCAACTCTCACAGGCATTCCTGCTGCGCGGCCTGCCCAGCTTTGCGATGACCATTGCACTGGGCGCGGCACAGATCATCGGCGGCATCGCCATCTACACCCATCCGGAATGGGCGGCATATGCAGTCGCCACCACCGTCGCTGCCGTACTGGTGGTGCAGGCCCTGGCGCAATTCAGCCTTGCCTTTGGATTCAGTGCGGGCGGGCATCGCTGGATCTCGCTGGCCTCGGGTGTGATCGCACTGGTGGCCGCTGTCATCTGCGTTACCGGTGTCGCCTGGGCGGGTCGTGCGTCCGCCTCGTGGGGCATCGGCGTGGCGATGCTGGCGATGGGCGCGGCCTACATCGCCATCGCCCTGCTCGCGCGGCATGAGGGCGAGCCAAAACGACCCTCGCCATCACGCTAGAGCGCCGCTTCCAGATAGGCGTAGATGTAGTTGGAACCTCCGTCCACGGTGCCCAGCATCTGCGCCGAGCCGAAGATGCCGGATCGGTGCGAGATCCCGACGCCCAGATAAAGGTCATGCCAGCGCTGGCTGCCGAAGATGTCACCCAGGCTGATGTCGATGCTGGGGTCCAGGTAGTTCAGCAGTTTGGAGGTGTTGCGCTCGCGCCGTGCCTGCGACTGCACCTCGGCATACGGCACCCGCTCGGCATAGGAAAGACCAAAGCCGAAGCCGATCCGGGTTTTCACCCGATGCGACCACGGGAAGCCGTAGTAGAACGCCTTCATGTAGGCATCGATCTGCCACGCGTCGGGCTGGTGCCCCTTCTCATCGTGCCGCAGCACGCCGACATAGCCGACCAGGTCCAGCGGCCAGCCGTTCAACCCGGAGACGAACGGGCGCCCGACATGCACGCCCCAGATGTCGGTCGGATCCTCATCGTTGAGGTCGGTGCAGCTGAAGGTCATGATCTTGACCATGTGGCAGCCGTCGGCCGAATCGCGGCCATAGAACACTTTGACGAAGGTCGGTGTCTCCGGCTTGTCCCAGCGTACCTGGCCGTTTCCGAAGTCGTAGGCCGCGCCCAGCAGCGCGCCCCACTGCACGCTGTCGTCGACCAGCGGACTGTTGCGTACCGCGCTGGACGCTCGCGTGGCGTAGACCCCGCCGAGCAGGCTCCAGTGCTGCAGGAAGCGGTAGCGGGTATAGATCCCTGCCGTGAAATCCAGTCCCGAACCGGCCGCGTAGGCGGGGCGTCCTGCATCGGCCTCGTACGGCTCCACGCCGAAGTAGTAGTCGTTGAGTCGGGCATTGCGCCATTCCAGGCTCACCACCGGCTGCACATCCCAGCGCTGGCCGCGCCAGGTATAGCCATAGCCGGCACGCAGTTCGGTGCCCTTGGAGGTGCTCGAAATATCCTGGCGAACGCTCAGGTCCCAGCCGTGGCGATCCTGCTTCCAGTAGTAGCGGGCTCCGAGGTCGGCTTCGCCATTGCGGGTGCGCAGGCCCTGCAGGATGTCAGGGGTTTCGTCCTCCGGATATCCCTCCAGCCGCCGCTCCACGAACAGTTCCAGCCCCTGGTTGTCCTGCGTGGCTATTCGCACGCCCGCTGCATTGGAGCGCAGGAAGAAGCGCTCGCCTTCGTACAGATACAGCGGCAGCAGGTCCACCCGGTCGTCGGCCCCGACATAGGGCGAGGTTTCCACCCGGACCAGCATGCCCAGGCCGGCGCTGCCGGGTTCCTCCAGCAAGGTGCCAAGCATGGCGTCCTGGGCCGCGGCCACAGGGACACACCCTACGCAGACCGCCCATGCCAACATCCGCCGCCCGCTGCGCCGCCTGTTCATGACGCACTCCTACTTGATGAAGTCGTACTTCAATGCGGTCTGCACCCGGAACACGTCGCCACTGGCTCCACTCTGTTCCTGCAGCTTGCCGTACAGCACTTCCGCGCCCCAGCTCCAGCTGGGTGCCGGCTGCCAGATCAGGTTGGCTGCGGCATAGTCGCTGCGCCGGAACACGGCAGGATCGAGCAGCGCGTCACGTTCGAGGTACAACCGGCTCCAGGTCACCGTGGAATGCCAGCGCTGCGACCAGCGGTGCGTGTAGCCAATCCAGCCGCCGTACTGCTGCAGGGTCTGGATCTCGTTGTTGGCATCCACCACCCCATCCAGGTTCAACCCACCCAGATCACCCAGATAGGCGGCAATGCCCTGCCCGCCGACGGCACCGAATACAAAATAGCTGCCGCTGCTGCCGCCCCAGGTGCCGCTGAAGGCCAAACCGCCTGCGGTGGTGCCGTCGCTGCCTTCACCGCTGTCGCGGGCGGAATCAAACGCCAGGTAGCGCAGCACGCCGGCCAGCTGCAGGCTGCCCCAGTCGGCCTCATGTCGCGCGGCAAGCACCAGGTTGGGCGCGGCGGTCCGCGACTGCTGGGTCGCGCCATCCAGCTGCAGTTCCGGCGCGCGATGTTCGGCCGCGATGATCAGCTGATTGCCGCCGCGTAACGGAATGTATTGCCGCACGCTGGCCACCCGCGCTGACGGCGACGCCCCGGGTCCGGCGAAGTCGAGCGTGTCGGGTCCCGAATCCAGGTCCATGAACGCCGACCAGCCGAAGCCGGCGTAGGTATTGCCCAGCTGCCCGTAGGCATGGCGCAGCCGATAGCCATAGCTGCCGCCAGAACCAAAGAAGTCGTTCTGCAGCACGAAGCGAAGCGGACCCGCCCCGGTATCGCGGCGCGCCTCGATGGTGAAGCGGGTCTGACGGGCGTGCATGTTGAAGCGGGCACTGTCCCGCCCACCATCCACGGGTATCTCCGAGGTGATGAACATATCGCTGTCACCGGCGTCGCCGTCGTCATACATCGCGTCCAGCTTGGCGTAGCCGCTCAGGCGCAACCAGGTGGAGGTGCCCGGCAGCGCGAAGAAACCTTCCAGTTCGTCGCCCGGGGGCACCTCGTTGTCCATCCGTGCGCCGGCTTGGTCATCCTCGTCGAACGGATCGCGCGGCGGCAGCGGCGAGATGGTCACGTTCAGCACCGTCGGCGTGGCCACCGCTGCCGCGGTAGCCGGCACTGCTGCCGGCGCGCTGACGACGCTGGGCGCTGTCGCGACGCCCACCGCTGCGGCCGAAGGAGTGCTCGTGGTCTTCCCCCCTTCCAGCGCCTGGATACGCGCGGTGAGCTGTTCAACGGTCTGGCGCAGGCGCTGGATTTCAGCATCCTGGTCGGCGTCGCGGGTCTGGCCCATGGCACTGGCGGGCAACGCCACGCTGGCCAGGCACAGCAGTGAAAGTGGAAGGCGCATCAGGGACTCCTCGACAGTTGGCCGCCACCCAGCGCGGCATAGAGGTTCACGGCGTCCTGCAGTGCGCTGGCGCGCAGCTGCAACAGGGTCTGCTCGGCGGTGAAGTGGCTGCGCTCGGCGTCCAGCACTTCCAGGTACGGGGTCAGGCCAACCTCGTAGCGGTCCTGTGCGGTGTCCACCAATGCCTGCTGCACCTGCACTGCCTGCAGCTGCGCCGCGATCTGGCGGTCGTTCTGCTCGGCGGCGACCAAGCCGCTGGCCACCTCACGGAAGGCGTTCTGCACCGTGGACTGGTAACTCACCTCGCGTTCGTCGCGAGCGGCCACCGCGGCGTCCACGCGTGCCCGGCGCGCGCCCCAGTCCAGCAACGGCAGTACCGCGCCGGCCCCGAATGACCACACCCGGTTGCTGTCCGACACCAGCCCCGACAGCGAGCTGGAGGCATAGCCGCCTGCCCCGGTCAGCGCGATCAAGGGAAAATACAGGGCGCGCGCCGCGCCGATGTTGGCATTCGCCGCGCGCAGCTGCTGCTCGGCCAGTCGCACGTCCGGCCGCGCCTCCAGCAACGCCGATGGCAGTCCAGGTTGCAGCCGGGCCAGTTGCGCATCCGGCTCCAACGGCCGTCCTGGGGGCAGCGTGGGCGGCAGCGGGGTGCCCACCAGGAACTGCAGCAACTGCACCGCTTGGCCATGGCTGCGTCGGAGTTCAGCCAACTGCACCTCGGCCTGGGTAACCAGTGCATACGACTGGTTGAAGTCCACCGATGAGGTGAGGCCGGCGTCCATGCGCAGCTGCGCCAGCTCACGGGTTTCCTGCCGGCTGGCCAGCGAGCGCTCGGCCAGCACGATCCCCGCTTCGCTGGCGCGCACGGCGTAGTAAGTGGCCGCCACGGTGGCGATCAGACTCAGTGCAGCAGCATCACGCGCTTCAGCAGTGGCCAGGTACTGGCGGCGCGCGGCTTCGCTGAGATTGGCGACGCGGCCCCAGAAATCCAGTTCGAATGCGGGGATGCCCACCTGAACGGCATAGTTGTCCACGGTCACCCTCGCCGCACCATCCGCGGCACTGATCGGCGTGCGCAGGCGCTGGCCGGAGCCGCTGATCTCCAGACCGGGCAGCCGCTGGCTGCGCTGGATGCGGAACTGCGCGCGGGCCTGTTCCATACGTGCCACGGCAGCGGCCAGGTCCCGGTTGTTGCGTAGCGCCTGTTCAATCAAACCCTGCAGCACAGGGTCCTGGAAATAAGCGGACCAACCGAGGACCGGCGCGCTCATGCCGCTGTCGTGCACGGGCGAGTCAATCGAGGTCACGTATGTCGACGGCACCGCGACCTCGGGGCGCACGTACGGCGGTGCGAGGTTGCAGCCGCACAGTGCGGTTACCGCCAGCGCCATCATCCCCCTTCGTGCATGCCGGCTACGCATCGGCCTTCTCCGCCGACCTGCGTCGCAGCAGGTAGTAGAACAGCGGCGTGAAGAAAATGCCCAGCACGGTCGCGCTGAGCATGCTGCCAAGCACACCGGTACCCACCGCCTGGCGGCTGGCGGCACCGGCACCGGTGGCGATCACCAGCGGCACCATGCCGACGATGAAGGTCAGGCTGGTCATCAGAATCGGGCGCAGGCGCTGGTGCGCCGCGCGTAGGATCGCCTCGCGCGGTGGCACGCCCTGCGCCTCTTCATCCAGCCCGAACTGAACGATCAGGATGGCGTTCTTGGCAGCCAGGCCGATGATGGTCACCAGTCCTACCGTGAAATACACATCCGCCGACATGCCACGCGCGGCGGTGAACAGCACTGCGCCCAGAATGCCCAGTGGCACCACAAGCAGCACGATCACCGGGGTGATCCAGCTTTCGTACAACGCAGCCAGCAGAAGGAACGCCACCACGAACGCCAGGCCCAGCAGCAACCCGACCTGGCCTGCCGCTTCCTGCTCCTCGCGTGCGGTCCCGGTCCATTCAAAGCGCACCCCGGCAGGTAGCACCTCGGCGGCGATGCGCTCCATCTCCCGC